>NZ_CP046674.1:1206241-1507801 GCF_018243235.1 Ralstonia nicotianae
ACGGCGGTGTGGGGCGGCCCGGCGCAACGCAAACGGGCGTAGTCCGCACTGACCTTGCCAGTTCTGGGCGGGGCCGGATGGTCCATCGGAACCCGGACCGGCAAGACCGGCACCGCGCCACCCATAGCCCCATGACATTGCCTCCAACAACGCAGCATTTGCGCTGACCCATCCACCGTCCGTAATCTGCCGGCAACGCATTCCCCGATATTCCAGCAAGTTCATGCAGATCACGGTTGTGGGCGCCGGCATCGTCGGCATCAGTACGGCGTACGCGCTGGCCCAGGAGGGCCATCAGGTCACGCTGGTCGAGCGTCACCCGGGCCCCGGGGAGGGCACCAGCTATGCCAACGGCGGCCAGCTCAGCTATAGCTATGTGGCGCCGCTGGCCGGGCCGGGCGTGCTGTCGCATGTGCCGGGCTGGCTGTTGCGGCGCGATTCGCCGCTGCGGCTCAAGCCGTCGCTGGACCCGGCGCTGCTGCGCTGGGGCCTGCGCTTCATTGCCGCGTGCAACCGCGAACGGGCCGACCGCACCACGCGCGAGCTGCTGGCGCTGTCGTTCTACAGCCGCGCCCGCATGGAGGCGCTGCGCGCGGCCTCGCCCGATCTGTCCTTCAGCTTTGCGCGGCGCGGCAAGCTGGTGGTCTATCGCGATGCCGCGGCCTTTGCGTCGGCCCGTGCCCAGGTCGGCTACCAGGCGACGCTCGGCTGCGAGCAGCATGCGTTGTCGGCCGACGAGACCATCGTCCGGGAGCCCGCGCTGGCTGGCGCGCGCGGTGCGATCGTCGGCGCCATCTACACGCCGGATGAAGACGTGGCCGACTGCCACCAGCTCTGCGTCGGCCTGTTCAACCGGCTGTGCGCCCTGCCCAATGTGGCGCTGCGCTTCAATACCGGTGTCGAGTCGCTGTGGGTGGAGGGCCGGCGCGTGCGCGGCGTGAGGACTGCCCATGAGCCGATCGCCGCCGATGCCGTGGTCGTGGCCACCGGCGTGGCCAGTGCCGGACTGCTCGGCCCGTTGCGCATCGACCCGGGCCTGTATCCGCTCAAGGGCTACAGCATCAGCCTGCCATTGGGGGAGGGCGGGGCGGGCAGCGATGGCGCACCGGTCGTCAGCGTCACGGACGCGGCGCGCAAGATCGTCTACGCCCGCATCGGCCGCACGCTGCGCGTGGCGGGCATGGCGGACCTGGTGGGCTGGTCGGACCGGCTCGACCCGCGCCGCGTGCAGACCCTCTACGATGAAACCCGCGCGCTGTTTCCCGCCGCGCTGCGCGCCAGCGATGCCGGCGCCGATGCCGCGCCGTGGGCGGGCATGCGGCCGGCGACCCCGACCGGCGTGCCGGTGGTGGGCCCGTCGCCGGTGGACGGCCTGTGGCTCAATGTCGGCCATGGCGCGCTGGGCTTTACGCTGGCCATGGGCAGCGCCGGCCTGCTGGCCGACCTGATCGCGCGGCGCGCGCCGGCGATCGCGGCGGCGCCGTATGCGCTGGCGCGCTAGGCACGCGATCCGTATCGGCCTTTCTTGGTGAAGCAGTCCTGACCCGAACATCCCGAACAGGAGGGGAATCATGAAGACCTTGCACACGACCCGGCGCACGCTGCGCTGCCTGACGATGGCCGCGGCCGGCGCCCTGGCGATGCTGTCGGCCGGCGCGCAGGCGCAGTCCAACGACACCCTGGCGAAGATCAAGCAATCGGGCGTGATCTCCGTCGGCTATCGCGAATCGTCGATCCCGTTCTCGTACGAGGCCAGCAGCGGCAACATCACCGGCTACTCGCAGGAGATCTCCAACCTGATCGTCGATGGCGTGAAGAAGACGCTCGGCCTGTCCGGCCTGCAGGTCAAGCTCACGCCGATCACCTCGCAGAACCGCATCCCGCTGCTGCAGAACGGCACCATCGATTTCGAGTGCGGCTCCACCACCAACAACCTGGAGCGCCAGAAGCAGGTGGCGTTCTCCAACAACATCTTCATCTACGGCATGCTGATGCTGGTGAAGAAGGACGCCGGCATCAAGGACTTCCCCGACCTGAAGGGCAAGACCGTGGTCACTACCGCCGGCACCACCGAAGACCGCATCCTGCAGAAGATGAACGGCGAGGCGAAGGACGCCGACAAGATGAACCTGATCCTCGCCAAGGATCACGGCCAGGCCTTCCTGACGCTGGAGTCGGGCCGCGCCGTGGCCTTCGTGATGGACGAGCCGCTGCTCTACGGCGAGCGCACCAAGGCCAAGAACCAGAACGACTGGGTGGTGGTCGGCACGCCGCTGCAGACCGAGACCTACGCGTGCATGATGCGCAAGGACGATCCGGCCTTCAAGAAGGTCGCTGACGACGTGATCGCCGATCTGATGACCTCGGGCCGCGCTGGCGCGCTGTACAAGAAGTGGTTCCTGTCTCCGATTCCGCCCAAGGGCCTGAACCTGAACTACCCGATGACGGAGGGCATGAAGGCGCTGTACGCCCACCCGAACGACAAGGCGATCCAGTAACGCGGCCGATCGGGCGAGAGGCGGCGCCGGACGCACCGGCAGCCGTACCGGTGGAGGCGGGGGACGTGGTCCCCCGTTCTTTTCATGGGCACGCGCCCGGGCGTCAGGCCGGCGCGCCCCACGGCGAGCGGATGTCGGCCAGGAAGCGCTGCGCGCGCGGATGCTGCGGGCGCAGGAAGAAGTCTTCCGGCCGGGCCCGCTCCAGGATCTCGCCGTGGTCCATGAACAGCACCCGGTCGGCCACCTCGCGCGCGAAGCCCATTTCGTGCGTGACGCACATCATGGTCATGCCGTCGCGGGCGAGGTCCTTGATGACCAGCAGCACCTCGTTGACCATTTCCGGGTCGAGCGCCGAGGTCGGCTCGTCGAACAGCATCACCGGCGGCTTCATCGCCAGCGCGCGCGCGATGGCCACGCGCTGCTGCTGGCCGCCCGACAGCTCGCCGGGATAGGCGTCCGCCTTGTGCGGCAGGCCGACGCGTTCCAGCAGGCGCATGGCGAAATCCTTCGCCTCCTGCGGCGGCAGGCGCTTGAGCCGCACCGGCGCCAGCGTGCAGTTCTGCATCACGGTCAGGTGCGGGAACAGGTTGAATTGCTGGAACACGAAGCCGATGCCGCTGCGCAGCACGTTCACGTTCACGCCGTGCGCATGCACGTCCTGGCCGTTGACGGTGATGCGGCCCTTCTGGATGGCCTCCAGCCGGTTCAGCGTGCGGATCAGTGTGGACTTGCCCGAGCCCGACGGCCCGCACACCACCACGACTTCTCCCTTGGCGACGGTTTCGTTGACGTCGACCAGCGCGTGGTAGTCGCCGTACCACTTGTCGACATGCTCGATGGTGATCATGTTCATGGTTGGGTCAGTGCGCGCGCCGCCAGGCGCCGCTCCAGCAGGAAGGCCACGCGGGTCAGGCCAAAGCACATCGCGAAGTAGCTCAGCGCCAGCAGGCCGTACACCTCGGCCGACTGGGTCATGACCGACGTGCTGATCTGCCCGGCCACGAACGACACTTCGGGCAGGCTGATGATGTAGCCGAGCGAGGTCTCCTTGATGGTGGACACGAGCTGGTTGACCAGCGAGGGCAGCATGTTGCGCAGCGCCTGCGGCAGGAGCACCAGCCGCATCGCCTGCAGGTACGGCAGGCCCAGCGAGCGCGCGCTCTCCATCTGCCCGCGCGGCAGGGCCTGGATGCCCGCGCGGACGATCTCGGCCAGGTACGCGGCATCGAAGACCACCAGCGCGGTCAGCATGGTGTTGAACTGGTCGGTGCGCTGGCCGGTGAGCGTGGGCAGCAGGAAGTACGCCCAGAAGATCACCATCAGCAGCGGCGTGCCGCGCACCACGTAGACCAGCGCCGTGGCCGGCCAGCGCAGCAGCCGGATCGGGCTGACCCGGCACAGGCCGAGCAGGATGCCCGCGGGCAGCGCCAGCACCAGGCCGGCGGCGGCCAGCAGCAGCGTGAGCGCCAGGCCGCCCAGGGGGCCGTTCGGATACTGTCCGATCAGGTAGTAGAGGCCGTAGGTCTGGATGAGTTCGAGCATGGTCACAGGGTCCGCACGGGGTAGCGATGCTGGTACCACGCCGAAAATACCGTGATCGCCATCGAAATGGACAGATAGGCCGCCGTGGCGAAGGCGAACGCCTCGAAGCCGCGGAAGGTGGCGCTTTCCACCTGCTGCGCCTGGTACATCAGTTCCGCCACGCCGATCACCATGGCGATGCTGGAGTTCTTCCACAGGTTCAGCGTCTGGCTGACCAGCGGCGGTACGGTCACGCGCAGCGATTGCGGCAGCACCACCAGCCGCATGGCCTGCAGGAAGCTCAGGCCCAGCGCGCGGCTGGCCTCGAACTGCTCCTTCGGGATCGAGCGCAGGCCGCTGCGGATGTCCTCCGCCATGTAGGCGGCCGTATAGAGCACGAGCGCGATGACCGCGCTCGCCGCTTCGTAATTGAGGTTGTAGAGCCAGGTCTTGACGGACATCGGCAGCAGCTGCGGCGCGCCGAAGTACCAGAACAGCATGTGGGCGAGCAGCGGCACGTTGCGGATGGCCTCGACATAGGCCTGGCCGACCGCCCGCAGCGGCGCCGCCGGCGCCAGGCGCAGCAGCGCCACCGCGATGGCCAGCGGCAGGGCCAGCACGAAGGCCAGCGCGGTCAGCTTGATCGACAACTGGAAACCGGTGACGAGCCACTGGTGATACTGCCCCGACAGCAGCATCGACAGATCGAAATTGGGCATGGCGTTCCGCCGCCCGGAGGGCGTCCGGGCGGCGCGGCGGGTACTCAGTCGATCTTGTCGGTCGACAGCTTGAAGCTGCGCGGGCCGAAGTTCATCTTGGTGCCCGGGCCGAACCACTTGTCATAGAGCGTCTGCGCTTCGCCGCTGGCTTCCAGGCCGCGCAGCACCTTGTTGACCTGCTCGCGGAAGGCCGGCTCGTTCTTGCGCAGGCCCAGCGCGAAGTGCTCGGTCGACAGGTTCTGCGGCAGGAGGGCGTAGTCGCGCGAGGCGGTCCCCAGCTTGGCCATGTTGCCGACCAGCGTGGTCTCGTCGTTGACGTAGGCCGCGCCCTTGCCTTGCTGCAGCGCGAGCAGGGCCTGCGGGCTGTTGTCGAACGAGACGATGTCGGCGTTCTTGATCGCCTTGCCGATGTTGGCCTCCATCGTCGAGCCCTTGACGGTCAGCACCTTCTTGCCGTCGAGCTGTGCCAGCGACGTGATGCCGCTGTCCTTGCGGACCATCGCCTTCTGGCCGGTGACGAAGGTCGACACGGAGAAATCGATCTGCGCCTCGCGCTCCTTGTTGTGGGTCAGGGAGGCGGCCAGCAGGTCGACGCGGCCCTGCTGCAGCTCGGGGATGCGCGCGGCCACGGCCAGTTGCTTGAGCACCGGCTTGACGCCCAGGCTCTTGGCGACGGCATTGCACATGTCGACGTCGTAGCCGACGATCTCGCGGCTCATCGGATCTTTCAGGAAGCTGAACGGCTCGTCGGTGCCGAGCACGCCGCAGACCAGTTCCCCCTTCTTCTTGACGTCGGCCAGTTGGTCGGCCTTGGCCGGAACCGCGGCCAGGGTCACCGCAGCCACGATGGCGGCGCAGGCCAGGTCGGCCAGGCGGCGGGTTGGGCGGATGGTTTTCATTGGTGTTCCTCCATGACGGCTTGGGTGGTTGAGCAACGGACGGCGTACGACGGATGCGGTGCATCGTCCGCTTGGCGTCGCGCAGCGTACGCCGGCATGCGGCTCGCGGGGAAGCGCGATGTCCGCATATCCATATGAATGGGAGGGTTGTCGGGGCCGGTGCATGCCGGGCATGCGGTGCGTGCGGCAACGTCGATGCCGGGCCGCGGCCGGTCTTCATGCGGCGGGCAGGGGCCGGGGCCGGGGCGGCCGGGCGGGCATCGGGACGATCGGGCGCGCGGCTCACGTCGCATGGTCCTGCGGTTGGCGGGAGCGGTTCCCCTGCGGGGCCGCGGCAAACATGGAATGCGGCGCCTGCCCTCAGGGACAGGTGCCGGGGCGCTTGTTGTCGCGTTGTCGGTCATTAATGGCAAAGCTCTCCGGGGGCTTCAATCCGGAGATTCCCGGGGCGCACGCTGCAAGGCTAGAGCGTGCCGCAGATGGTCTCGTTGATCGGTACGTCGCCGACCATCTCGTGGTCGTTGCCGCGGTAGCGGTAGACCAGGCTCAGGCCGAGCCGCGTGAGGATGCGCACGTCGCCGTTGTTGCAGATGTTTTTCTGCAGGATTGGCACGAAATTGAGGCGGAAGCCCTGCGATGCGGCCGAATGCGCCGCGTAGTTGGTCAGGGTGATCAGGAAGACGAGGTTTTTCTTCTGGGCCAGCGAACACTGCGCCAGCGCGGTCTCGCGGTCGAGCGGGACGGGCGTGAACCGGTTGATCTCGGCGCAGGCGAGGGTGAGGACGCGATCGGTGTTGCGGGCGGACCCGGTCAGGGCCGGCACGCCGGCCGCCGCCGTGCTGCGGCCCGTAGCCGCACCGACCAGCATGCGGGCCAGCGGCGAGAGGTCTTGCAGCGCCGCGGCCGCAGGCAGGGGCGACGCAGCCGGCGCCGGCTGTGCCCAGACCGTGCCCGCCAGCAGCGCCAGGGCGATCGCCATGGCGTGCACGGCGTCACCGCGGCGGCGACGCAGCAGGCGTTTCGCATCCAGTCCGGTCCGAGTGGCGGCGTGTCGAGTCACGTACTTTCTCTTTGCCCACAGAGCCACAATTCTATTGAAAATTCTTCCCGGATGCGAGGCGTTGAGCGCACCTGAATGCGCGACGCTTGCGCGCGCTCAGGTTCGCACCCGCACCATGGAAGAAATCCGTTCGGCCGCCTGCTGCAGCGGGCCGAGAAACTGCCGGGTCATCTGCCTGGCCGAGGTGCGGTTGGCCTGCCCGCTGATGTTCATGGCGGCGATGATATCGCCTGCCCGGTTGCGGATCGGCGTCGACAGCGAGATCAGCCCTTCTTCCAGTTCCTGGTCGACCAGCGCCCAGCCCTGCGCGCGCACGCCGGCAATCACGTCCTTGAGCGCGTCGACCTCGGTGATGGTGCGCTGCGTGCGCGGGCGCCGGTCCGACTCGCGCAGCACGATGTCGAGCCGGTCCTCTGGCAGCCCCGACAGCAGCACGCGCCCCATCGATGTGCAGAACGCCGGCAGCCGGCTGCCGACCGACAGGTTCAGCGCGATGATCTTCTGCGTGGGCACGCGCAGCACGTAGACGATCTCGGTGCCGTCCAGCACCGAGGCCGAGCAGCTCTCGTGGACGGTCTGCACCAGTTCTTCCATGACCGGCTCGGCCAGGTTCCAGAACGGCATCGAGGTGAGATACGCGAAGCCGAGGTCGAGGATCCGGGGCGTCAGGCGGAACAGCCGCCCCTCGAAGCTGACGTAGCCGAGGCTGACCAGCGTGAGCAGGATGCGGCGGGCGCCGGCGCGCGTGAGGCCGGTCGCCTCGGCCACCTCGGACAGCGTTTGCGCGGGGCGCTCGGCATTGAAGGCACGGATGACCGAGAGCCCGCGTGCGAACGACTGCACATAGGAATCGCTGGGCTTCTCGGCGGGCAGATCGGAGACGGACATGCAAAAAAGGAAAGACATGAATGGAACCGGTTTCATCAAGCCTACTGGCTTTCTCCGTGCTTCGCCACTCGAACGGCTGGTCGGCATGCGTACGCCTTGACAGGGGGAGGGGGCTGCCGTAGATTGGTTCTTGGATCGAACGTGAGTTCGCTTATCGAACAAGCAAGAGAGAGCAGGCCGGTGCACAAGGCCCCGTCGATCCGCGTTCAACAGGAGACTCGCAGGCCGCGATCCGTGGCCTTGCCGACCGGGCAGCCGGCCGGGCGACGCTCCATCGGCGCCCGCCCCGGGGCGCCCTGGCCGGAGGATGTCACGTGATCAACAAGATTTGCCTGTCCGTGGAGGCCGCGCTGGCCGATATCCCGGACGGCGCCACCATCATGATCGGCGGGTTCGGTACCGCCGGCATGCCCGCTGCGCTCATCGACGGGCTCATCGCCCACGGCGCGCGCGAGCTGACCATCATCAACAACAACGCCGGCAACGGCGAGACGGGCCTGGCGGCGCTGCTCAAGGCGCGGCGCGTGCGCAAGATCGTCTGCTCGTTCCCGCGCCAGTCCGACTCGTACGTGTTCGACGCGCTCTACCGCGCGGGCGAGATCGAGCTGGAGCTCGTGCCGCAGGGCAACCTGGCCGAGCGCATTCGCGCGGCGGGCGCCGGCATCGGCGGCTTTTTCTGCCCGACCGCCTACGGCACGCAACTGGCCGAAGGCAAGGAGACGCGCATCATCGACGGCAAGCCCTACGTGTTCGAACTGCCGCTGACCGCCGACTACGCCCTCATCAAGGCCCTGCGCGGTGATCGCTGGGGCAACCTGGTCTACCGCAAGACCGCGCGCAATTTCGGCCCCGTGATGGCGATGGCGGCCAAGTGCACCATCGCCGAGGTCGATGCGACGGTCGAGCTGGGCGCGCTGGACCCGGAGCACATCGTCACGCCGGGCATCTTCGTCAAGCGCATCGTGCCGGTCGGCGCCGCCGCGCAAACCAGGGAGGCCGCATGAACGCCGAAGCCACCGCCAAGATCCAGCGCTGGACGCGCGACCAGATCGCCGCCCGCGTGGCGCGCGACATCCCCGACGGCTCGGTCGTCAACCTCGGCATCGGCCTGCCGACGCTGGTGGCCAACCAGCTGCCGGCCGACCGCGAGATCCTGCTGCACAGCGAGAACGGCCTGCTCGGCATGGGCCCGGCGCCCGCGCCCGGCGCGGAAGACCCCGACCTCATCAACGCCGGCAAGCAGCCGGTGACCATCAAGCCGGGCGGGGCTTACTTCCACCACGCCGATTCGTTTGCCATGATGCGGGGCGGCCATCTCGACTACTGCGTGCTCGGCGCCTTCCAGGTGTCGGCCACCGGCGATCTGGCCAACTGGCACACCGGCGCGCCGGACGCGATTCCCGCCGTGGGCGGGGCGATGGACCTGGCCATCGGCGCCAAGCAGGTCTTCGTGATGATGGAGCACCAGACCAAGCAGGGCGACAGCAAGATCGTACCCGCGTGCACCTACCCGCTGACAGGCATCGGCTGCGTGGATACCATCTACACCGATCTCGCCGTGATCGACGTCACGCCCGGCGGGCTGGTCGTGCGCGAGATGGCGGATGGCCTCGATTTCGAGACGCTGCAGACGCTGACGGCCGTGCCGCTGCGTCGCGCTTGACGGTTCAGGACACAGGACAATCATGACGGAAGCCTTTATCTGCGACGCCATCCGCACGCCCATCGGCCGCTACGGCGGCAGCCTGTCCGCCGTGCGCGCGGACGACCTCGGCGCGGTGCCCCTCAAGGCGCTGATGGCGCGCAACCCGCGGGTCGACTGGTCGGCCATCGACGACGTGATCTTCGGCTGCGCCAACCAGGCCGGCGAGGACAACCGCAACGTGGCGCGCATGTCGGCGCTGCTGGCCGGACTGCCCGACAGCGTGCCGGGCTCGACCATCAACCGCCTGTGCGGCTCGGGCATGGACGCCACCGGCACCGCCGCGCGCGCCATCCGCGCCGGCGAAACCGCGCTGATGATCGCCGGCGGCGTGGAGAGCATGAGCCGCGCGCCCTTCGTGATGGGCAAGGCCGCCAGCGCCTTCTCGCGCGACGCCGCCATTTACGACACCACCATCGGCTGGCGCTTCGTCAATCCGCTGATGCAGGCGCAGTACGGCGTCGACTCGATGCCCGAGACCGCCGAGAACGTCGCCGCCGACTACCGGGTCAGCCGCGAAGACCAGGACCGCTTCGCGCTGCGTAGCCAGGCCAGCGCCGCGCGCGCGCAGGCCGACGGCACGCTGGCACAGGAAATCACGCCGGTGACGATCGCGCAGAAGAAGGGCGATCCCATCGTGGTCGCCCGCGACGAGCATCTGCGCGCGACCACCCTGGAAGCGCTCGCCAGGCTCAAGGGCGTGGTGCGCCCGGACGGCACCGTCACGGCCGGCAATGCCTCGGGCGTGAACGACGGCGCCTGCGCGCTGCTGCTCGCCAGCGAAGATGCCGCCAAGCGCTTTGGCCTGACACCGCGCGCGCGCATCATCGGCATGGCCACCGCCGGCGTGCCGCCGCGCGTGATGGGCATCGGCCCGGCGCCGGCCTCGCAGAAGGTGCTCGGGCAGCTCGGCCTGACGATCGACCAGATGGATGTGATCGAGCTGAACGAAGCGTTTGCCGCGCAAGGCCTGGCGGTGACGCGCCAGCTCGGCCTGGCCGACGACGATGCGCGCGTCAACCCGAACGGCGGGGCCATCGCGCTGGGCCACCCGCTCGGCATGAGCGGCGCGCGCCTGGTGACCACGGCGATGTACCAGCTGCAGCGCACCGGTGGCCGCTATGCGCTGTGCACGATGTGCATCGGCGTCGGCCAGGGCATCGCGCTGGTGATCGAACGCGTGTGAACACGGACGCGCCATGATTACCGCACTGCTCGATCGTACCTTCTCCACACCGGCCATGCTGGCGGTGTGGTCCGACGCGGCCACCGTGCGCGCGATGCTCGACGTGGAGGCCGCGCTGGCGCAGGCCGAGGGCGAGGTCGGCGTGATCCCGGCGCAGGCCGTGGCGCCCATCCGCGCGGTGTGCGCCAGGGCGACGCTGGACCTGGAGGCGCTCGGCGCGGCCGCGGCCGGCGCGGGCAACCTCGCGATTCCGCTGGTCAAACAGCTGACCGCCGCCGTCGCGCAGCACGACGAACTCGCCGCGCGCTATGTGCACTGGGGCGCGACCAGCCAGGACATCATCGATACCGGCCTGATGCTGCAATGGCGGCAGGCGGCCGCGCTGCTCGATGCCGATCTGCGGCAACTGGCCGACGCGCTGGCCGCGCTGGCTCGCGCGCATCGCGATACGCCGATGGTCGCGCGCACCTGGCTGCAGCAGGCGCTGCCGACCACCTTCGGCCGCAAGGTGGCAGGCTGGCTGGAGGCGGTGCATCGCGCGCAGGACCGCCTGGCCGCGCTGCGCGCGCATGTGCCCGCGCTGCAGTTCGGCGGCGCGGCCGGCACGCTGGCGAGCCTCGGCACGCAAGGCCGGGCCGTGGTGCAGGCTTTGGCGCAGGCGCTCGATCTGCCGCTGCCCGCGGCGTCGTGGCATGGCGAGCAGGACCGCATCGCCGACATCGGCGCCGCGCTGGCTTTGCTGACCGGCACGCTTGGCCACATGGCGCGCGACCTGTCGCTGATGATGCAGACCGAGGTGGGCGAGGTGGCCGAGCCGGCGGGTGCAGGCAAGGGCGGCTCATCCACCATGCCGCACAAGCGCAACCCGGTCGGCTGTGCCACCGTGCTGGCGGCGGCCACGCGCATGCCGGGGCTGGCGGCGACCCTGCTGGCCGCGCTGCCGCAGGAGCACGAGCGCGCGCTCGGCGGCTGGCAGGCGCAATGGGCCACGCTGCGCGAGATGGCGTGCCTCGCCGCCGGCGCGCTGGACCGCATGCGCGAGCTCATCGCCGGGCTGAACGTCGACGCCGCGCGGATGCGCGCCAACCTCGACCTGACGCGCGGCCTGATCCTGGCCGAAGCGGTGATGCTCGCCCTGGGCGCCGACCTGGGCCGCCTGCAGGCGCACCACGTGGTGGAGGCCGCCAGCCGCCTGGCTGTCCGGCAGCACCGGACGCTGCGCGACGTGCTGGCCGAAGACGCCGACGTGCTGCGCGCCTGGGGCGATGCGGCGCCGCAGCGGCTGGACGCGCTGCTCGATCCCGCCCACTACCTCGGCGACGCGGCGGCCGCCGTCGACCGCGTGCTGGCGGAACACGACCGTCGCCGCGCCTGAACCCGACTCCCACGGAGACAGCATGCCCTGGCTTGAACACGACAACGTCCGCCTCTACCACGAATTCGACGATGGCCCTGCCCCGGCCAAGCCGGTGCTGGTGCTGTCCAACTCGCTCGGCACCGATCTCGGCATGTGGGCGCCGCAGCTGGAGGCGCTGCGCCGGCATTTCCGGCTGCTGCGCTACGACACCCGCGGCCACGGCCGGTCGAGCGTGCCCGACGCGCCGTTCGGCGTGGCGCAGCTCGGCGGCGACGTGCTGGCGCTGCTCGACCACTACGACATTGAATTCGCGCTGTTCTGCGGCCTGTCGATGGGCGGCCTGACCGGCCTGTGGCTCGCCGCGCATCACGGCGAGCGCTTTCCGCGCATGGTGGTCAGCAACACCGCCGCGCAGATCGGCACCCAGCAGAGCTGGAACGCCCGCATCGCGCAGGTGGAGCAGGGCGGCATGGTTGCCATTACCGAAACGGTGCTCGAGCGCTGGTTCACCGATGGCTACCGCGCCGCCGCGCCGGCGCGCGTCGACCTCGTCAAGGCGATGCTGCTGGCGACGCCGCCGGCCGGCTACAACGGCAATTGCGCCGCCATCCGCGACGCCGACCTGCGCGCGCAGCTCGAGGCCATCCGCGTGCCGCTGCTCGCCATCGGCGGCACGCACGACATCTCGACGCCGGCCGCGCAGACCCGGGCGATCGCGCAGGGCGTGCCCGGCGCGCAATACGTGGAGCTGTCCGCCGGCCATCTCGCCAACTGGGAGCAGGCCGAGGCCTATACCGATGTGCTGGTCGGCTTCCTGACCACCGGCGTCGCGCGCGAGGCCGTCCATGGATGAGCGCGATCGCCACCACGCCGGCATGCAGGTCAGGCGCGCCGTGCTGGGCGACGCTCACGTCGACCGTGCCACCGCCGCGCAGACCGAACTGACCGCGCCGTTCCAGGACCTCATCACCCGCTACGCCTGGGGCGAGATCTGGACGCGGCCCGGTCTGCCGCGCCACACGCGCAGCCTGCTGACCATCGCGATGATGGTGGCGCTCAACCGCGACGGCGAGCTGCGCCTGCACCTGCGTGCCGCCGCCAACAACGGCGTCACGCGCGAAGAGATCCAGGAAGTGCTGCTGCAGACCGCGATCTACTGCGGCGTGCCGGCGGCCAACCACGCTTTCCACCTGGCGCAGGCGGTGTTCGCCGACATGGACGCGGAGGCGGCTGCGAAGTAAGCTCGGTTCCCCGCCCGCGCGGCGGGGCATCCACGCGACCCCACAGCGTCAACCGGCCGGCGCGCCGATGACCCAAGGAGGAGACCCCATGCTCAGCGCACTGGGCGTGCTGTTCGACGGGCTGGCCTACGGCTGCCTGCTGTTCCTGATCGGCATCGGCCTGTCGGTGACGATGGGCCTGATGCGCTTCATCAACCTCGCGCACGGGGCCTTCGCCATGGCGGGCGGCTACGTGTGCGTGGTGCTGATGAACCGCCTCGGCATGCCGTTCCTGGCCACGCTGCCGATCGCCTTCCTGGCCACCGCCGCCGCCGGCTTCGTGCTGGAGCGCACGCTGTACCGGCGGCTCTATCGCGCCAGCCCGCTCGACCAGGTGCTGTTCTCCATCGCGCTCGTCTTCATGGCCATGGCGGGCGCCACCTATGTCTGGGGGCCGTCGCAGCAGCCGGTGGAGCTGCCGGACGCGCTGCGCGGGCAATTGCGCGTGTTCGATACGGGGCTCGAAGTCGGGCGCTACCGCTTGTTCCTGGTCGGCGTGGTGGTCGTGCTGACGGCGCTGCTGGCCTGGCTGATCGAGCGCACGCGCTTCGGCGCGCGGGTGCGGGCGTCGGTGGACAACCAGCAGGCCGCGGCCGGGCTCGGCATCAACGTGGGCCTGGTGTTCTCGGTCACGTTCGCGCTGGGCTCGGGGCTGGCCGGCCTGGGCGGCGGACTGGGCATCGACGTGCTCGGTCTCGATCCGGCGTTCCCGATCAAGTACATGGTGTATTTCCTGCTCGTGGTGGCGGTGGGCGGCGCGGGCTCGATCAAGGGGACGCTGCTGGCGGCCCTGGTGCTGGGCGTGTTCGACGTGGCGGGCAAGTACTACGTGCCCGAAGTCGGCGCATTCGTCATCTACGGGTTGATGGTGCTGCTGCTGGCGCTGTTTCCGGGCGGCCTGCTGGGGAGGCACGCATGAACGGGCTGCAACGGGTGGCGCGATCCGTCCGTTCCGAAGCGCCGGCCAGGCCGCACGGGCTGCCGGACGCGCGCTGGTCGCCGCTGGAGATCGCGTTCTGGTGCGTGCCGGTGCTGGTCTTCTTCATCCTGCCCGACTACCTGGTGTTCGGCAGCCAGGTGCTGATCGTCGGGCTGTTCGCGCTGTCGCTCGACCTCGTGCTCGGCTACGCGGGCATCGTGTCGCTGGGGCACGCGGGCTTCTTCGGCCTGGGAGCGTACACGGCGGGCCTGCTGGCGGCGCATGGCTGGGGTGAGCCGCTGTCGGGGCTCGTCGCCGCGGCGGCGGTGGCGGCGCTGACGGGGTGTTGCGTCAGCTTCCTGGTGGTGCGCGGACAGGACCTGACGCGCCTGATGGTCACGCTCGGCATCGGCCTGATGCTGTACGAGGCGGCCAACAAGATGGCGTTCCTGACCGGCGGGGTCGACGGGCTGTCCGGCGTGACCATGGACAAGCTGCTGGGCAGCTTCGAGTTCGATCTGTCGGGACGCACCGCCTACGTCTACAGCCTGGCCGTGCTGTTCGGCGTGTTCGTGCTGCTGCGCCGGCTGGTGCGCTCGCCGTTCGGGCTGTCGCTGCGCGGCATCCAGCAGGGGCCGGGGCGCATGCCGGCGCTCGGCGCGGATGTGCGGATGCGGCTGGTGGCGGCATTCACCGTCAGCGCCGCCGTCGCGGGCGTGGCGGGCGGGCTGCTGGCGCAGACCACGCAGTTCGTCGGGCTCGATGCGCTGGGCTTTTCGCGCTCGGCCGAACTGCTGATCATGCTGGTGCTCGGCGGCGCGGGCCGGCTGTACGGCGCGCTGGTCGGCGCGGCGGTGTTCATGCTGGCGCAGGATGTGCTGGCCGGCATCAACCCGGTCTACTGGCAGTTCTGGATCGGCCTGCTGCTGATGGTGATCGTGCTGTTCGCGCGCGGCGGCATTCTGGGCGGGCTGGAGGCGGCGATGCGCGCCTGGCGCGCGCGCAGGGGAGGGCCGGCATGAACGCACCGTCGATGCCTCCCGCGCCGACACTCAGCACGCACGGCCTGTCCAAACGCTGGGGCGGCTTCCACGCCAACGCGGACATCTCGCTGACGTTCGCGCCGGGCGCGCGCCACGCGCTGATCGGCCCGAACGGCGCCGGCAAGACCACCTTCATCAACCTGCTGACCGGCACCTTCGCGCCCACCGCCGGCCAGGTGCGGCTGGACGGCGACGACATCACGCGCCTGAGCGCGCACCAGCGCGTCAAGCGCGGCATCTCCCGCACCTTCCAGATCAACACGCTGTTCCCGGGGCTGACCGTACTGGAATCGGTGATGCTGGCCATCTTCGAGCGCACCGGCGCGTCCTGGCACTGGCACCGCACCGTGGCGGCGCACACGGCGGCGCGCGACGAGGCGATGGCGCTGCTCGGCCGCCTGCAGCTCGGCGCGGATGCGTCATCGCCCACGCACGCCTTGCCCTACGGCAAGCAGCGTCTGCTGGAGATCGCGCTGGCGCTGGCGACGCTGCCGCGCATCCTGCTGCTCGACGAGCCCGCCGCCGGCATCCCGGCCGGGGAGAGCGCCGAGCTGTTCGAGGTGATCGCCGGCCTGCCGCGCGACATCACCATCCTTTTCATCGAGCACGACATGGACCTGGTGTTCCGCTTCGCCGAGCGGATCAGCGTGCTGGTGGCCGGCCGCGTGCTGACCGAAGGCACGCCGCAAGAGATCGCCGCCGACCCGCGCGTGCGCGAGGTCTATCTCGGGGAGGCCGCGCATGGCTGAACTGCTGTCGTTGGAGCGCGTGACCGCCGGCTACGGCAACGCCGTCGTGCTGGACGACGTGTCGTTCGGCCTCGACGCCGGCGGCAGCCTCGCGCTGCTGGGCCGCAACGGCGTCGGCAAGACCACGCTGCTGGCCACGCTGATGGGCTTCACGCGCCTGCATGGCGGCCGCATCCGCTGGCGCGGCGCGGACATCGCCCGGGTGCCGCCGCACCGGCGCGCGCGGGCCGGCCTGGGCTGGGTGCCGCAGGAGCGCTGGGTGTTCCCGTCGCTGACGGTGGAGGAGCACCTGACTGCCGTGGCGCGGCCGGGCGCCTGGGATGTCGCGCGGGTCTACCGGGCCTTTCCGCGCCTCGAAGAGCGCCGCCGCAATCTGGGCAACCAGCTGTCGGGCGGCGAACAGCAGATGGTCGCCATCGCCCGCGCGCTGGTGACCAATCCGGCCCTGCTGCTGCTGGACGAACCGATGGAAGGGCTGGCCCCCATCATCGTGCAGGAACTGGGCCGCGCCATCCGCGCGCTGGTGGACGAGGGCGGCATGGCGGTCATCCTGGTGGAGCAGCACGCGCGCCTGGCGCTGGAACTGACGCGGCGCGCGCTGGTGCTGGACCGCGGCCGCATCGTCCATGCATCGGCCAGCGCCGACCTGCTGGCCGACGCGCCGCTGCTGCAGCGGCTGGTGGCGGTGGCGTAAGCGGTTACTTGCCCGGGTCCTTCACGTCGGCGAACTTGTCGAACTCGACGTTGTAGAGCTCGCCGCCGACCTTCTCCACGCGGCGGATGTAGACCGTCTGCACCACGTCGCGCGTGGCCGGGTCGATCAGGATCGGACCGCGCGGGCTGTCGATCTTCATGCCCTTGAACAGGCCCATGGCCTTGGTGCCGTCCATCTTGCCGCCGAGCCTGTTGATCACGTCGTAGATCGCACCGAGGCCGTCATAGGCCGCCACCGCCATGAAGTTCGGCCGGCCCGCGCCCGGGTTGGCGTCCGCGAAGGCTTTCAGGAAGGTCTTGTTCTGCGGCGAATCGTGCGCCGCCGAATAGTGGAACGCGGTGATGACGCCCAGCGTCGCATCGCCCATGGCGGGCAGCACGTGGTCGTCGGTCAGGTCGCCGGTGGCGATGAGCTTGATGCCGGCCTGCGCCAGGCCGCGGTCGCGGAAGCCCTTCATGAACGCCACGCCCTGCTCGCCGGCCGGCAGGAAGACGAACACCGCCTGCGGCTTGACGTCCTTCACGCGCTGGATGAAGGGCGCGAACTCGGGGTTGCGCAGCGGCACGCGCACGGCTTCCACCACCTGGCCGCCGCCGGCGGTGAAGGTCTGCCGGAAGGCGTTCTCGGCATCGATGCCCGGCGCGTAGTCGGCCACCACGATGGCGACCTGCCTGATGCCGTTCTTCAGCGCCCAGGTGGCCATCGGCGCGGACACCTGCGGCAGCGTCATCGACACGCGCGTCACGTAGTCCGACTTGGTGGTGATCGACGACGACGCGGCGTTGAAGACCACCATCGGCACCTTCGCCTGCTGCGCGATCGGCGTGACGGCCAGTGCCTCGGGCGTCAGGCAGAAGCCGGCCAGGAAATCGACCTTGTCGCGCACCACCAGCTCCTGCGCCAGGCGCTTGGCGATTTCGGGCACGGGGCCGGTGGTGTCCTTCATGATGATCTCCACGCGGCGGCCGCCTGCCGTGGTGCCGTGCAGCTTCTGGTAGGCCTTGATGCCGCCCTCCATCTGCTTGCCGTATTCGGCAAAGGCGCCGGAGAACGGCGCGATCAGGCCGATCCGGATCGGCTCGTCCGCGTGGGCCGGCAGCGTGGTCAGGCAGGATGCCAGCGCGCCGGCGACGGCGGTCAGCAGCAAGGCACGACGTTTCATGAAAGTCTCCGAAGGTTGATCGGCGGGCGTGGGCCGAGGGCGTGGCGCCGCGGCGCCGGCTGCGCGTCACGATCGTATCGGCTTCATGTTCGCCTTGCAATCGAACGTTCGATTGCCGAACGGTGATGCGGCGCCATCTCAGGGCGGCCTTATTGCGTCTGCCTGCGCCGCGCCGGCTGATGACCGGGCTCGCGCCACTCGTCCGCCTCATCGTTGAACAGCGACGACACCAGCGCCCGCAGCCACTGGCTGCGCGCATCGTTGTGGAACTTGCGGTGCCAGTGCTGCTTGAGGTCGAAGCTGGGCAGCGCGAGCGGGGGCTCCATCACGCGGATGTTGGCGTGCGACTGCATGAACGACAGCCCCACCGCATGCGGCACCGTCGCGATCAGGTCGGTGCGCGCCAGGATGAAGGGAATGCTCATGAAATGCGGCGTCAGCAGCGCGGGCTTGCGGCGGATGCGCTTGCGCTCCAGGAAGCGCTCGTACAGCTCCTGGCTGCGGCCCTCGGCCCGCACGACGGCGTGGCCGTACTCCAGGAACTGCTGCATCGACAGCCGGGTGTTGCCGCCGCGCGTGACCGGGTGGTCGGCCCGCACGATGCAGGTGAAGTAATGGGTGAACAGCCGCTGCTGGAAAAAGTTGTTCTTCTTCAGATCGGGGAAGTAGCCGACCGCCAGGTCGAGCGTGCCGGTCTCCAGGGCACGCTCGATCTGCGCCGGCGGCAACGTCACCGATTGCACCGAGGCATGCGGCGCCTGCCGCGCCATCGCCTCGACGATGCGCGGCAGGAACACCATCTCGCCCACGTCCGACAGCGCGATCGAGAACAGGTGCGTGGTGGTGGCCGGATCGAACGCGCCGGTCTCCACGATGCCCTGCTGGATGCGCGCCAGCACATCGCGCGCCGCCGGAATCAGCGCCAGCGCGCGCGGCGTCGGCTCCATGCCGCGCGAGGTGCGCACGAACAGCGGATCGCCGAACGCCGTGCGCAGCTTGGCCAGCGCCGTGCTCACGCCCGGCTGGCTCATGCCGAGCTGCTGCGCCGCCGTGCTGACGCTGCGCGCATCGTGCAGCGCCAGCAGGATCGGCAGCAGGTTCAGATCGAACGCGGGCAGCGCGGCCGTCATGGCAGTCTCCGAACTATATGGATTTGCGATAGAGATTATCGGCGATATTGCATTGTCCGATATCAACCGCTGTGCCGACAATGCTTGCAGAACGATTCCAATCCTTGCGGAGACAACCACCATGCGTACCCAGGTCGCCATCATCGGCGCCGGCCCCGCCGGCCTGCTGCTCGGACAGCTGCTGCAGCGCAGCGGCATCGATGCCGTCATCCTCGAAACCAGGAGCCGCCAGTACGTCGAAGAGCGCATCCGCGCGGGCGTGCTGGAGCAGGGCACGGTCGACACGCTCAACGAGGCGGGCGTCGGCGAGCGCATGCGTCGCGAGGGCCTGGTGCATCACGGCATCGACCTGCTGTTCGAAGGCAAGCGCCACCGCCTCGACCTCACGGCCCTGTCGGGCGGCCGCTCCATCACCGTGTACGGCCAGCACGAGGTGGTGAAGGACCTGATCGCCGCGCGTATCGGCCAGGGTGCACCGCTGCTGTTCGAGGTGTCGGAGGTGTCGCTGCACGACATCGAATCGGCCACGCCGTCGGTGCGTTTCGTGCACGAGGGCGTGCCGCAGACCTTGCACTGCGACTACATCGCCGGCTGCGACGGCTTCCACGGCATCTGCCGGCCGGCGATCCCGGCGCAGCGGCAGGCGGTGTTCGAGCGCGTCTATCCGTTCGCGTGGCTGGGCATCCTGGCCGAGGCGGCGCCCGCGGCCGACGAGCTGATCTACGCCAGCCACGCGCGCGGCTTCGCGCTGTTCAGCATGCGCTCACCGAAGATCACGCGGCTGTACCTGCAATGCAAGCCGGACGAGAACCTCGCCGAATGGTCCGATGCGCGCATCTGGGACGAACTCCACACGCGCCTGGAAAACAACGATGGCTGGCACCTGAAGGAAGGCCCGATCCTGCAGAAGAGCGTGACGCCGATGCGCAGCTTCGTCTGCGAGACGATGCGGCACGGGCGCCTGTTCCTGGCGGGCGATGCGGCGCACATCGTGCCGCCCACCGGCGCCAAGGGCATGAACCTGGCGGTGGCCGACGTGCGCGTGCTGGCCCAGGCGCTCACCGCGCGCTACCGGCAGAACGACACGGCGCAACTGGACGGCTACGCCGAGCGCTGCCTGCAACGCATCTGGCGCGCCGAGCATTTCTCGTGGTGGATGACGTCGATGCTGCATCGCTTCGACGACCACACCCCGTTCATGCAGAGGCTGCAGCACGCCGAGCTGGAGTACTTGACGACCTCGCCGGCCGCGGCACGCACGTTGGCCGAGAACTACGTCGGCCTGCCGTTTGCCGATGCGCCGGCGAGGGCACTGAATACCGTCGGCAACGTCAGTAGTTCCAGGGCGGCGTAGTCGTCGGCTTGGACAGCGAGACGCGCGAGACCAGCGGACGGAAGCCCAGGCTGCGCGAGGTGGTGTACACCGTCCGCGGGTTCGGGGACGTCAGCGCGTAGTCGATCGTGAAGACCGGTAGGCCGCCCGCGCAATGCTTCTGCAGTTGCTCGATGGTCCACTGCGTGTCGGCGGATTCGGTGGCCTGGTCGGTACCGCTCGCATCGCCCCAGCTTGCGCCGGCGTCCCCGCCGAACCACGTGTCTTCCTGCGAGATCGCGTCGAGGTTCGGCAGCAGCTTGGCTGCACCGACGGCGTCGATCAGCTCAGGCGCATTCTGCTGGATCACCGCAAACTGCGGGTTGATCGCACGGCCCGCAGCGCGGATCTTGGCGATGAAATCCACCATCGCCTTGGCCGGATTCACGCCCGCCTTCTTGGCCGCGGCCACCACCTTGGCATTGGTGTAGCCCTCCACCCAATCCAGATAGACGCCGTCGAAACCTTCGCGCGCGAGCTGTGCCACGGCGCCGTTGGTGCCGAGCCACAGGTCTTGCCAGCGTTGGTCCCAGTAGGCCACCGGATAGTCATCGGCCCAGCCGTCCGGGTCCGCCGTCAGGATGAAATCGGGTACGCCGGGCTTGGTGGCGGTCGGCGTTTTCCATTGATTGTCGATCCAATACGTGCGGAAGCTCTCTGCCTGGCCGATGTCGATGTAGGCGATCACCTTGCGCGGCGAACCGTCGGCCTTGGTATGCAGGCGCGTGACCATGCCGGCCGTGTTGAACGTCTCCTGGTTCTTGACCGTATTGCCGGCCTCGACGACGACCATGTCGTACGGCTGGGCATCGAGCGCGTTGATCTGCGCGTCGGTCAGGAGATCCTGCAGTTGATACATCCATGTCCGCACGCCCGCGAGCGGCGACATGCTGTTCGCGCCGCAGACGGCTACAGCCGCGGCCGATGCCGCAACGTTGGCGTTGCTTGAGGTGCTTGAGGTGCTTGAGGTGCTTGAGGTGCTTGAGGTGCTTGAGGTGCTTGAGGTGCTTGTTGCGGCAGCGGCGTCGGATTGGATCGACAGTGAACTGCCGCCGCCATCGCCGCCTCCGCAAGCGCAGAGCATGAGGGCGGAACAGGCGAGAGCGAGCGTGGTGTGGGACAGGCGCATGATTCGTCTGGAGAGAGCGTGGGATGACCCGAATGGAATGTTGTGATTCTGCGTCCCCGCATTGTGGCAAAGGTTTGTGAGGCGCACGGCAAGCACGCTAGCACACGGGTGCGCTCCGAAGCTTGACGGAAGCGGGGGATGCGTCCTGAAAGTTCTTAAGACCCGCTTTCCATCGGCTCGCCTGGGCAGATCGGATCGAGCCCGTGCGCAAGCCCCGGACAGAGGTAGATCAAAGGTTGGCGGCGCTTTCATGGCCACGCAAAACGCGCGGGTGTATAGTCGGAAAGCACTTCGTCGATAAGGAAAGGGGCATTGCGATGGACACTTCGCCGGCCGGCCAGTACAAAGGCTTCGACATCTACCCGTTGGCTTTCCAGCACGAGCGCACGGCGCGATGGCCCGAGGCCAGGGAAGACCGCAGCTACAACGCGGCCGTCATGATCTGCAGGGAGGGTGTGGCGCCCGAGCCGGGACAGACGCAGGTGTTCCGCCTCTCCGGGGATCAGCAGTTCAGCAACGTGGGTGACGCGCGCGTGGCGGCGCTGCGTTTTGCCGAGAACATCATCGATGGGGCCGTGCCCGACCTGTCGGTGGTCGACGGCGCTTGAACTGGCGGACGGCCAATCCGTGTCCGTGGTAGAATCGCGGGCGCATCCAGTCTACAGCGCGGCCGTCATGGGTCGCTGGCGGCTGAGTCCAGCACCGGGGGCGATCCCCGCGTCGAGCCGGGCGGCGCGCACCTGCGACCGTCCCTAATCCTCACCTGCACTGAGCGGCGCACGCGATCGGCGTGCGAGGTTTCCGCTTCTTTGTGCGACCGGTCACCGCCGCCTGCTGTCCGCACAGAGAGACGCGGCATGGCGCCCGCATCCCTGCATGCGGGGCAAGGTGCCGGGGAGGGTCTCTCGCCATTGCAACCATTGACGCAGCCGCGTGCTGCAACGATACAAAGGAACGAGTTTGGCCAAGGAAGAACTGATCGAATTTGAGGGGGTGGTCTCCGAAGCGCTGCCCGACAACCGTTTTCGCGTGCAGCTGGAAAACGGCGTGGAAGTCTGGGCCTACGCGTCCGGCAAGATGCAGAAGCACCGCATCCGCATCCTCGCGGGCGACCGCGTGAAGCTGGAGATGTCGCCGTACGACCTGACCAAAGGGCGGATCAACTACCGCCACAAATAAGGCCCGGTGTCGACCATCGGCCATATCAGAGACCGCGAGACACCGTCCGCGGTTTTTTTATGTGCCTGGGCAATACACGAAAACGTTTTGTAAAGCAACCCCATTTGGGGTAAAATTCTTTTGACCGTCAACCCGGGGGGAACGTGTTGACGGTCAACTGATGTGCAGGGCTTTTCACTCGTGTCAAGCCGCGCCTCGCAGCAGATGAGCGCGCGCCAGCTGTACCAGTCCATCCTATAAGCGCATAGCCTGCCGGTCCTCCGGCATGAGCTTCCAATCGCGCATCCATCTCGCCGACCGGAGCGTCTTCGACGCTTGCATCGGTTCGGCCTTCAGTGTGTCTACCGAGTCACACCACATTGAGATACCGCACAGGTAGGTCGGCGTTTGTCCATTGGAAACATGGGCGTGTTACGTCACGCCCAAGGGAATAGGTATGTTGGAAAACAAAGCAGCACAAAAATGGGCGCGCATGAGCCGGCGCGCCATGGTGGGCCTGACGGCAGCGGTCGCGCTGCTGGGTGGCTTGGGCGCAGGCAGTGCGTCCGCGCAGGCGACGCGCCCGAAGGCGCCGATCTACGGCGTCACGCTGGACGACGTCAGCAACATCAACGCCATTGTTGCATCGCTGACACACTTGCCGTACAAGCCGACGGTGCGCGTGGTGTTCGATCCGGGCACGACCGCGGCGCAGTACTACCCGGCCCTGGTGAAGCTCCATGCCGTCGCCTATGTGATGGGCGAGATCATGGACTCGTACTACTTCCCCACCGATCTGGCCACCTATCAGGCGCGCACGCAGGAGCTGGTCGGTACGCTGAAGAATGTGGTGGACGTGTGGGAAATCGCCAACGAGATCAACGGTGAATGGCTGCGCGCCAACCCGAGCGGCCCGACCGCGACGGCCACGTCGCAGGAGCAGGCGATCGGCCAGATGGTCGGCAGCGCCTACGACATCGTCAAGGGCGCCGGCGGCCTGGTGTCGGTGACGATGTACTACAACGACGACGGCAAGGGCACCAACTGCTATGAGCTGCCGATGGACTCGTGGCGCACCTGGGCAACGAACTTCCTGCCCGCGCGCGTGCGCCAGGGCGCGGACTACGCCCTGTTCAGCTACTACCCGTACCAGGATTGCCCGGGCCTGAGCCCGACGTGGACGAGCGACTTCAAACTGCTGGAGCAGATCTTCCCCGTGGCCAAGGTCGGTTTCGGCGAGATCGGCACGTCCAGCATCTACGCGCCCACCTCGGTGCAGCAGAGCCTGATCAAAACGTACTACCCGATCGGGACTACGCAGATGGCGTCGGATCCGCGCTTCATCGGCGGCTACTTCTGGTGGAACTACGTTGAGCAGATGCTGCCGTACACGACCAGCACCTACTGGAACCTGCTCAAGCAGACGATCACGCCGCTGCCGGCACCGCAATAAGCAGGCATCGCCCGGCATGTGACGGCCTGCATGGCCAACAAAAAACCCGCGCAGCGCAAGCTGTCGCGGGTTTTTTTTGCGGCGGAGTCGGATGCTCAGCGCGAGGCCAGGTACTCGCGGAACTCCTCGGCCACTTCCTTGTGCTTGAGCGCCAGCTCTACCGTGGCCTTCAGATAGCCGAGCTTGCTGCCGCAGTCGTAGCGCACACCGTCGTAGCGGTAGGCCAGCACCTGCTCGGCCGACAGCAGCGACTGGATCGCGTCCGTGAGCTGCAGTTCGCCGCCGGCGCCTGGCTTGATGTTGCGGATATGGTCGAAGATGCGCGGCGTCAGGATGTAGCGGCCGACCACGCCCAGGTTCGACGGCGCAGCCTCCGGTGCCGGCTTCTCGACGATGCCCGACATCTTGATCACGCTGCCGTCCTCTTCCCACGGGCGGCCGTCGACCACGCCGTACGAGCGGCTCTGCTCGCGCTCGATCTCTTCCACGCCGATCACCGAGCAGTTGTAGTGCTCGTACAGATCGACCATCTGCTTCATCACAGGCGGATTGCCGTCCAGCAGGTCATCGGCCAGGATGACCGCGAAGGGCGCGTTGCCGACCAGCTTTTCGGCGCACAGCACCGCGTGGCCCAGGCCCAGCGCTTCCGGCTGGCGCACGTAGAAGCAGTCCACGTGCGCCGGCTTGATCGAGCGCACCACTTCGAGCAGCGCGGTCTTCTGCTTGGCTTCCAGTTCGGCTTCCAGCTCGTAGGCCTTGTCGAAGTGGTCTTCGATGGCGCGCTTGCTGCGGCCGGTCACGAAGATCATCTCGGTGATGCCGGCCGCCATGGCTTCTTCCACGGCGTACTGGATCAAGGGTTTGTCGACCACCGGCAGCATTTCCTTCGGGCTGGCCTTGGTGGCGGGCAGGAAGCGGGTGCCCAGTCCCGCGACGGGGAAGACGGCTTTGGTGACGCGTTGCATCGGGTTTCCTTGGTATCGTTATGAGTTCGTTGCGCCGGCTCAGGCGGTCTGTACCGGCAGGCGCGCGATCTGGGCTTCGAGCTTGCCGAGCGTGGCCTTGAAGTCCGCCAGGCGCTTCTGTTCCTGCTCCACTACGGCCGCCGGCGCGCGGGCGACGAACGACTCGTTGCCCAGCTTGCCTTCGCACTTGACGATCTCGCCGCGCAGGCGATCGATTTCCTTCGACAGGCGCGCGTGTTCGGCCGCCACGTCGATCTCGATCTTCAGCAGCAGCTTGTTCTCGCCGACGATGGCGACCGGCGCGCCCGCGCCGTCCTGCTCCATGGCGGCGGCATCGGTGTAAACCTTCACTTCCGACAGCTTGCCCAGCGCCTGCACGTAGGGCGCGGCGGCCTGCAGGAATTCGGCGTCGCCGTGGGCGTACAGCGGCACGCGCTGCGCGGGGGAGAGGCTCATCTCGCCGCGCAGGTTGCGGCAGGCATCGACCAGTGCCTTGAGCTGCTGCACCCACTGCTCGGCCTGCTCGTCGATCTTGGCCAGCACGGCGCGCGGGTATTCCTGCTGCGCCAGGCTTTCGGTGCCGTCGCCCTTGGCGCGGCCGGCCATCGGCGCGACCTTTTGCCAGAGCTCTTCGGTGATGAACGGAATGATCGGATGCGCCAGGCGCAGCACCGTCTCCAGCACGCGCAGCAGCGTGCGGCGGGTGGCGCGCTGCTGGGCCGGCGTGCCGGTCTGGATCTGCACCTTGGCCAGCTCCAGGTACCAGTCGCAGTATTCGTCCCAGACGAACTTGTAGATGGCGCTGGCGATGTTGTCGAAGCGGTAGTCGGCGAAGCCCTTTTCGACTTCGGTTTCCACGCGCTGCAGCAGCGACACGATCCAGCGGTCGGCCGGCGAGAAGTGCAGGGCGCCTTCCGGGCCGCAGTCGCCGACGCACTCTTGCAGGCCGCAGTCCTGGCCCTCGGTGTTCATCAGCACGAAGCGGGTGGCGTTCCACAGCTTGTTGCAGAAGTTGCGGTAGCCCTCGCAGCGGCTGGAGTCGAAGTTGATGTTGCGGCCGAGCGTGGCCAGCGATGCGAAGGTGAAGCGCAGCGCGTCGGCGCCGAAGGCGGGGATGCCGTCCGGGAATTCCTTGCGCGTGCGCTTCTCGACGTTGGGCGCGTCCTTCGGGCGGCGCAGGCCGGTGGTGCGCTTGACCAGCAGCGGCTCCAGCGCGATGCCGTCGATCAGGTCGACCGGATCGAGCGTGTTGCCTTCGGACTTGCTCATCTTCTTGCCTTCCGAGTCGCGCACGAGGCCGTGCACGTAGACGGTCTGGAAGGGCACTTCGCCGGTGAAGTGCAGGGTCATCATGACCATGCGCGCCACCCAGAAGAAGATGATGTCGTAGCCGGTCACCAGCACGGTGGAGGGCAGGAAGTGCTTCAGCTCGGGCGTGTCGGCCGGCCAGCCCAGCGAAGAGAACGGCACCAGCGCCGCCGAGAACCACGTGTCGAGCACGTCGTCATCGCGCTTGATCGCGCCGGTATGGCCCTTGGCCGCTGCCTGGGCGCGGGCTTCCTCTTCGGTGCGGGCGACGTAGACGTTGCCGGCCTCGTCGTACCACGCCGGGATCTGGTGGCCCCACCACAACTGGCGCGAGATGCACCAGTCCTGGATGTTGTTGAGCCACTGGTTGTAGGTGTTGACCCACTGCTCGGGCACCAGCTTGATCTTGCCGCCCTGCACCGCATCCAGCGCCACCTCGGCGATCGAGCGGCCCGGGAAGCGCGTGCCTTCGGGCGCCGGCTTGCTCATGGCGACGAACCACTGGTCGGTCAGCATCGGCTCGATGATGACGCCGGTGCGGTCACCGCGCGGCACCATCAGCGTGTGCTTCTTCACCTCGGCCAGCAGGCCCAGCGTTTCCAGGTCGACCACGATGCGCTTGCGGGCCTCGAAGCGGTCGATGCCGCGATAGGTCGCGGGCGCGGTGTCGGCGATCTTCGCCTCCAGCGTCAGCACCGAGATCTGCGGCAGGCCGTGGCGCTGGCCGACGGCGTAATCGTTGAAGTCGTGGCCCGGGGTCACCTTGACCACGCCGGTGCCGAACGCACGGTCGACGTATTCGTCGCCGATGATGGGGATCTCGCGCCATTGGGCGGTGTCCAGCGCATCGGCCTCACCGGACAGCGGCAGGCGCACGGCCTGGCCGATCAGGTGGGCGTAGCGCTCGTCTTCCGGATGCACCATCACGGCCACGTCGCCGAGCATGGTTTCCGGGCGCGTGGTGGCGACCGTCAGGTGCGTGAGGCCGGTCTTGGCATCGGGCTGGGCCAGCGGGTAGCGGATGTGCCACAGCGCGCCGTCTTCTTCCTCGCTCACGACTTCGAGGTCGGACACGGCGGTGCCCAGCACCGGGTCCCAGTTGACCAGGCGCTTGCCGCGGTAGATCAGGCCCTGCTCGTACAGGCGCACGAACACGTCGCTGACCGCGCGCGACATCTTCGGGTCCATCGTGAAGTACTCGCGCTCCCAGTCGATCGAGGCGCCCATGCGGCGGATCTGCCGGGTGATGGTCGAGCCCGATTGCTCCTTCCACTCCCAGACCTTGTCGACGAAGGCCGGGCGGCCCAGGTCATGGCGCGAGATGCCTTGGGCGTCCAGCTGGCGCTCCACCACGATCTGCGTGGCGATGCCGGCGTGGTCGGTGCCGGGCACCCACAGCGTGTTGGCGCCCTGCATGCGCGCGTGGCGCGCGAGGCCGTCCATGATGGTCTGGTTGAAGGCATGCCCCATGTGCAGCGTGCCGGTCACGTTCGGCGGCGGCAGCTGGATGCAGAAATCCGGGCGGCCGGCTTCGAGCGTTGCGCGGGAGATGCCCATCGCTTCCCATGCCGCGCTCCACTTCTGCTCGATGGCGGCGGGTTCGAAACTCTTGGCAAGGGACTGGTTCGGATCGGTCATGCTGGGAAGGGGCACAAGAAGACGTTTGGCCCGGGAAAATGACGGGCGAAAGCCTGGAATTATACGGCCTGTCGGTGGCCGGCATGGGCGAAGCGGGCGAGGCGGCCGGTATAATTTCCGGATTCCGCAAAGGCTCTCCCCGCATGTCCGAACTGCTCGCTCACCTGAACCCCGAACAACGCGCCGCCGTCACGCTTCCCGACGAGTCGGCGCTGATCCTGGCCGGGGCGGGCAGCGGCAAGACGCGCGTGCTGACCACCCGCATCGCCTGGCTGATCCAGAGCGCCCGGGTGTCGCCGTCGGGTGTGCTGGCCGTCACCTTTACCAACAAGGCGGCCAAGGAGATGACCGCCCGGCTGTCCGCCATGCTGCCGATCAACACGCGCGGCATGTGGATCGGCACCTTCCACGGCCTGTGCAACCGGCTGCTGCGCGCGCACTACCGCGACGCCGGGCTGCCGCAGACCTTCCAGATCCTCGATACGCAAGACCAGCTCTCGGCCGTCAAGCGCCTGCTCAAGTCGCTGAACATCGACGACGAGAAGTTTCCGCCGAAGAACGTCCAGTACTTCATCAATGGCGCCAAGGAACAGGGCCTGCGCGCAGGCGACCTGGAGATCGCCAATGAGTTCGACCGCCGCATGGCCGACCTGTACGCTGCCTACGATGCGCAGTGCCAGCGCGAAGGCGTGGTCGATTTTTCAGAGCTGCTGCTGCGCTGCTATGAGCTGCTGCGTTACAACGATGCGATCCGCGCGCACTACCAGCGGCGCTTCAAGCACATCCTGGTCGACGAGTTCCAGGACACCAACCGCCTGCAATACGCCTGGCTGAAGATCCTGGCCGGCCTGGGCGAGGCGGGCGTCACGCCCAACGCCATCTTCGCCGTGGGCGACGACGACCAGAGCATCTACGCCTTCCGTGGCGCCAACGTCGGCAACATGGTGGACTTCGAGCGCGAATTCCGTGTCGCGCACCGCATCAAGCTGGAGCAGAACTACCGTTCGCACGGCAACATCCTGGACACGGCCAACCACCTGATCGCCCACAACACCCGCCGCCTGGGCAAGAACCTGCGCACCGACGCCGGCCACGGCGAGCCGGTGCGCGTCTACCCGTCCGCCACCGACGGGCAGGAGGCCGGCTGGATCGTCGAAGAAATCCGCGAGCGCATCGCCAGCGGCACGGCGCGTTCCGAGATCGCCATCCTGTATCGCAGCAACGCGCAGTCGCGGGTGATCGAGCATGCGTTGTTCTCGGTGGGTATTCCCTACAAGGTGTATGGCGGGCTGCGCTTCTTCGAGCGCGCCGAAATCAAGCACGCGCTGGCCTACCTGCAACTGCTGGAGAACCCCGACAACGATGCCGCCTTCGGCCGCGTGGTCAACTTCCCGGCGCGCGGCGTCGGGGCGCGGTCGCTGGAGCAGCTGCAGGATGCGGCCAAGCTGTATGGCGTGTCGCTGGCGGCGTCGGTGCCGTACCTGACCGGCGCGGCGGGGACGAAGCTGGCGGCGTTCGTGCGGCTGATCGAGCAGATGCGCGCCGACACGCGCCAGATGACGCTGCCCGAGATCGTCCAGCACGTGATCCACGCCAGCGGCCTCATCACGCATTACCAGGGCGAGAAGGAAGGTCTCGACCGCATCGAGAACCTGCAGGAACTGGTGACCGCCGCCCAGGCCTTCGTGGCCGAGGAGGGCTACGGCGTCGATGCCATCGCCACCGCGCTGCCGATGCGCCACGACGCGATGCTGCGCATCGAGGGCGGCGAGACGGACAGCGATGCCGTCACCGAGCTGGTCGCCGATGAAACGCCGACGGAGATGACCCCGCTGGTCGCCTTCCTGACGCATGCCTCGCTGGAGGCCGGCGACAACCAGGCACAGGCCGGCCAGGACGCGGTGCAACTGATGACCGTGCACGCCGCCAAGGGGTTGGAGTTCCACGTTGTCTTCATTACCGGCCTGGAGGAGGGCCTGTTCCCGCACGAGAACAGCCTGCTGGACACCGACGGCCTGGAAGAAGAGCGTCGCCTGATGTACGTGGCCATCACCCGGGCGCGCGAGCGCCTGTACCTGTCGTTTGCACAGAGCCGCGTGCTGCACGGGCAGATCCGCTACCACATTCGCTCGCGCTTCTTCGACGAGCTGCCGGAAGCCACGCTGAAGTGGCTGACGCCGCAGCATACCGGCTACAGCCCCACGCGTCGCGCGCAGGGCGGGCAGGGCATGCAGGGCGATAGCGCCTGGGGCCGCGAGTGGTTCAAGCGCCCCGAGCGCGGCGACAACGAGGCCTACACCGGCCGCCCGACCGGCGGCATGGACACCGGCAACACCTACGCCGACACCAAGCGCGCGGCCGGAACGGGTTTCCGCGTCGGCCAGTCGGTGTTCCACAACAAGTTCGGGGAAGGCGTCATCACGACGCTGGAAGGCGAGGGCGCCGATGCGCGCGCCCACATCAAGTTCAGCCGCCACGGCGTGAAGGTGCTGGCGCTGGGCATCGCCAAGCTGGACCCGATCAACTGACCTGACCGGGCCCGTGTACTGCGGGCCGGACGCTCAGGCCGCCGTGTCGGTGGTCTGGCCGGCGGCCTGCGTCACGTTGAAGCAGCCCCGATAGGTGGCGTAGAACGAGCAGTACAGCACCGCCATCACCAGGATCCGGTACGGCGTGGCGATCAGCGGAGCGATGTTGTTGGCGCCGCCCGAGGCGAACAGCGCATCGATGAACAGCGGCACCGCGATCAGCAGCACCGCGAACAGCACGCCATACAGGATGAACGCCGCGCGGTTGCGCCAGACCGCGATCCAGCTGAAGAACAGCGCCTTGCCGACCGGAATGCCGTGCCACGCCACCAGCAGCGGCGAAAACCAGAACAGCACCGCCACCGGGATATACAGCACCGAGCCCATCACCATGGCCAGGTAGAACTCGCGGATGGCGTCGGTGGTGAGCGGCTTGTCGCTCAGTATCGTCGTCAGCGTGTCGACATCGACCATCGTCATCAGCAGGCCGCTGACGATCAGCACCAGCACCGAGTACAGCGCGCCCAGGCGCAGCAGGCCGCGCAGCGCGTCCTTGCCATAGGCCCGGAAGCCGGCGACCAGCGATGCCGGGCCGATGCGCTTGCCCGCCACGGTATCGCGGCAGGCCGACATGAAGCCCACGAAGATGGCCGGATTGGCCAGCAGGATGGCGACCACGCCGATGGGCGGCAGCAGCACCATCAGCAGGTTGACGGAAAACAGGTAGATGAACAGCAGCAGCAGGAACCCGATCGGGTTCTTGCGGAACAGCCACGCACCCTGGCGCAGCCAGACGTAGCCCTGCTTGCCGGAGACTTCAATCAGTTGCATGGTTCGGGAATATCCAATGTCAGCCCCTCGGCGCGCACCCGTTCGCGCAGCACGCGCTCGAAGTGGGTCGGATCATGCGGCTGCAGCAGTTCGGCGTCGCGCGGCAGGTGGAAGTCCCACAGGCGCGATACCCAGAAGCGATAGGCCGCGGCGCGCAGCATGTCCCGCCAGTGACGGGCCTCCGCGTCGGTGAAAGGCCGCACCGCGTGATAGGCGCGCAGCATGGCGCGCATCCGTTCGGCATCGAGCGCACCCGTGGCGAGGTCGACGCACCAGTCGTTGACGGTCACGGCCACGTCGAACAGCCATTTGTCGACGCCGGCGAAATAGAAATCGAAGAACCCGCCCAGGCGCTCGGGCTGGCTGTCAGTGGCCGGCTCGAACAGCACGTTGTCGCGGAACAGGTCGCAGTGGCACGGGCCCTCGGGCAGGGCGGCATAGTCGGCGCTGCCGAAGAAGCGCTGCTGGTGGGCCAGCTCGGCGACCAGCAGCTCGCGCGTGGCGCCCTGCACGAAGGGCTGGATGTCTGGCACCACTTCGTTCCACCACGGCAGGCTGCGCAGGTTGGGCTGGTGCCGCGGGTAGTCGCGGCCGGCCAGGTGCATGCGCGCCAGCATGTCGCCGACGATGGCGCATTCGCTCGTCGTGGGCGCCAGGTTCGAGCGGCCGGGCAGGCGCGTCACGATGGTCGCCGGCTTGCCCTTGAGCGGGCGCAGGATCGCGCCGTCGCGGCCGGGAATCGGCGCCGGCACGCAGATGCCGTGCTGCGCCAGATGCTGCATCAGGTACAGGTAGAACGGCAGCTGCTCGCTGGTCAGCCGCTCGAACAGCGTGACGACGTACTCGTGCGTGGCGCCGTCCTTCTCCGTGGTCAGGAAGAAGTTGGTGTTTTCGATCCCCGAGGGAATGCCGCGCAGCGCGCGGACCGTGCCCACGTCGTATTGCTCCAGCCAGAGGGCGATCTCGGCGTTGGTGACCGGGGTGAAAACAGCCATGCTATGAAACGGAAAACGGTAAAAGGAAACGCGGCGGCCAGATGGGCTGGACCGCCGCTCGGCGCCGGCAATGCGGCGCGGATCTCAGAACTTCAGGATGTTGACCGAGGGCAGGCGGCTGTTGTCGCCGTCGCGCTCGCGGATGCGCGGCGAGCTGTCTTCGGGCTTGCTCATCTGGTACGACGTCCCCATGCCGGATTTGACATGGATGTCGGGGGCCTGGCCCTTGACGCGGTACTCCTCGATCTGGGTGCCGTCGTTGTCGCGATACTCGAAGCTCGGCTTGACGGTCTCGTGGTGGATCGCGCCGCGCGTCGGCTTGGCGATCGGCTGGTTGTTGATGGCCTTCACGTCGGGCAGGTCGAGGCCGGCGCTATCCGGCGTCACTTCGGCCTGCGCGGGCAGGACGAAAAGGCAGGCGGCGAAGGCGGCCAGCGCGCCCGCATGGCGCATCAGGCGCACGCGCGGGACAGCGCAGACCGCCGGGGAAAACAGCGAATCCATGATGGACTCCAGCAATGGTCCGAGACTTCACATTCTAACAGTCCGGGACTGTTGCCATCGTCCATCCGACCGGTGCCGTTGCCTATAGGTAGAACATCTCTTCCTTCGGCGGGATCGGCGAGACGCCTTCGCGCTTTTCGTAGAACTCGTAGACCGCGTCGAGCGCGTCCTTCGGTTCGTCGACGATGCGCATGATGTCGAGGTCGTGCTCGGCGATCAGGCCCATCGGCAGCAGCGTGAAGCGGAACCAGTCGAGCAGGCCCTTCCAGAAATGGCTGCCGAACATCACCACCGGCACGCTGCGCGACTTGCCGGTCTGGACCAGCGTGAGCACCTCGGCCAGCTCATCGAGCGTGCCGAAGCCGCCGGGCATCACGATGAAGGCATCCGAGTTCTTCACGAAGGTGACCTTGCGCGTAAAGAAATGGCGGAAGCGCATCGAGATGTCCTGGTACGGATTGCCCTGCTGCTCGTGCGGCAGCTCGATGTTCAGGCCGACGCTGGCCGACTTGCCGCCGTGCGCGCCCTTGTTGGCCGCCTCCATGATGCCGGGGCCGCCGCCGGAGATGACGGCGAAGCCCGCATCCGAGAACAGCCGGGCAATGTCGATGGTGCGCTGGTAGTACGGCGAATCCTCGCGCAGGCGCGCGCTGCCGTAGATCGAGACCGCCGGGCGGATCTCCGAGAGGTACTCGGTCGCCTCGATGAACTCTGCCATAATCGTGAACATCTGCCAGGAGGCGCGCGCTTTCTTCGCGGTGGCGCGTTCCTCGTCGGCGAGTGCCCGCAGGCTGGGGATCATCTTGCGTTCGGAGCGGCCGTGCGCGGCGTCGGATTTGGCAGCCGCATCCGCTGCCCGATGCTCGGCACCGACCGTCACGTTGACGTCCATGTCGGCCGCCGTGGCCTGATGGGCCGGCTGTACGCCGATCAACTCGGCCGCGGACACGCCGGCAGCCTGCTTTGCCACGCCGCCTTCAGCGGAAGCGCCATTGTCGGAAACGCCGTCGGGCGTTCCAGTCACATTAGAGTCCATGGGAATGTCGGAAAGTCAAGAAACGCTATTGCTCGTCGATGGCTCGAGTTATCTGTACCGTGCTTATCACGCACTGCCCGACTTGCGCAATGGAGAAGGGTTTCCTACCGGGGCCATCTACGGCATCGTGAACATGCTGCGCAAGCTGCGCAACGACTACCCGGCCAAGTATAGCGCTTGCGTTTTCGACGCTAAAGGCAAGACCTTCCGCGACGAACTGTACCCCGCCTACAAGGAGCACCGGGCGCCGATGCCCGATGACCTGCGCCAGCAGATCGAGCCGATCCACGAAGCCGTGCGCGCGCTCGGCTGGCCCATCCTGATGGTCGACGGCGTGGAGGCCGACGACGTGATCGGCACGCTGGCCGAACGCGCCGCCCGGGAGGGCATCCGCACCGTTGTCTCGACCGGCGACAAGGACCTCGCCCAACTGGTGAACGACCATGTCACGCTGGTCAACACCATGAGCAACGAGACGCTCGATCCGGCCGGCGTGCTGGCCAAGTTCGGCGTGCCGCCCGGGAAGATCGTCGATTACCTGTCGCTGATCGGTGACACCGTGGACAATGTGCCGGGCGTGCCCAAGGTCGGCCCGAAGACGGCGGTCAAGTGGCTGGGCGAATACGGCTCGCTCGACAGCGTGATCGCCCGCGCCGGCGAGATCAAGGGCGTGGTCGGCGAGAACCTGCGCAACACGCTCGACTGGCTGCCCAAGGGCCGCGAGCTGCTGACCGTGAAGACCGACTGCGATCTCGCCACGGAAGTCCCGACCTTCGAGGCCCTCGTCGATGGCGGCGAGGATCGCGCCAAGCTGGTCGACTTCTTCGGCCGCTACGGCTTCAAGACCTGGCTGCGCGAGGCCAGCGGCGAATCGCTGCCGGATACCCGCAGCGTGGGCGCGGCGCGCAAGGCCGCCACGCCCGTCAAGCAATACGCACCGGAGGCCGCGGCGCAGCCGCAGGCCAGCCTGTTCGACGTCGAAGCGCCGCCGGCCGAGGTCAAATACGAAACCGTCACCACCGAAGCGCAGCTCGAATCGTGGATGCGGTTGCTGGATGCGTCCGAACTGGTCTGCATCGACACCGAGACCACCTCGATCGATCCGATGCTGGCGCAGCTGGTGGGCCTTTCGCTGTCGGTCGAGCCGGGCCAGGCGTGCTACATCCCGGTCGCGCATCGCGGCCCCGATGTGTCGGGGCTGGACGCCGCCGGGCAGCTCTCACGCGAGGCCGTGCTGGCGCGCATGAAACCGTGGCTGGAGGACGCGGCCCGCAAGAAGGTCGGCCAGCATCTGAAGTACGACGCGCACGTGTTCGCCAACCATGGCATCGCACTGCGCGGCATCGCGCACGACACCATGCTGCAGTCGTACGTGCTGGCCTCGCACCGCAACCACGGCATGGACGCGCTGGCCGAGCGCGTGCTGCACCTGAAGACCATCACCTACGAAGAGGTCTGCGGCAAGGGCGCGTCGCAGATCGGCTTCGATGAGGTGCCGCTCGACCGCGCCACAGAATACGCCGCCGAGGACGCCGACATCACGCTGCGCCTGCACCGCGCGCTGTATCCCAAGGTGGCCGAGGACGACAAGCTGCGCTACGTCTACGAGCAGATCGAGATGCCGACCTCCATCGTGCTGCAGAAGATGGAGCGCAACGGCGTGCTGATCGATGCCGAGCGCCTGGCCAGACAGAGCACCGGGCTGGGCCAGCGCCTGCTGGAGCTCGAGCAGCAGGCCTATGCGCTGGCCGGCCAGCCGTTCAATCTGAACTCGCCCAAGCAGATCGGCGAGATCTTCTTCACGCAGCTCAAGCTGCCGGTCATCAAGAAGACCGCCAGCGGTGCGCCGTCGACCGACGAAGAGGTGCTGCAGAAGCTGGCCGAGGACTACCCGCTGCCCAAGCTGCTGCTCGATTTCCGCGGCCTGGCCAAGCTCAAGTCCACCTATACCGACAAGCTGCCGAAGATGGTCAATCCGCAGACCGGCCGGGTCCACACCACCTACGGGCAGGCGACCGCCGTCACGGGCCGGCTGGCCTCGACCGACCCGAACCTGCAGAACATCCCGGTGCGCACGGAAGAAGGGCGGCGCATCCGCGAAGCGTTCGTCGCGCCGGCGGGCAGCGTGATCGTCTCGGCCGACTACTCGCAGATCGAGCTGCGCATCATGGCCCACCTGTCCGAGGACGAAGGCCTGTTGCGCGCCTTCCGCGAGGGCCAGGACGTGCACCGCGCCACCGCGGCCGAAGTCTTCGGTGTGACGCCGCTGGAGGTCACGGCCGAACAGCGCCGCTACGCCAAGGTCATCAACTTCGGCCTCATCTACGGCATGAGCGCGTTCGGGCTGGCGAGCAACCTCGGCATCGGCCGCGACGCCGCCAAGCTCTATATCGACCGGTATTTCGCGCGCTATCCCGGCGTGGCCCGCTACATGGACGAGACCCGCCTGGTCGCGCACGAACGCGGCTACGTCGAGACGGTGTTCGGCCGCCGCCTGTGGCTGCCCGACATCAACGGCGGCAACGGCCCGCGCCGCCAGGCCGCCGAGCGCGCCGCCATCAATGCGCCCATGCAGGGCACCGCCGCCGACCTCATCAAGCTGTCGATGCTGGCCGTGCAGGACTGGCTGGATGGCTCGCCCAGCGCCAGCAAGCCCGGCGCGCCGATGCGCACGCGCCAGGTCATGCAGGTGCACGATGAACTGGTGCTGGAAGTCCCGCAGGAAGAGCTGTCGCTGGTGCGCGAGCGCCTGCCCGAGCTGATGTGCGGCGTGGCGTCGCTGCGTGTGCCGCTGGTGGCCGAGGTGGGCGTCGGCGCGAACTGGGAAGAGGCGCACTGACGGCGTCGCTGCGGCGGACTGTCGCAGGTGGTTGGCTGCCGCGGCAGCGTCAGAGCGGGCGGGGCGTGTGTGCTGCGCGATCCACCGCTTCCGCGGCCCGTATCGCGAGCGGGCGGGGTTGCAGCGGATGTTGCGTTGCAGCAAACTGCAACCGGAAGATCACAAGACTCACAGGAGTAGCAGCATGGCAGGGCAGGTGGACGGCGCGGGTGGTCCGCGCATCGTGGTGGTCGGCGGTGGCGCCGGCGGGCTGGAACTGGCAACGCGCCTGGGCGACAAGCTCGGCAAGCGCCGCGCCGCGCGGGTCGTCCTGGTCGACCGCAACCCGACACATATCTGGAAGCCGCTGCTGCACGAAGTGGCCGCCGGCAGCATGGACCCGAACACCCACCAGCTCGAATACGCCGCCCAGGCGCGCTGGCACGGCTTCGAGTTCCAGCAGGGCGAGCTGAAGGGCCTGGACCGCGCCGCCAAGACCATCACCGTGTCCGGCTGCGTCGACGCCGACGGCACCGAGGTGCTGCCCGAGCGCGCCATCGCCTATGACATGCTGGTGCTCGCCATCGGCAGCGTGACGCATTTCTTCGGCGTGCCGGGCACGGCCGAGCATGCGATTGCGCTGGATGCCGCGTCGCAGGCCGAGCGCTTCCGCCGCAAGCTGATTTCGGCGTGCATGCGCGCGCAGAACGGCGTGGGCGATGCGCGCGCGCAGGTGGACATCGCCATCGTCGGCGCGGGCGCGACCGGCGTGGAACTGTCGGCGGAACTGCGCAACACCGCCCACGTGCTGGCGGCCTACGGCCTGCACAAGCTGGACCCGCTCCGCGATATCCGCATCCACCTGATCGAAGGGAGCCCGCGCATCCTGGCCGCCCTGTCCGAACGCGTCTCCACCGAGACCACCAAGCTGCTGCAGAAGCTGAACGTGGAGGTGATCACCGGCGAGCGCGTCAACCAGGTCACCGACAGCGCGGTCAAGACGGCCAGCGGCAAGTCGATCCCGGCCGATCTGACGGTGTGGGCGGCGGGCATCCGCGCGCCGGCGATCCTGGGCGAGCTGGGGCTGCCGGTGAACAAGCTGGGGCAGGTGGTCGTCTCGCGCATGCTGCAGGCCGAAGGCGACGACGCCATCTATGCCTTCGGCGATTGCGCCAGCTGCCCGTGGCCCGAGGCATCGGCCAGCGTGCCGCCGCGCGCCCAGGCCGCCCACCAGCAGGCGACCTATCTGTATAAAGCCCTGTGCCGCCGGCTGGAAGGCAAGCCGGTGGAGCCGTTCGGCTTCAAGGACCTGGGCTCGCTGGTGTCGCTCGGCCACTTCAGCGCGGTCGGCAGCCTGATGGGCGGCCTGATCGGCGGCACCATGTTCATCGAAGGGATGATGGCGCGGCTGATGTACACGTCGCTGTACCGCATGCACGTGATGGCGCTGCACGGCTTCGTGCGCATGGCGCTGGATACCGTCACGCACTGGCTGCGCAGCAAGACCAATCCGCGGGTCAAGCTACACTAGCCGCTTCGTTGACCGTCGCCTGCGGGCGCTTTGGGAGAATGCGATGCATGAGCTCGATGCGGAAGTGGAAAGCCTGGTGCCCGGCCGCAGCTTCGACCGCCGCAGTTTCGTGAAGACGGCGCTGGGTTCGGCGTTTGCCGCGGCGGTGCTGCCGGTGTCGGCGCAGGCCATCCACACCGATTTCAACGGGCTGACGGTGGGCGAGGTGACCGTGCCCGTCGGCGACTTCAAGGTGCCCGCCTACCGCGCCCAGCCGGAAGGCAAGACCGGGCTGCCGGTGATGATCGTCGTCAGCGAGATCTTCGGCGTGCATGAATACATCGCCGATGTCTGCCGGCGCTTCGCCAAGCTCGGCTATCTCGCCATCGCGCCGGACCTGTTCGTGCGCCAGGGCGACCCGCAGTCGTACGGCACCATCCAGGAACTGCAGGCCAACGTGATCTCCAAGGTGCCCGACGCGCAGGTCATCGGCGACCTGGACGCCACGGTGGCGTGGGCCAGGCAGAACGGCGGCGATCCGGCGCGTATCGGCATCACCGGCTTCTGCTGGGGCGGGCGCCAGGCCTGGCTGTTCGCCGAGCACAGTCCCGACATCAAGGCCGCGGTGGTGTGGTATGGCCACCTGAAGGGCAATGCGACCGCGCTGCAGCCGGCGTTCCCGATCGACAAGGTGGCCGACCTGAAGGCGCCGGTGCTGGGCCTGTACGGCGCCAAGGACACCGGCATCACGCAGGATGCCGTCCAGGCCATGAAGGCGGCGCTGGAGACATCCGCCAATCCCAGGGCCAAGGCCTCGCGCATCATCGTCTACCCGGACGCCGGCCACGCGTTCCATGCCGACTACCGGCCCAGCTATGTCAAGGCGGACGCCGAGGACGGCTGGAAGAAGTGCCTGGCCTGGTTCAAGGACCACGGCGTGGCGTAGCCCCGCATTCATCCCACACGAAAGGCCCCACGCGGGCCTTTTGTTTTGCGGCGATGCTGGCAAAGGTCGGCAAAGGCGCATACAATGCCTTTCTTCTTGCAACTCTGTTGCGTTTGTTGGCGACCGCCGCATGACCGCTGATTCCACCCTGTTAGGCATTCTTCTCGCTACCGCGCTGTCCGGCATCGGCAGCATGGCCGGCGCCGCCGCGCTGTCGCTGACCGTGCTGGCGCGCGTGGTCGACCGCATGGTCAGTTTCTCTGTCGGCGTGCTGCTGGCGACGTCGCTGCTGCACTCGCTGCCCGAGGCGTTCGAGTCGCACCACGGCATCGAGCCCAATACCCACGCCCTGTTCGCCACGCTGCTGGCGGGGCTGCTGGGGTTCTTCCTGCTGGAGAAGATTGCGCTGATCCGCCATTCGCACCATCACGAGGGCGACGGCCATGGCCACCACCACGGCCATGACCGGCAGGAGGCGGGCCGCAGCGGGCTGATGATCCTGGTGGGCGACGGCCTGCACAACTTCTCCGATGGCATCGTCATCGCCGCGGCCTTCCTGGCCGACACGCGTGTCGGCATCGTCACCGCGCTGGCGATCGCGGCGCACGAGATCCCGCAGGAGATCGGCGATTTCATGGTGCTGCTCAACGCCGGCTTCTCCAAGACGCGCGCCTTCGTCTACAACCTGATCTGCAGCGTGTGCGCGCTGGTGGGGGCGGTGCTCGGCTATTACCTGCTGGATCGCATGTCGGCGTGGATTCCCTACGTGCTGGTGGTGGCCTCCAGCAGCTTCATCTACATCGCCGTGTGCGATCTGATGCCGCAGATGAAGCGCCGGCCGCGCTGGCAGGAGTCCGCCGTGCAGATCGCGCTGGTCACGGCGGGCATCGTGATGATCTTTCTGCTGACCGACGGTCTGCACCACCACGCGCATTGATGGTCCGGTGAGCGGAACCGCATGAAAAAAAGCCCGGCATTGCCGGGCTTTTTGCTGGTCGCGCCGGGGCCCGGCGTCATGGATTCGGTCCGGTCGCCACCGGGCGCGAGGGGTCGCTGACCCATTCGCTCCACGAGCCGGCATAGAGCGCGGCGCCGGGCAGCCCGGCCACTTCCATTGCCAGCAGGTTGTGGCTGGCGGTCACCCCCGAGCCGCATTGCAGCACGGCGTCTTCCGGCCGGGCGCCGGCCAGCACGGCCTCGAAATCGCTGCGCAGCTGGGCCGCGGGCTTGAAGGTGCCGTCGGCCTGCAGGTTGTCGCGGAAGAAGCGGTTGCGCGCGCCGGGGATGTGGCCGCCGACCGGGTCGAGGGTTTCGTTCTCGCCGCGGTAGCGGTCCGGCGCGCGGGCGTCGATGATCGGCAGGGCCGGCTGGCCCAGGCGCTTGAGCACCAGGTCGGCCGTCATCAGCGGCACCAGGGACGGCTTGCGGCTCAGGTTGCCCGGTGCGGTGCTCAGTTGCAGTTCGTCGGGCACCACGCTGTCGACCGGCAGACGCGCAGCCTCCCAGGCCGGCAGGCCGCCGTCGAGCACGGCGACGTCGGCATGGCCGACCCAGCGCATCAGCCACCACAGCCGCGCGGCGAACATGCCGGCCTGCCGGTCGCAGGCGACGACCTGGGTGTCGTCGTTCACGCCCAGCGCGCGCATGCGGGCGACGAAGGCATCGGCATCGGGCAGCGGATGGCGGCCGTTGGTGCCGGTCTTGGGTCCCGACAGCTCGTTGTCCAGGTGCAGGTAGAACGCCCCGGGGATGTGGCTTGCGCGATACGCCTCGCGCCCGGCGGCCGGGTTGGCCAGATCGAAGCTGCAGTCGAACACGATCGTGCTGCGGGGCGCGCTCTGCTGCAGCGCGGCGAGCTGGGGTGCGGTGATCAGCGTGGCATAGCGGGGTGCGCGTTCGCTCATAGGCAATCTCCTGGATCGAAGAGTCGGAATCAGACTTCCGGGTGGATCTCGGCTTCCGGCCCCGACACGGCGGTCTGCGGTGTCGGATGCGCAACGCCCGACTGGCGCGCGCGCATGACCGTGGTGACGATGCCGCTGCCGATGATGAGCGCCATGCCCATCCACGACAGCGCGTTGAGGTGATCGTGCCACAGCAGCATGCCCCATCCGCTCGCAAAGACGATGCCGGTGTACTGGAGGTTGGCAGTCAACAGCGTGTTGCCGCGCTTGTAGGCCCGCGTCATGGCGGTCTGGCCGAGCGTGGCCAGCAGGCCCACGGCCACCAGCAGCCAGGCGCTCTGCCAGGTGTGCGCGTGCGCGCCGGCGATCAGCATCCACGCGCCGCCGGCGATCGAGCTGACCAGCGAGAAATAGAAGACGATGCGCGCCTCGTTCTCGCCCAGGTCGCCCAGCTGGCGGACTTCCACGTAGGCCAGCGCCGTGAACACGCCCGACACCAGTCCGATCATGCCGCCGGTCATCTGCGAGGGGCCCACGCTCGGCTGCAGCAGGCAGATCACGCCGACGAACGACATCAGGATCGCCGTGACCATCTTGCGGTCGGCCCCGCCGGCCTTGCCGGCCAGCGTGGCGCCCGCGCCGATGATGAGCGCGATCCACACCGGCGACATGTAGTTGAGCGTCATGGCGGTGGCCAGCGGCAGCAGGCTGATCGAGCTGAACCACAGCAGCAGCGAGGTCACGCCGAACACGCTGCGCTTGATATGCGAGGCGAAGTGGGGCGTGCGCACGCCGGCCCCCGTGTGGTACAGCACCGCGCCCATCAGCGCCACGCCGATCAGGCTGCGGTAGAAGACGATCTCGCCGGTGCTGTAGTGCGCCGAGGCCAGCTTGACGCAGACCCCCATTGCCGAGAACGCGAATGCCGCGAGCACCATCCAGAGCGATTGTCGGGACGAGCTGATCGTCTGCTGGGCGATGGGTATGGTGTGGTCGGTCGACATGGGCGGGGCGAAAAAAAACGGTGCACGCCGCGCGCGTGCACCGTTTACATTGTCACTCCGTTGGCGCTTGGGCGCCAGCAGTGCCGCGGCGGACGGATCAATAGTCCATCACGCGGCGGTACCACTCGTGGAAATGCTGCATGCCGTCTTCCATCGGCGACTGGTAAGGCCCGACCTCGCTGGTGCCGCGCCTGAGCAGGGCCAGCCGGCCGGCATCCATGCGCTCGGCGATCTCGTCGTCCTCGATGCAGGTCTCCATGTAGGCGGCGCGCTCGGCCTCGACGAATTCGCGCTCGAACAACACGATTTCTTCCGGGTAATAGAACTCGACCACGTTGCGGGTCTTGCCCGGGCCCATCGGATGCAGGGTCGAGACCACCAGGACGTTCGGGTACCACTCCACCATCACGTTCGGGTAGTACGTCAGCCATACCGCGCCGTACTTGGGCATCTCGCCGTTGTTGAAGCGCAGCACGGCGTCATGCCACTTCTGGTAGGTCGCCGTGCCGGGCTTGCGCAGGCCGGCGTGGATGCCGACCGTCTGCACGCTGTACCACTCGCCGAATTCCCAGGTCAGGTCGTCGCACGAGACGAACTGGCCGAGGCCGGGGTGGAAGGGCACGACGTGGTAGTCCTCCAGGTAGACCTCGATGAAGGTCTTCCAGTTGTAGTCGCAGTCGTGCACCTCGACGTGGTCGAGCATGTAGCCGGAGAAGTCGAGGTCGCGCGCCACGCCCAGGCGGGCGAGGTCGTTGCGCACGTCGCGCTTGCCCTCGAACAGCAGGCCGTTCCAGTTCTGCAGCAGCGAGCGCGACAGGTGCACGCACGGCTGCCGCTCGAAATGCGGCGCGCCCAGCAGTTGGCCCTTCAGGTCGTATGTCCAGCGGTGCAGCGGGCAGACGATGTTCTGGGCATTGCCCCGCCCATTGAGCATGATCGCCTGGCGATGCCGGCATACGTTGGATAGCAGTTCGACGCCGTTCGGATTGCGTACCAGCACGCGGCCTTCGGCCTCGGCGGCAAGCGTGTGATAGTCGCCCACCTCGGGCACCATCAGCTCATGGCCGACGTAGCTCGGGCCATGCTTGAACAGACGTTCGATTTCGGTTTGGTACAGCGCCTCGTCGAAGTATGCGGAGACGGGCAGCTGGGTTTCAGACGGCACCAGATTCAGCGCGGTGCTGAGATTGGACATTATCCCCACTCCCAAGAACGGTGAAAGCAGTGAACAACCCAACCATCGAAAAATCGATATGGGAAAGAACGCCATCGGCGGGCGGCATGGCCGCCGTGCGGGGCAGCATGCTGCTGGCCCGGCCTTTGGAGGAAAAAGGACGATTGTACCCCAGGGCCACTGATAAGTCTCTGATTTCGGTCATATTTTGGCGGCAGGCTATCGCCCGGGGCGGGTCCTCTTTCGTCCGCCTGCGTGACGTGAGCGCTCGCCGAGCGTGACGCGGCCGGCACGCGGAGCCCGCGTGGAATTGCCGTAAAATGCGGGACTGTTCTTTCCTTTCCGCAACCGGCATGCCCCGTGCCCAAGACGTCGCCCCGAGCGATGCAACCCTTTCCTCTCCAGCGACCCCAGCTTCCTATGAGGCGGCCATGGCTGAACTCGAAACCCTCGTCGCCAGCATGGAGTCCGGTGAATTGCCGCTGGAAGCCTCGCTGGCGGCATATCGCCGCGGCGCCGAGCTGGTCAGGTATTGCCAGCAGGTGCTGGAGCGCGTCGAGCAGCAGGTGCGCGTGCTCGACGGCGATGCCCTGAAGCCCCTGGCGGGCGAAGGCACGAACGAACAGGGCGGAGCATGAGCGATTTCGCCCACTGGATGGCCTCCGTCGTTGCACGGACGGAAAGCGCGCTCGAACGCGCCCTGCCCGGCGAATCGGTCGCGCCGCAGCGCCTGCATGCGGCGATGCGCTATGCCACGCTGGGGGCGGGCAAGCGGGTCCGCCCCCTGCTCGCGCATGCTGCCGGGGCGCTGGGCGAGGCATCGCCCGAGGCGCTGGACGGCGTGAGCTGCGCGGTGGAGATGATCCACGCCTATTCGCTGGTCCACGACGACATGCCCTGCATGGACGACGATGACCTGCGCCGAGGTCGCCCCACGGTGCATCGCGCCTATGATGAAGCGACGGCGCTGCTGGTCGGCGACGCTTTGCAGACCCAGGCCTTCATCGCGCTGGCCGAGCTGGGCGCGGTGAGCCCGGCCACGCGCGCCGGACTGGTCGGCGAGTTGGCGCGCGCGTCGGGTTCGCTCGGCATGGCGGGCGGGCAGGCGATCGATCTGCAGAGCGTGGGCGTGGCCCTGTCGCAGGACGCGCTGGAGACCATGCACCGCATGAAGACCGGCGCGCTGCTGCGGGCAAGCCTGCGCATGGGCGCCCTGTGCGCCGGCGTGAATGCCGCGGCGCTGGAACAGGTGGACGCCTACGCGGGCGCGGTCGGACTGGCATTCCAGGTGGTCGACGACATTCTCGACGTGACGGCCGACACCGCCACGCTGGGCAAGACCGCCGGCAAGGACGAGGCCAACGACAAGCCGACCTATGTGTCGATCCTCGGCCTGGAGCGCGCGCGGGCGCTGGCCGATGCGTTGCATGCCGCGGCGGGCGCGGCGGTGGCGCAGCTGTCCCGCGAACTGGGTGAAGCGCGCACCGCCAGGCTGGCCGGGATGGCCGACCTGATCGTGTGGCGTGGCCACTGAACAACATTGCACTGACACATTAGAAGTCTTTGCCTAGACGCCCGAGCGGCGGTCTCACATGACGTACGAACTTCTGAACACCATCGACGCTCCGGCCGAGCTACGCCGCCTGGACCGTCGCCAGCTCGGCACCCTGGCCGATGAGCTGCGCGCCTTCGTGCTCGAATCCGTCGCGCAGACGGGGGGCCACCTGTCGTCGAATCTGGGCACGGTCGAGCTGACCATCGCGCTGCACTACGTCTTCAACACGCCGGACGATCGCATCGTGTGGGACGTCGGTCACCAGAGCTATCCGCACAAGATCCTGACCGGCCGCCGCGAGCAGATGGCGACACTGCGCCAACTGGACGGCATCTCCGGTTTCCCGCGCCGCAGCGAGAGCCCGTACGACACCTTCGGCACCGCGCATTCCTCCACCTCGATCTCCGCCGCGCTGGGCATGGCGCTGGGCGCCAAGACGCAGGGCGAGAACCGCGTCGCCATCGCCGTGATCGGCGACGGGGCGATGAGCGCGGGCATGGCCTTCGAGGCGATGAACAACGCCGGTGTCTATCGAAACCTGCCGCTGGTGGTGGTGCTCAACGACAACGACATGTCGATCTCGCCGCCGGTGGGCGCGCTCAACCGCTACCTGGCGCGGTTGATGAGCGGCCAGTTCTACGCCGCCACCAAGAAGGGCGTGGAGAAGCTGCTGTCGGTGGCGCCGCCGGTGCTGGAGTTCGCCAAGCGCTTCGAGGAGCACGCCAAGGGCATGCTGGTGCCGGCGACGATGTTCGAGGAATTCGGCTTCAACTACATCGGGCCGATCGACGGGCACGATCTCGAATCCCTGGTGCCGACGCTGCAGAACATCCGCCAGCGCGCGCTGGAGGGCGGCCGGCCGCAGTTCCTGCACGTGGTGACCAAGAAGGGGCAGGGCTACAAGCTGGCCGAGGCCGATCCGATCCTTTATCACGGCCCGGGCAAGTTCAATCCGCAGGAAGGCATCAAGCCCGCCGCGCGCCCGGCCAAGGTGTCCTACACGCAGGTGTTCGGCCAGTGGCTGTGCGACATGGCCGCCGCCGACAAGCGTCTGGTCGGTATCACGCCCGCCATGCGCGAGGGCTCGGGCATGGTGGAGTTCGAGCAGCGCTTCCCCGACCGCTATTACGACGTCGGCATCGCTGAGCAGCACGCTGTCACCTTCGCCGGTGGCCTAGCGTGCGAGGGCCTCAAGCCGGTGGTCGCCATCTATTCGACCTTCCTGCAGCGCGGCTACGACCAGCTGATCCACGACGTGGCGCTGCAGAACCTGCCGGTGGTGTTCGCGCTGGACCGCGCGGGCCTGGTCGGCGCGGACGGCGCGACGCATGCCGGCGCCTACGACATGGCCTACCTGCGCTGCATCCCCAACATGATGGTGATGGCGCCGGCCGACGAGAACGAGTGCCGCCAGCTGCTCAGCACGGCGTTCGCCCAGGACTGCCCGACGGCGGTGCGCTATCCGCGCGGTGCCGGCACGGGCGTGGTGGTGCAGCCGACGCTGGAGCCGCTGCCGGTGGGCAAGGCCGAGGTGCGCCGCGCGTCCACCGCACCGGCGGGCCAGCGCGTGGTGATCCTGGCTTTCGGTTCGATGGTCGCGCCGGCCGCCGCCGCCGCCGAGCGCCTGGATGCCACCGTGGTCAACATGCGCTTCGTCAAGCCGCTGGACGCGGCCTGCGTGCTGGAGATGGCACGCACCCACGATTATGTGGTCACAGTGGAAGAGGGTTGCGTGATGGGCGGCGCCGGCAGCGCCTGCCTGGAGGCGCTTGCCGCCGCCGGGGTGGCCACGCCGGTGCTGCAGCTGGGCTTGCCCGACCGCTTCGTCGATCACGGCGATCATGCGGCGCTGCTGGCGCAGTGCGGGCTGGACGCCAACGGCATCCTGGCGTCGATCCGCGAGCGCTTTGCGGTGCAGCCGCGCGCGGTGCAACCGCGTGTGGCGTAAGGGGCGCTTTACGATAGGCCGTTTCAATCACCCGCATTGTCACTGCGGGTTTGAGCGGCCGACAGCAGAGGTGGACAATTTCCCTTACACTGCGTCCGTTTTTGTGAAGTGTGTGCGCAGTCGCGGGATGGGTCGATTGGATCACTTAAGTGGTGGTCGCTTTCAATCCGGTTCCGCGGTTTCACACTCGTTGCGCGCCGGCCGACTGCGATGGCCGGGCGACCGTAAAGGAAACCGACCATGAATGATATGAACCCGGGCTTCGTGATGCCGGACGTGCAGTCCAGCCACGATACCCGTCAGATTCCGATTCAGCGCGTGGGCGTGCGCGGCGTGCGTTACCCGATGTCGCTGCAGACGCCGTCGGGCGTGCTGAGCACCGTGGGCACCTTCAACCTGGATGTGCACCTGCCGGCCGATCAGAAGGGCACGCACATGTCCCGCTTCGTCGCGCTGCTCGAAGAAGAGCGCGAGCCGCTGAACCTGGCGCAATTCCAGCTGTTGCTGGAGAAGATGCTGGAGAAGCTCGAAGCCGACGCCGGCCGCATCGAAGTCAGCTTCCCGTATTTCGTCAGCAAGACCGCGCCGGTGTCGGGCGTGCAGTCGCTGATGGACTACGAGGTGACGATGATCGGCGAAGTGCGCGATGGCCACACCACCGTGCGCGTCAAGGCCCTGGTGCCGGTCACGAGCCTGTGCCCGTGCTCCAAGAAGATCTCGCAGTACGGTGCGCACAACCAGCGCTCGCACATCACCATCGACGCGGAACTGGCGGCCGATACGCCGGTCGAGGCGCTGATCCGCATGGCCGAGGAAGAAGCCTCGTGCGAACTGTGGGGCCTGCTCAAGCGCCCGGACGAGAAGTTCGTCACCGAACGCGCGTATGAGAACCCGAAGTTCGTCGAAGACCTGGTGCGCGACATCGCCATGCGCCTGAATGAAGACGACCGCATCGTGGCCTACACGCTGGAAGCGGAGAACTTCGAGTCGATCCACAACCACAGCGCCTATGCCTTGATCGAGCGCGACAAGCGCCGCGCCGGCTGATCGACGCCGACCCCCGGAAGAAGCCGCTCCATCGAGCGGCTTTTTTCATGCCTGCCGGATGCGGATGTCTTCCAGGTCCCAGCGCGGCGTGACGCCGTAGCCGTAGCCTGACTGGACCTGGCCGGGGTCGGCCTGCAGCCGCATCGCGCCGGCGAAAGCGATCATGGCGCCGTTGTCGGTGCAGAACTGCAGGTCGGGGTAGTAGACGCGCAGGCCACGCTTGCCGCCTTCGGCATTCAGGCGCTCGCGCAACTGGCGGTTGGCGCCCACGCCGCCCGCCACCACGATGCGCTTGAGGCCGTGCTCGCGCGCGGCGCGCAGCGTCTTGGCGACGAGCACGTCGACGATGGCATCGACGAAGGCGCGGGCCAAGTCGGCGCGCGGCTGTTCGCATGCCTCGCCGCCGTCGAGATTGAGCTTGCGCACCTGCGTCAGCACGGCGGTCTTCAGACCGGCGAACGAGAAATCGAAATTGCCCGAATGCAGCATCGGCCGGGGCAGCTCGAACGCGCCCGGGTTGCCGAACTCGGCCAGCCGCGAGACGGCCGGTCCGCCGGGATACCCGAGGCCGAGCAGCTTGGCGGTCTTGTCGAAGGCCTCGCCGGCGGCATCGTCGAGGGTTTCGCCCACCAGCGTGTACTGGCCGACCGCATCGACGCGCATCAACTGCGTGTGCCCGCCCGACACCAGCAGCGCCAGGAACGGAAACGCGGGCCGGTCCGCCTCCAGCAGCGGCGAGAGCAGATGCCCTTCCAGGTGATGCACGCCCACCAGCGGCTTGCCCAGCGCAAAGCCCAGCGCATTGGCGACCGAGGCTCCCACCAGCAGCGCGCCGGCCAGTCCGGGCCCTTTCGTATAGGCGATGGCGTCGATGTCCGCGCGGCCGACGCCGGCCTCGGCCAGCACGTCCTCCAGCAGCGGGATCACGCGGCGGATGTGGTCGCGCGAGGCCAGCTCCGGCACCACGCCGCCGTAGTCGCGGTGCATGGCGATCTGCGAGTAGAGCGCGTGCGCGCGCAGGCCGGCGTCGGTGTCGTACAGGGCGACGCCGGTTTCGTCGCAGGAGGATTCGATGCCGAGGACCAGCATGGCGCGTGAAGGCGTGAGGAAATGCAATGGGAAGGCCGCCGAAGATAGCACAAGTTAAAATGCGCGGTTTTCGTACAGACAGGCAACCAAGGGGCGGCGCGGCGATCATGATGCGGTGCGATGTAGCGGTGATCGGCGCGGGCGCGGCCGGGATGATGTGCGCGGCGGTGGCCGGGCAGCGGGGCGCGCGCGTGGTGCTGATCGACCACGTCACGAAGCTCGCCGAGAAGATCCGCATCTCTGGCGGCGGGCGCTGCAATTTCACGAACCGCAATGCGGGGCCGGCCAACTACCTGTCGAACAACCCGCATTTCTGCCGCTCGGCGCTGGCGCGCTACACGCCGCAGGACTTCATCGGGCTGGTTTCCGGCTACCGCATTCCCTATCACGAGAAGCACAAGGGCCAGCTGTTCTGCGACGACAGCGCGGAAGACATCATCCGCATGCTCGAAGCCGAGTGCGACAAGGGCAACGTCCTCTGGCGCGCCGGCTGCGCCATCGCCGAGGTCGGCAAGGCCGGCGATGCCTACCGCCTGGCCACCAGCGCCGGCGAGATCGTCGCCGACAAGCTGGTGATCGCCACCGGCGGGCTGTCCATCCCCAAGATCGGCGCGACGGATTTCGGTTACCGCATCGCCCGCCAGTTCGGCCTGAAGATCGTCGAGACCCATCCGGCGCTGGTGCCGCTGACCTTCCAGTCCGAGCATTGGGCGCCGTTCGCCGCGCTGTCGGGCGTGTCGATGGAGGTGGACGTGACGGTCGCGCCGGCGGCGGCTGCCGGCAAGGCGGGCCATCGGGGCAACCGGGGCGGCGCCACGACGTTCCGTGAAGACCTGCTGCTGACGCATCGCGGCCTGTCCGGCCCGGCCGTCCTGCAGATTTCCAGCTTCTGGAGCGCCGGGCAGCCGCTGTCGATCGACCTGCTGCCCGACACCGATGCCGCGCAATGGCTGTGCGGCGAGAAGGCCGGTTCGCGCAAGCAGTTGGGGACGGTGCTGGCGCAGCGCCTGCCGGAGCGCGTCGCGCAGGCGTGGTGTGCCACCCATGGCGCCAGCCCGCACGCGCCCATCGCCGAGCTGTCCGACAAAGTGCTGCGGACCCTGGGCTGCGCGCTCAACCGCTGGGCGCTGACGCCATCCGGCAGCGAGGGCTACCGGAAGGCCGAGGTCACCCGCGGCGGGGTCGACACGCGGGCGCTGTCGTCCGCCACGATGGAGGCGCAGGCCGCGCCCGGACTGCACTTCATCGGCGAGGTGGTCGATGTGACGGGCTGGCTGGGCGGCTACAACTTCCAGTGGGCCTGGGCTTCCGCCGTGGCGGCCGGGCTGGCGGTGGCGGGCAGCTGAACGGACCCGGATTGCCCCGGTTCTGTGCTACGATCAATGATCCGCGTTGTTCCACGTTTGCAACCCGCTGGGCGTGCCGCCCGAGCGGGTTTTGCCGTTTATCGGAGTTTCGAATGTCGCTGAAGGCACAGATCACGGAAGACATGAAGGCCGCCATGCGCGCCAAGGAAATGGACCGCCTGGGCACCATCCGCCTGTTGCAGGCCGCCATCAAGCAGCGCGAGGTGGATGAGCGCATCGAGCTGGACGATGCCGCCGTGCTGGCCGTGATCGACAAGATGATCAAGCAGCGCAGGGACTCCATTTCGCAGTTCCAGCAGGCTGGCCGCGATGACCTGGTCGCCAAGGAATCGGCCGAAGTCGCCGTGCTGCAGGCCTACATGCCGGCGCAGCTGTCGGACGCCGAGGTCGACGCCGCCGTGCGCGATGCCGTGGCCAAGGCCGGTGCCGCCGGTCCGCAGGACATGGGCAAGGTGATGGGCCTGCTCAAGCCGGCCCTGGCCGGCCGCGCCGACATGACGCAGGTCTCGGCCCGCGTGAAGGCCGTGCTGGCCGGCGCCTGAGTCCGGCCGCGTTCCGTCATCCGCAAGGCGCGCCCCACGCGTGATTCCGCAGCCGTTCATCGACGATCTGCTCAACCGCGTCGACATCGTCGACGTGGTGGGCCGCTACGTGCAGCTCAAGAAGGGCGGCGCCAACTTCATGGGGCTGTGCCCGTTCCATAACGAGAAGTCGCCGTCGTTCACGGTGTCGCCGACCAAGCAGTTCTATCATTGCTTCGGTTGCGGCGCGCACGGCTCGGCGATCGGCTTCCTGATGGAGTTCTCCGGGCTGTCGTACGTCGAGGCCATCCGCGATCTGGCGCAGTCGGTCGGCATGGCGGTGCCGGAGGAGCGCGGCGGCCCGCCGCCCGCCGCCCGCGCCGAGCGGCAGGCCAAGACCGTCGCCCTGGGCGACGTCATGGCGCGCGCCAGCGACCACTACCGCAAGCAGCTGCGCGGCGCCCCCGGCGCCGTCCAGTACCTCAAGGGCCGCGGCCTGACCGGTGAGATCGCCGGGCACTTCGGCCTGGGCTACGCGCCGGACGACTGGCAGTCGCTCGAGTCCGTGTTCGGCGCCTATCGCGACGACGCCATCGCCACACCGCTGATCGAGGCCGGCCTGGTCATCGAAAGCGAGAAGACCGATGCCGACGGCCGGCATCGCCGCTACGACCGCTTCCGCGACCGCATCATGTTCCCCATCCGCAATACCAAGGGGGTGGTGATCGGCTTCGGCGGGCGGGTGCTGGGGCAGGGCGAGCCGAAATACCTGAATTCTCCCGAGACGCCGCTGTTCAGCAAGGGCACCGAGCTGTACGGCCTGTTCGAGGCGCGCAATGCCATCCGCGAGTTCGGCTACGTGCTGGTCGTGGAAGGCTACATGGATGTGGTGGCGCTGGCGCAGCTCGGGTTTGCCAATGCCGTGGCCACGCTGGGCACGGCCTGCACGCCCGTGCACGTGCAGAAGCTGCTGCGGCAGGTGGATACCGTCATCTTCTCGTTCGATGGCGATGCGGCCGGGCGCCGGGCGGCGCGGCGCGCGCTGGAAGCCTGCCTGCCGCACGTCACCGACAACAAGATCGTCAAGTTCCTATTCCTGCCGCCCGAGCACGATCCGGATACCTTCATCCGCGAAGAGGGCACCGAAGCGTTCGCCGCCGAGGTGCGCAATGCGATGCCGCTGTCGCGCTTCCTGCTGCAGGCGGTGACCGAAGACCTCGACCTGCGCCAGCCCGAGGGGCGCGCGCGGGCGCAGTATGAGGCCAAGCCGCTGCTGTCGGCCATGCCGCCGGGCGGCCTGCGCCTGCAGATCGTGCGCGGGCTGGCCGAGATGACCGGCACCACGCCGGCCGACATCGAGGCGCTGTGCGGCCTGCGCAGCGACCCGGCGCAGGCCGGCCGCATGACCCAGAAGCGGCCGCGTGTGGCGCGTACGGCACCGACCGCACTGGAACAGAAGGTGCTGCGTCTGCTGATGCGCTACCCCGCGCTGGCGGCCCGCCTGGACGCCGACACGCGCACCCAGTTGACTGCGCCGGAACTGCCCCAAGGTGAGGTGTTATCGGGGTTGCTGGCCGAATGCGACACCGCAGGCCCGGAAATGCACTTCGGCGCCTTCGTCGAGCGCCTGGGCCAGACGCCGTATGCCGAGGCCTTTGCCGGGCTGCGCGTGGCCGTGCTGAACGACGACATCGAGCTCGAGCCGGCCACGCAGGAATTCGATGCCGCCGTGCAGAAGATGCTGGCCGAGCCACTGCGGCGCGAACTGGAGATGCTGCAGCGCAAGATGGAAGGCGGCCACGCCACCGACGCCGACAAGGAACGCCTGCGATGGCTGGTCAGCGAGATCAGCCGCCGCCGCCGGCTGGTGTAGCGCGCACGCCGCAGTGCAGGCCCAGACAGGACGGGCGATTGCGGGTAGTCCCTTGATTTTTCAGGCGAAAACCCGATTTTCACTTAGACCGGTCCTGGCTGGCGTGCTAGAATAACCGGTTTGGATTGCAAGTCCTTTTTCCCATCTCTTGGGGGAGTGAGCGTGCCCATGGTGAAGGTGAAGACCTCCGCGAAGGCCGGTTCCAAGGCCAGTCCTGTCTCCGATTCCGCATCGCGCACCGCTTCGGCGCGCGGCACGGGGGGAGGGAAGACTGCAGCGGGAACGGCGAAGCTCGCCAATGGTCGCAGCCATGTGGGGCAGGCGGGAGGAAAGGCAGCTGTGCCGGCAAAAACGGGAAAAGCCCAGCCGAGCAAGACCGCCGAGATTTCCGCCGCCGCCAAGCCGGCACCGCGCGTGAAGGGCGCGATCCAATCTTCAACCTCAGGCAAGGTCTCGACGTCGATGAGCACGAGCGCCAGACCTGGCGGCAAAGAAGCCGCTTCCGTCGCACTCAAGGGTAAGACAACCACCGTGGCGAAATCGAAGATCACCGAAGTCGAGAGCAAAGAGTCCGCTGCCAGCGCACGCGCAGCCAAGACCGGTACCGCTCGTACCAGCACCGCAAAGCCGAACAAGGCCGCGGATGCAGACACCAAGCGCACCGTTCGCGAGGCAGAGGCCATCCCCACCCCAACTTCTCCTGCACCCCGCGCCGAGGCCGCGGCCGAGCCCAAGAAGCGCGGCCGCAAGCCCCGTGCCGGGGCGCAGGCAGACGACGAAAGCAGCACGGACGTGACTGAAGAATTTGACGAAGCACCCGCCGCTCCGGCACACAAATCCGACAAGCAGAAGGCCCGCGACCGCAAGGCCAAGGAAAAAGCCCTGCTGAAGGAGTTTGCTGCAACGCAGCAAGGCGGGTCGGAAGAAGAGCTCGAGGCACGCCGCCAGAAGCTCAAGGCGCTGATCAAGCTGGGCAAATCGCGCGGCTACCTGACCTACGCCGAAATCAACGACCATCTGCCCGACGACATGGTCGACGCAGAGTCGATGGACACGCTGGTCGCCACGCTCAACGACATCGGCATCGCCGTGTACGAGCAGGCCCCGGACGCCGAGACCCTGCTGCTCAACGACAACGCGCCTTCCGTGACCACGGAAGAAGAGGCGGAAGAGGAAGCCGAAGCCGCGCTGTCCACGGTCGACTCCGAATTCGGCCGCACGACCGACCCGGTGCGCATGTACATGCGCGAGATGGGCACGGTCGAGCTGCTCACCCGCGAAGGCGAAATCGAGATCGCCAAGCGCATCGAGGCCGGCCTGAAGGACATGGTCATGGCCATCTCGGCCTGCCCGGTCACCATCTCCGAGATCCTCGCCATGGGCGAGCGCGTGGCCAACGATGAGGCCAAGATCGACGAGTACATCGACGGCCTGATCGACCCGAACGCCGACGCCGCCGAAGCCGCGCAGGCCGGCGACGAGGACGAAGACTTCGAGGACGAAGACGCCGACGAGAGCGGCGACGAAGAGGAAGACGAGGACGACGACGGCTCGGGCAGCTCGGCCGCATCCGCGCGCCAGCTCGAAGAGCTCAAGCAGGCCGCGCTGGCGAAGTTCGCCATCATCGGCGACCAGTTCGAGAAGATGCGGCGCGCCTTCGAGAAGGAAGGCTACAAGTCCAAGCCGTACCTGAAGGCGCAGGAAGCCATCCAGAACGAGCTGATGACGATCCGCTTCACGGCACGCAATGTCGAGCGCCTGTGCGACACGCTGCGCGGCCAGGTCGACGAGGTGCGCAAGCTCGAGCGCGCGATCCTGAACATCGTGGTCGACAAGTGCGGCATGTCGCGTGGCGATTTCGTCTCGCGTTTCCCTGGCAACGAAACCAACCTCGGCTGGATCAACACGGTGGTCGCCGACGGCAAGCCGTACAGCGCCATCGTCGAGCGCAACATCCCGGCCGTGCACGAGCTGCAGCAGAAGCTGATCGACCTGCAGGCGCGCGTGGTGCTGCCGCTGGCTGAGCTCAAGGACGTCAACAAGAAGATGTCCGAAGGCGAGCGCCGCGCCCGCGAGGCCAAGCGCGAGATGACCGAGGCCAACCTCCGTCTGGTGATCTCCATTGCCAAGAAGTACACCAACCGCGGTCTGCAGTTCCTCGACCTGATCCAGGAAGGCAACATCGGCCTGATGAAGGCGGTGGACAAGTTCGAATACCGCCGCGGCTACAAGTTCTCGACGTACGCCACGTGGTGGATCCGCCAGGCCATCACGCGCTCGATCGCCGACCAGGCGCGCACCATCCGGATTCCGGTGCACATGATCGAGACGATCAACAAGATGAACCGCATCTCGCGCCAGATCCTGCAGGAAACCGGCAACGAGCCGGATCCGGCGACGCTGGCCGAGAAGATGGAGATGCCGGAAGACAAGATCCGCAAGATCATGAAGATCGCCAAGGAGCCGATCTCCATGGAAACGCCGATCGGTGACGACGACGACTCCCATCTGGGCGACTTCATCGAGGACACCAACACGCTGGCCCCGGCTGAAGCGGCGCTGCATGGCTCCATGCGCGGCGTGGTGAAGGACGTGCTCGACTCGCTGACGCCGCGCGAAGCCAAGGTGCTGCGCATGCGCTTCGGCATCGAGATGAGCACGGACCACACGCTGGAAGAGGTCGGCAAGCAGTTCGACGTGACCCGCGAGCGTATCCGCCAGATCGAAGCGAAGGCGCTGCGCAAACTGCGCCACCCGAGCCGTTCGGACAAGCTGAAGAGCTTCCTCGAGGGGAGCTGATCCAGCGCCGGCGTGATGTCTCGAGTGGGCTTGGCCACACTTTCGAGGTAAAATCCCGCCCGAGGCCCGGCCTAACCAGCCGGGCCTCTTTTTTGCCGGCGGCCGTTCTGGCTGCCGCTTCCGCAGGGCCTGTAGCTCAGGGGTTAGAGCAGACGACTCATAATCGTTTGGTCGTGGGTTCGAAACCCACCGGGCCCACCACGCTTTCTCTCGGTCTCCCCTTTTTTCATCACTCGGGCGATGGCTGTCCATCAAGCGGACCGGCTGCGGATGCGGCTCCGGCGGCAGGGTGGCTTGGCTGCGTTCTCTGAGCAAGACCCCCGTCGCGAATGGGGTCAGCGCATGTGCGCGGTGCGTGGCATGATCCGGGCTTCCGCCGCTGCGACACGCGTGCGGCGCATCTCCCGAGGAGCCAAGACCATGCGACTGTTCCCCACGCTTTCCATGCCCGCCCGGACGGCACGCGCCGCTGCCCTGGCGGCTACCTTGCTGGCTACCGCCGGTGCAGTCGAGGCACAGACCACGGCGGCGGCGGCGCCCGCCACGCAGCAGCGTGCGCAGGTGCCGGGCTACTACCGCATGGCGCTGGGTGACGATGTCGTGACCGCGCTGTATGACGGCTATGTCGACCTGCCCGCGAAGACGCTGCTGGGCTTGAGCGCGCAGTCGATCCAGGGCTTGCTCGCGCGGATGTTCGTGTCGTCCACGCCGGGCATGCAGACGGCGGTGAACGGCTATCTGATCGATGCCGGCAGCCAGCGGATCCTGGTCGACACCGGCTCCGGCACCTGCTTCGGCCCGACCATGGGTGGCCTGTTGGGCAATGTGCGCGCGGCGGGCTATCAGCCCGAGCAGATCGACGTGGTGCTGCTGACCCACCTGCATCCCGATCACGCCTGCGGGCTGCTGACGCCGCAGGGCCAGTCGGCGTACCCCAACGCGCAAGTCTACGTGGCCGCGCCGGAGGCAGACTTCTGGCTGAGCGAAGTCGTCGCGGCATCCAAGCCGAAGGACATGCAGCCCTTCTTCAAGATGGCGCGTGATGCCGTGGCGCCGTATGCCGCGGCCGGCCGGCTGAAACCGTTCAAGCCCGGCGACGAAGTGCTGCCGGGCGTGCGCTCGGTCACCGCCAACGGCCATACGCCGGGGCATAGCGGTTACCTGTTCGCTTCCAAGGGGCGCAGCCTGCTGGTGTGGGGCGACATCGTGCACAGCCATGCGGTGCAGTTCCAGCATCCGGAAGTCGCCATGGAGTTCGACGTCGATCCGAAGCAGGCCGTTGCCACGCGCCGCAGGCTGTTCGCGGAGGCCGCGCACGACAAACTGTGGGTGGGCGGCGCGCACCTGCCGTTCCCCGGCCTGGGGCATGTGCGCAAGGACGGCAAGGCCTATGCGTGGGTGCCGATCGAGTACGGGCCGCTGCGCACCGATCGCCAGGACTGAGGCCGCCGCGCGCCGGCCGGCTGCTTCATTGCATCGGGTGGCCGGCCGGCGGCCACCCAACGCAAAGATGCGCGCGCGCCACGGCGTGTTTGCGGCCGGCATGCGAAAATGCCGCTCATGTCCACCGTCCGTAAAACCGTTTCCGACGCGCGTTCGTCGGCCGACGCCGAATCGCCTGAGGCCGTCGCGCCGGTCACGCGCCCGCATATCGCCGAGCGCCAGGAGGCGCGCCGCCGCCAGATTCTCGATACCGCCGGGCAGCTCTTCTACACCAAGGGCTATGCCGGCATGACCATGAGCGACCTGTGCAGCGCGTTGGGCGTGACCAAGCCGGCGGTCTACTACTACTTCACGGACAAGTACGAGATTTTCGACATCCTGTGCCGCGAGGCCGCGCAGGTCTGCCTGTCGGCCATCCGCGAAACGGCAAATCCGGTGCTGCCTGTGCGCGAGCGCTTGCAGGCCTGCCTGCTGGAGATGGCGCGCCGCTGCATCGCCTGCCACCACGCCGCCGCGCTGACCTACCGCGACCGCCAGTACCTGCGCTCCGAGACGGTGGAGTGGCTGCACACGATGTCGCGGGCGTACTACCGCGACCTCTATGCGCTGCTGGACGAAGGCAAGCGCACCGGCGTGTTCGATTTCGGCGACGCGCGCGTGGCCGCGCACGCGATGGGCGGCGTGATGGGTTTCATGTACACCTGGCACGACCCGTCGCGCATCGATCCCGATGTGCTGGCGCACGAGCTGTCGAGCGCCATGATGAAGATCGTCCTGCCGGCCGCGCCGGGCCCGATCGCTACGGCTGCGGCGTCCTGAGCGGGGCGCCGGCCGCCACCCTGGGCAGCGCGGGCAGGCGGAAGGTCTCCTGCGTCATCAGGTCGATTCCGCAGGTGAGCGTTTCCACCCAGTCGATGAAGCGGCGGACCATCGCCGGGCCGTGGAAAGCGCGGCCATGCTGCGGCACGATCCATTCGATCTCGAGCCCGCGCACCATCTCGGCCCACAGCCGGCAGACGCGGTTGCCGCTCATGTAGCGGCGGTGGAACGGCGCCATCAGCGGAATGTGCGCATCGAAATCTTCCACCGGCGCGGCGGCGATCTCCGCGTGGACCATCGACGCGCCCAGGTCGCCCGAGAACAGGATGCGCGACACCGGATCGTAGAACTGGAAGTTGCCCTCCGAGTGCAGGAAGTGCGCCGGCACCGCCAGCAGGTGCGACTGCCCGATCGGGATCGCCATGCCGGTGTCGGGGATCGGCAGGATGCGGCCGTCGGTCTTGCCCACGTTGCAGAAGTGCGGCAGGAAGCGTTCCCACACGCGCGAGATCAGGATGTTGCAGTTCGAGCTCGTGAGCCAGCGCCCGGCCGAGGCGACGATGTCCGGGTCCGCGTGCGAGGCCAGCACATAGTCGAGCTGCTTGGGCGGGAAGTATTGGTTCATCGCCAGGTACAGCGCGTTGTACGTCATGTTGCCGCCCGGGTCGATCAGCGCGCCGTGGCCATGGTCGACGACGAGGAACTGGTTGGTCTGGACCGACTGGTCGTCGTGGTCGTCGACCAGGTCAGAAAACATCAGGCAGGCATGCTCAGGTGTTTCGTAGAGGGTGGTGACCATGGCCGGGGCGCAGGTTGGCAAGCCGCGATGGTGGCGCAGGGCGGCATGCCGAGACTTGATCCGTGTCAATTTGGCTGTGGTGCCTGCGAGGGCTTGCCGACACCGGTTCAGCGTCCCGCACCGGGCCCAGCATGATAAAATTTCGATTTTTCAATACTTTGCGTACGCCGCTCGCGGTCGTTTCCGCCCGCGCCCGTCGCGTCTGCCTGCCGATCGGCAGGCTGCCTTCCCCTCTATGAACACTGAGACAACGTCTGCAGCACCGTCCAGCGATCCTGTGACGTTCGACACGTTCGGCCTGCACCCCGATATCCTGCGGGCCCTGGCCGAGAGCGGCTACACCCGGGCCACGCCCATCCAGGCCGCCGCGATTCCCGTGGTGATCGCCGGCCGCGATGTGATGGGCGCGGCGCAGACCGGTACGGGCAAGACCGCCGGCTTCTCGCTGCCGATCATCCAGAACCTGCTGCCGGACGCCAACACCAGCGCCTCGCCGGCGCGCCACCCCGTGCGGGCGCTGATCCTCACGCCCACGCGCGAGCTGGCTGACCAGGTCTACGACAACGTCGCCAAGTACGCGAAGCACACGGCGCTGCGCAGCGCGGTCGTTTTCGGCGGTGTCGACATGAATCCGCAGACCGAGCAGCTGCGTCGCGGCGTGGAGGTTCTCGTCGCCACGCCGGGCCGCCTGCTCGATCACGTGCAGCAGCGCAGCGTGAACCTGTCGCAGGTGCGCATGCTGGTGCTGGACGAAGCCGACCGCATGCTCGACATGGGCTTCCTGCCCGACCTGCAGCGCATCATCAACCTGCTGCCGGCGCACCGGCAGACGCTGCTGTTCTCGGCCACGTTCTCGCCCGAGATCAAGAAGCTGGCAGCGAGCTACCTGCGCCATCCGCAGACCATCGAAGTGGCGCGCAGCAACGCCACCGCAGACAACGTCCGCCAGGTCATCTACACCGTGCCGGACGGCCACAAGCAGGCGGCGCTCGTGCACCTGCTGCGCCAGCGCGCCGAACAGGGCCTGCCGAGTCAGTGCATCGTGTTTTCCAACAGCAAGATCGGCTGTTCGCGCCTGGCGAGGGCGCTCGAGCGCGAGAAGATCAACGCCAATGCCATCCACGGCGACAAGACCCAGACTGAGCGCATGCAGACGCTCGAAGCGTTCAAGCAGGGCACGGTCGACGTGCTGGTCGCCACCGACGTGGCGGCGCGCGGTCTCGACATCTCGCAGATGCCCTGCGTGATCAACTTCGATCTGCCGTTCAATGCGGAAGACTATGTCCATCGCATCGGCCGTACCGGCCGCGCCGGCGCTTCGGGCGATGCGCTGTCGCTGTTCGCCCCGGGCGATGAAAGGCTGCTGGCCGACATCGAGAAGCTGATCAAGCGCAATCTGCCGCGCGAGACGCTCACCGATTTCGATCCGACCGGCGAACAGGCCCGCGAACGCGAACGCCGCGAGCGCGACGAGCGCCGCAACCGCACCGAGATCCGTCGGGCCCGCGAGCGCGATGAGCGCAACGGCGCCCGGGTGCTTGACCATACCGTGGTGCGCCCGCCCTTCCGGCCGTCGGAGGATCCGTTCTTCTCGCGCCCGTACGAGTCGAACGTGCCCGCCGAGGCTGCGGAGGCCGCCAAGCCGGCACCGGCCGGCGGTCACCCGCGCAGCGCCAAGCGCCCGATTGCCGCCCTGCTGGGCGGCGTGCCGCGCAAGCGCTGAGCGGTCTTGCTGCACTGAGCGCGGTGGCCGCTGCTAGGCCGCCGGCGTCAACTGGGCCAAGCGATGGGCCCATGCCGGGACGGCCGCCCGGTAGAACCCTTCCATGTCCGCTGCGCGGATCTCCAGCCCCAGGTGCCGCGCCGCTTCGGTCAGCGCGGCCAGCGGCTGGCTGCGGTTGATGGCCCGTGCGCCGGTCTGCTTGCTGAGCTTCTCGCCGGCGGCGTTGACCACCACCGGCACGTGCAGGTAGCGCACCGCGGGCAGCCCCAGCAGCCGCTGCAGGTAGATCTGGCGCGGCGTCGAATCGAGCAGGTCGGCGCCGCGCACCACATCCGTGATGCCCTGCGCGGCATCGTCCACCACCACCGCGATCTGGTACGCCCACATGCCGTCGGCGCGCTTGAGCACGAAATCGCCCACCGCTTCGGCCAGGTTCTGGCATTGCGTGCCTTGCCAGCGGTCGTCGAAGCAGACCGTGGCGGCATCGGCGTCCGGCAGGCGCACGCGCCAGGCGCGCGGCGGGCGGCCCATGAGGCCGTTGCGGCAGGTGCCGGGGTAGATCAGGGTCTGGTGGCGCAGGTGGCCCTGCGCATCGACCGTGGTGATGGAGTCGGCGATTTCGCGGCGGGTGCAGCCGCACGGATAGAGCCGGTCGATCGCCTGCAGCTGCGCCAGCGCCGCTTCGAAGCGGGGCAGGTGCGCGCTCTGCCACTGCGGCGCTTCGTCCGGCACGAGCCCCAGCGTTTCGAGCGAGGCAAGGATATCGCGGTCGGCGCCGGGCACATTGCGCTGGAAATCGATGTCTTCAATGCGTACGAGCCACGTGCCGCCATGCACGCGCGCATCGAGCCAGCTCGCCAGCGCGGTGACCAGCGAACCGATGTGCAGCGGCCCCGTGGGCGACGGCGCGAAGCGGCCGCGATACGGCCCGCGCGGGGCCGCTGCAACGGATTCGGGGAATTCGAGATTGGCTTGGGACAACGCGGGACTCCGGGCGTCGGGCAAGGGCCGATGGCGCTATTGTGCGCGATCGGAGGGTCTACTGCATCAGCAGGGCCTGCGCCAGGCGCGGGTCTTCAAGCTTGTCGACCCACCACTGCAGTGCCTTGCCGCGCATGTTGGTGCGCCAGGCGATCTGGAAGTTGCCCGCGCGGCGGTCCTCCACCGTGGCCTTGGCCACCAACACGCCGGAATCCAGGTAGGGCTGCGCCAGCGGCCTCGGCAGCCAGCCGCAGCCGAGGCCGCGGATCTGCGCCTGGACCTTGTCGGCCATGGCCGGCACCACTAGCGTGTCCTGGCCGGCCATGATGCCGACGGTGCGCGGCGGCAGGTTGCGCGAGGTGTCGCCCACCGCCACGATGCGGTGGCGCGCGATGGCGCTGGCGGGCAGGGGTTCCTCCAGCTGCGCCAGCGGGTGATGCGCCGCCACCGCGAAGACGAAGGGAATCTCGCCCAGCGGACGCGTCTGCACGCCTTGCACCGGCGCGATGTGCGCGGGGCCGATCAGCAGATCGGCGCGCCCGGAGAGCAGCGCATCCCAGCTGCCGGCCAGCACTTCGCGGCAGAAGCGCAGGCGGGTGGCGGTGTTCTCTGCATAGAAGTCCTGGATCACCGGCATCAGCGCGCGGAAGTGGACGAGGTCGTCCATCACGATGGTCAGCGTCGCTTCCCAGCCGGTGGCCAGGCGCTTGACGCGGCGGGCCAGCTCGTCGGCGGCCTGCAGCAGGTGGCGGCCTTCGTCCAGCAGCGCGCGGCCGGCGGGCGTCAGTTCGGCGCGGTGGCGGCGGCGGTCGAACAGCAGCACGTCCAGGTCGTCCTCCAGCTTGCGCACCACGTAGGTCAGTGCCGACGGCACCTTGCCCAGTTCGTGCGCGGCGGCGGCAAAACTGCCCTTGCGTTCGATCGCGTCCAGCACTTCCAGGGATTCGAGGGAGAGCGCCATTATTCAGAAAATTTGATGAGATGGATCAAAGCCGTTTGGCCAGAATACGGCCAACCATCGTACCATTGATCCCATCAATGCAGTATTTGGATAGGAGATTCATCAAAATGATTGAAATCCGACCCTCCCAGGAGCGCGGTTACGCCGACCACGGCTGGCTCCAGTCGTACCACAGCTTTTCGTTCGCCGAGTACATGGATCCGGACCACGTCCACTTCGGGCCGCTGCGCGTCATCAACGAAGACCGCGTCGCGCCCGGCATGGGCTTCGGTACGCACGGCCATCGCGACATGGAGATCATCAGCTACGTGCTCGACGGTGAACTGGCGCACAAGGACAGCCTCGGCAACGGCAGCGTGCTGCGCCCGGGCGACGTGCAGCGCATGACGGCTGGGACCGGCGTGCGTCATTCCGAGTTCAACCATGCGCCGGACCAGACCACGCACTTCCTGCAGATCTGGGTGCTGCCTGCGCAGCAGGATCTCGCGCCGGGCTACGAGGAGCGCCATTTCGAGGCGTCGCAGAAGCGTGGCAGGCTGCGCCTGATCGCCAGCGCCGACGGACGCGACGATTCGGTCAGGGTGCACCAGGACATGGCCCTGTACGCCGGCCGTTTCGATGGCGCCGAGGCCGCCACGCTGCCCCTCGCCGACGGTCGCCGCGCCTATGTGCACGTGGTGCGCGGCAAGGTCGAGGTCAACGGCACGCCGCTGTCGGGCGGCGATGCGGCTAAGCTGACGCGGGAGCCGACCGTCACGCTGTCGGGGGGCGAGGGCAGCGAGGTGCTGGTGTTCGATCTGCCCTGATCGGCCGGGCTGGCGGGGCGCATGCAGGCGTGCGCCCTGGCCATTCCGTTCGTCCCCTTGTTGTGTCTTTCAACCCAGAGAGGATTCCCATGGCACGAGTTGCAGTCGTTTATCACAGTGGTTATGGCCATACCAAGAAGCAGGCCGAGGCGGTGTTCGCGGGCGTGCAGGCCGCCGGCGCCGAAGCGCACCTGATCTCGGTGGCCGACGTCAATGACCAGACCTGGGCACTGCTGGCCGGCGTCGACGCCATCGTTTTCGGCGCGCCGACCTATATGGGCGGCGTGTCGGGCGACTTCAAGAAATTCGCCGATGCCTCGTCCAAGGCCTGGTTCACCGGCCAATGGAAGGACAAGATCGCCGCGGGCTTCACCAACTCCGCATCGATGAACGGCGACAAGTACGCATCGATCCAGTACCTGTGGACGCTGTCGCAGCAGCACGGGATGATCTGGGTGGGCACCGGCATGATGCCGGCCAGCAGCAAGGCTGCCACCCGCAACGACATCAACTACATGGGCGGCTTCGGCGGCGCGCTGTCGCAGGCGCCGTCGGATGCGAGCCCGGAAGAGGGGCCGCTGCCCGGCGACCTGGAGACCGCCAGGCTGTTCGGCGAGCGCATCGTCGCCGTGACCCGGCAGTTCGTGCGCGGCCGCCAGTAAGCGCGGCGCATCGCCAACAAGACAACGCCGGCATGTCCGGCGTTTTTCATTGGGGGTGGCGATCAGGACCGGGGGCTGGCGACGCCGCGCCTCATGTGGCGGCGCGGGCCTGGTGGTCGGCGCAGTGCGGGCAGCGCTGGCCGGGGATGTAGTCGGCGGACTGCTGCTCTTCCGGCGTGACGACCGCGCGGCAGGCGAAGCATTGCTTGGGGCCGGCGGGCAGCAGCTCGGCGTTGAGCGCGGTGCGGTGGTCGAAGACGAAGCAGTCGCCGTCGTAGTGGTCGGCGCCGACTTCCTCGAAGTACTTGAGGATGCCGCCTTCGAGCTGGTAGACGTGCTGCAGGCCGATCTCCTGCATGTGGATGGCTGCCTTTTCGCAGCGGATGCCGCCGGTGCAGAACGACACCACTGTCTTGCCGGCGAAATCGTCCTTGTGCGCGGCGATGGCGGGCGGGAATTCGGTGAATTTCCGGATGCCGTAGTCGACCGCGTCGCGGAACGTGCCGACCGCGACTTCGAAGCCGTTGCGCGTGTCGAGCATCACCACCTCGCGGCCGTCGTCGTCATGGCCCTGGTCCAGCCAGCGCTTGAGCGTGGCGGGCGGCACCGATGGCGCGCGGCCGTCTTCCGGGCGGATCAGCGGATAGCGCATGGTGATGATCTCTTTCTTCAGGCGCACCAGCAGCCGGCGGAACGGCTGGTGGTCGGAGAGGCTTTCCTTGGGCGCCAGGTCGGCAAAGCGCGCATCGGCGCGCAGCCAGCCGACGATGCCGTCGATCGCCTCGCGCGTGCCGGCCAGGAAGATGTTGATGCCCTCGGGTGCCAGCAGGGCCGTGCCCTTCAGGTCGCGTGCCTGGCATTCGGCGAGCAGGGCCTGGCGCAGCGTCTCGCGGTCGTTGAGGGTGACGAATTTGTAAGCGGAAATGTTGACGATCTGCATGTGCTGCCGCGCCGGTTCGAGGCGCCTGGGTAACCTGTTGATTCGTAAGCCGAAATTATAACGGCCCAGGCAGGGTGGCGGGGCGGTGGATGCGCGTTCGCGCAAGCCGCGCCTGTCTTGCGCCGGGAGCCACCCGGTACAATACGCGGATGAATTCGCCGCGCTTCGTCCATCTCCGTCTCCATTCCGAATATTCCGTCGTCGACGGCAACGTCCGCCTGGACGAGGCCGTCAAGGCCGCCGCCGCCGATGGCATGGGCGCGCTGGCGCTGACCGACCTTGCCAACGCTTTCGGCCTGGTGCGCTTCTACAAGGACGCGCGCGGCAAGGGCGTCAAGCCTATCGTCGGCGCCGACGTGTGGATCACCAATCACGACGAGCGCGACAAGCCCAGCCGCCTGCTGCTGCTGGTGCGCAACAAGCAGGGCTACCTGAACCTGTGCATGCTGCTGGCGCGCGCCTGGCTGTCCAACCAGCATCGCGGCCGCGCGGAGATCGCCCCCGAGTGGTTCACCGAGCCCGGCGTGGAAGAGGCGCCGATGGCCACCGGCCTGCTGGCGCTGTCCGGCGCGATGGGCGGCGACATCGGCATGGCGCTCGCCAACGGCAACGAGGCGCTGGCGCGCAAGCTGGCGACGCAGTGGTCGCAGGTGTTCCCGGCGTCGTTCTACATCGAGCTGCAGCGCGCCGGGAACGCCGGCACCGAGGCCTACGTCCAGCAGGCCGTGAAGCTGGCCGCGTCGATGCAGCTGCCGGTGGTCGCCACGCATCCGGTGCAGTTCATGACGCCGGACGACTTCACTGCGCACGAGGCGCGCGTCTGCATCGCCGAGGGCGATCTGCTCGCCAACCCGCGCCGCACCAGGCGTTTCACGACCGACCAATATTTCAAGACGCAGGACGAGATGTGCGCGCTGTTCGCCGACATCCCGTCCGCGCTGGCCAACACGGTGCAGATCGCGCAGCGCTGCAACCTGACGCTGGAACTGGGCAAGCCCAAGCTGCCGCTGTTCCCCACGCCCGACGGCATGTCGCTGGACGACTACCTCGTCCACCTGGCCAAGGACGGGCTGGAGAAGCGCATGGCCGTGCTGTTCCCCGACGAGGCGGTGCGCGAGGCCAAGCGGCCCGAGTACTACGCGCGGCTGGAGTTCGAGACCGGCACCATCATCAAGATGGGCTTCCCGGGCTACTTCCTGATCGTGGCGGACTTCATCAACTGGGCCAAGAACAACGGCGTGCCGGTGGGGCCGGGCCGGGGCTCGGGCGCGGGCTCGCTGGTGGCGTACGCGCTGGGCATCACCGACCTGGACCCGCTCAAGTACAACCTGCTGTTCGAGCGCTTCCTGAACCCGGAACGGGTGTCGATGCCCGACTTCGACATCGACTTCTGCCAGCATGGCCGCGACCGCGTCATCCACTACGTGAAGGAGAAGTACGGCAAGGACGCCGTCTCGCAGATCGCCACCTTCGGCACCATGGCCGCCAAGGCCGCGGTGCGCGACGTGGGCCGCGTGCTGGATCTCGGCTACAACTTCGTCGACGGCGTGGCCAAGCTGATCCCGTTCAAGCCGGGCAAGCTGGTCACCATCGAGGAAGCCAAGAAGGAAGAGCCGCTGCTGGCCGAGCGCGAGGCCAATGAAGAAGAGGTCAAGCAGCTGCTCGAACTCGCCCAGCGCGTCGAAGGCATGACCCGCAACGTCGGCATGCACGCGGGCGGGGTGCTGATCGCGCCGGGCAAGCTGACCGATTTCTGCCCGCTCTACACCCAGGGCGGCGAGGATGCCGGCGTCGTCAGCCAGTACGACAAGGACGACGTGGAAGCCGTCGGCCTGGTGAAGTTCGACTTCCTGGGCCTGACCACGCTGACCATCCTGGACTGGGCCGAGCGCTACATCCGCACGCTCGATCCGTCCAAGGCGGACTGGAACTGCAGCCACATTCCGCTGACCGACAAGGCGGCGTTCGACATCCTCAAGACGGCCAACACGGTCGCCGTGTTCCAGCTGGAAAGCCGCGGCATGCAGGGCATGCTCAAGGACGCCAAGCCCGACCGCTTCGAGGACATCATCGCCCTGGTGGCGCTGTACCGTCCGGGCCCGATGGACCTGATCCCCAGCTTCTGCGCCCGCAAGCACGGCCGCGAGAAGGTGGAGTACCCCGACCCGCGCGTCGAGCCGGTGCTCAAGGAGACCTACGGCATCATGGTCTACCAGGAGCAGGTGATGCAGATGGCGCAGATCGTGGGCGGCTACTCGCTCGGCGGCGCCGACCTGCTGCGCCGCGCGATGGGCAAGAAGAAGGCCGAAGAGATGGCCGAGCACCGCGAGCTGTTCCGTGGCGGCGCGGCCAAGGACGGTCTGTCCACCGAGAAGGCCGACGAGATCTTCGACCTGATGGAAAAGTTCGCGGGCTACGGCTTCAACAAGTCGCACGCGGCGGCGTATGCGCTGCTGGCGTACTACACCGCGTGGCTCAAGGCGCATCACCCGGCCGAATTCATGGCAGCCAACATGTCGCTCGCCATGGACGACACCGATAAGGTGAAGATCCTCTACGACGACGCCCGCGGCAAGAACGGCCTGGCGGTGCTGCCGCCCGACATCAACGCCAGCCAGTACCGCTTCACGCCCACCGACGCCAAGACCATCCGCTATGGCCTGGGCGGCGTGAAGGGCAGCGGGCAGGGCGCCATCGAAGACATCCTGCGCGCGCGCGAGGACGGCCCGTTCAAGGACCTGTTCGACTTCTGCGAGCGCGTCGACCGCCGCCAGGTCAACCGCCGCACCATCGAGGCGCTGGTGCGCGCCGGCGCCTTCGACAGCCTGAACGCCAATCGCGCGCAGCTGCTGGTCTCGATCGGGCTGGCGATGGAGGCGGCCGAGCAGAAGGCGGCAGCGGCCAACCAGGTCTCGCTGTTCGACCTGATGGGCAGCGACGACGCCGAGCAGCATCGCCCGGAGCTGCTCGACGAGGCGCCCTGGAGCACCAAGCGCAAGCTGCAGGAAGAGAAGCAGGCGCTGGGCTTCTACCTGTCGGGGCACCTCTTCGACGAGTGCCGCGACGAGGTCCGCCGCTTTGCCCGCACGACGCTCGCCGACCTCGCCCGCGAGGTCAACGGCAGTGGCAATAATGGCGGCGGCTACGGCAGCCGCGACGCGCGCAACAAGACCGTGGCCGGCGTGATCGTCGGCCTGCGCACGCAGATGACCCAGCGCGGCAAGATGATCGTCGTCATGCTCGATGATGGCTCGCAGAGCGAGGCCACCGAGGTGACGGTCTTCAACGAGCTGTTCGACGCCAACCGCGCGCTGTTCAAGGAAGACGAGGTGCTGATCGTGCAGGGCAACGCGCGGCACGACACCTTCACCGGCGGGGTGCGGATGACGGCCGAGGCCGTGCTGGACCTGACCCAGGCGCGCGCGCGCTATGCCGACGCGATCGGGCTGACGTTCCGCGACAATGCGTCGGCCACGCGGCTGCGCGAGCTGCTGACGCCGCACCTGGCGGCCCAGGTGCCCGGCGTGCGCGTGCGCATCAGCTATGCCGCCAACGGCGCGCGCTGCGAAGCCGTGCTCGGCGAGCAATGGCAGGTGACGCCATCGGACGAGGTGCTGGCCAGCTTCCGCTCGGCGCTGTCGACCGAGAACGTCTACATGATCTACGGCTGAGCCTCGCGGGTCCGCCAAACCGGCAACGTATACTCGCCAGCCTGATCGCGCCGCCGGCACCGGACGGAACGCCAGGGCGGCGCGCGGGGGAGCCGCATACAACGATGATGAACTGGTCCGACAAGCATTCCGTCCGCGCCGACCGGTGGTACGCGCCGCTGGCGGTGTTTCTGCTGATCTACCCCGTGCTGACGGTGCTCAAGCAGGGCAGCGCCAGCGCGCTGCTGATTGCCGCCGGCGTCCTCTCGCTCGGCGCCGGGGTGGCCGTCCGCCGCGCGCTGTCCGGGCCGGCCACGCCGGAGGGGGCCGACCGGCTGGTTCGGCTGACGGGCTGGGCCCTGTGCATGCCGCTGGCCGCCGTGATCCTGAGCGAGGCGTGGCATGGGCAACTGCGCTGGAACGCCTTCGATGCGCCCGCGCGCTTTCTGGCGGCGGTCCCGCTGTTCCTGCTGCTGCGCCGGGCGCCGCTGCGCGCGCTGCGCTGGGCCGACGGGTCGTTCGCCGCGGGGGCGCTGGCGGCGCTGGGCGTCGGCCTGTGGGCGGCGCGCGACTGGGGCGAGGGCCGGATGGGCAGCGCGTTCCTGAATCCGATCCACTTTGGTGACATCGCGCTGATCCTGGGCGTGCTGTCCGCGCTGTCGATCAACTGGTGGCGCAAGGATCCGCTCGCCGTGCGGCTGCTGAAGGTCGGCGGGCTGCTGGCCGGCCTGGTCGCTTCGCTGCTGACCGGCTCCCGGGGCGGATGGGTGGCCCTGCCGTTCATCCTGTTGCTGGTGGCGGTCGCGCGCGGCCGCGACAAGCCGGCGCGGTGGCGGGTGCTGGTGCCTGCCGTGGCCGTGCTCGGCGTGGCCGTGCTGTACGCCGTGTCCGGCACGATCCACGAGCGGATCCACATGGTGTGGGTGGACCTGGCCCAGTATGCGCAGGGCCAGAAGGACACCTCCATCGGGATCCGGCTGCAGATCTACCAGGCCGCGCTGATGCTGATCCCGAAGCACCCGATCTTCGGCCTGGGGCCGGGCGGGTTTGCCGACAGCCTGCAGGCGCTGGTCGATGCCGGCCGGATGAGCGCCACCGCCGCACAACTGGGCCGCGGCGAGGCGCACAACCAGCTGCTCGCCTACACGGCCAACTTCGGCCTCGTGGGCGGCCTGTCGATCGTGGCGATCCATCTGGTGCCGGGCCTGCTGTGCTGGCGCTGCCTGAAGGCGACGGCCGCACCGATGCGCCGGGCTGCGCTGATGGGGGCGGTCTTCGCGCTGGCGTTTTTCGTCTTCGGCCTGACGGTCGAGATCTTCACCCTGAAGATGACGGCATCCTTCTACGCGGCCGTCATCGCCAGCCTGGCGGGCATCGCCTCGCACACCGGTCCTGCGTCCGAGGCAGGCACGTCTTCCCCTACCGAGCGTTGAGCGCGATGTTCAGTATCCTGATCCCGACCTGGAACAATCTGCCGTATCTGCAGCTGTGCATCGAGAGCATCCGGCGCCATTCCGCGTTCGAGCACGAGATCATCGTGCACGTCAACGAAGGCACGGACGGCACCCTCGAATGGGTGCGCGCCCAGGGGCTGCGCCATACGTGGAGCAAGGGCAACGTCGGCGTCTGCCTCGCGCTCAACGACGCGGCGCGCCTGGCCACGCATGACTGGATCCTGTTCATGAACGACGACATGGTCTGCACGCCGGGCTGGGACCGGGCGTTCGAGTCGGCCGTGCGTCAGGTCGGCGACCGGTTCGCCTATCTGGCCGCGCAGCTGATCGAACCGGTCGATACCGGCAACGTGCAGGTCAGCGTGGCGGATTTCGGCACCGGGCCGGACAATTTCAACGAAACGGGCCTGCTGTCGTACGTGGCCTCGCAGCCGCCGTTGCCGGACCGCGACGGTTTCGCCGTGCAGCCGATGCTGCTGAACCGCCGGCTGTGGCACCTGGTCGGCGGCTACAGCATCGAGTTCGGCCCCGGCATGAGCAGCGACGACGATTTCCTGATGAAGCTCTGGCTGGTGGGCTGCCGGATCTTCCGCGTGGTGGGGGGCAGCACGATTTACCACTTCGGCTGCTCGACCACGCGCCGGGTGCGGCGCAACCGCGGCGGCCGGGAGTTCCTGCTCAAGTGGGGCATTTCCCAGCACGAGTTCACGCACGGCTACGTGCGGGCCACGGCGCGCGCCGGGGCGCAGGCGCTGGCGACGGTGCCGCATCCCGGCCTGGTCGGGCGCCTCAAGCGGCTGCTCTATGCGCTGCGGCAGTACCCGACCGGCGACCTGCGCGGCTGGGAGCCGAACCTGCCCGCGCAGCTCGTGGTCCAGCCGTCCGACGAGGCGGCCGGGCGCTGAGGCCGCGGCTTCCGCCGGGGCCGCGCCTGCCGCCGGCGCGTCACGGCCGGTGGTTCGCGCCGCTCGCCAGTTCGCGTGCCCGCCGGTATTTGCGGTAGCTGACCGTGGCGTTCATCCTGGCGATGGCCAGGCCGGTGCCGCCATCCAGGAACCCCCGCCGCAGCACCAGCGTGCGCACGAACGCCCACGTGCCGTGCAGCGCCGGCGACAGCGCGCCGATGTGCTTGCCGCGCTGGGCGAGATCCCGCGCGCCGGCTTCCGCGTATTGCGCGCTCTTGCGATGCACCTGGTCCATCGAGGTGTAGCTGTAGTGCAGCAGCGAGGTGCGCAGCCGGGCAACGTTGCCCGTCACCTGCAGGCTTTCGTGGACCAGGCTCTCCGAGAAGTGGGCCTTGCCGCGCCGGAACAGCCGGATCACATGGTCGGGGCGCCAGCCGCTGTGATGCACCCAGGCGCCGCAGAACTGCGACAGCCGGGGGATGGCGTAGGCATCCGCATCGGCCCGGGCCATGGCGGTGCGGATCTCCTGGGCCAGTTCCGGCGGCACGCGCTCATCCGCGTCGATCGACAGCACCCACTCACAGGTGGCCCGGTCGAGCGCGCGGTTCTTCTGGGGGCCGAAGCCGGGCCAGGGGCCGTCGTCCTCGATGACGTTGGCGCCGCGTGCCCGGGCGATGTCGCGGGTGGCGTCGGTGCTGCCCGAGTCCAGCACGATCACCTCGTCGGCCAGTTGCGCGAGCGAGTCGATGCAGTCGCCGATGTTGGCCGCTTCGTTGCGCGTCAGGATGGTGGCGGTCAGCTTGCCGGGCATATCAGAAAAGCCGTGGGAGGAGGGGGCCGTCGGCGTGGCGGATACGGCGCCGCGCGGTGCCTCCGGAGGCCGGGGTGGCCGGTTGTACAATACGCGACGGTTTGATCTTGTCGTTGCCGTCACGCCCGCCCGCGTGCGCCGATGCGGCGCGGCGGCCGCGCGAACAGCCAGGGCCGGAGTATACCGGTACCCCGCCGGCATCAGGCGGGCCCATCGTCCGGCGGCTTACTTTTTCGTCTATGTTTTCCATCCTATTGCCGACCTGGAACAACCTCGCGCTGCTCAAGCTGTGCGTGCAGAGCATCCGCGCCCATTCGGCGCATGACCACCAGATCATCGTTCACGTCAACGACGGCTCCGACGGCACGCTGGCGTGGGTGCGCGAGCAGGGGCTCGATCACACGCATTCTCCCGGGAATGTCGGCATCTGCCTGGCCGTCAACGAATCGGCCATGCTGGCCCGGCACGACTACATCGTGTACCTGAACGACGACATGGTCTGCTGCCCGGGCTGGGACACCGCGCTGCTGCGCCGGTTGGACACGCTCGACACCGATCTGTTCATGCTGTCGGGCACCATGATCGAGCCGGTCGATACGGGCAACCCGTGCGTGGTGGTGGGCAACTACGGCCGCGACGCCGACACGTTCGACGCGGCCCGCCTGCTGGCGGATGTGCCGCGCCTGGCGCGCGGCGACTGGCTCGGCGCGACCTGGCCGCCGACCCTGGTGCACCGGCGCTGGTGGTTCAAGCTGGGCGGCTACAGCAGCGAGCTGACGCCCGGCATGAGCAGCGACAACGACTTTTCCATGAAGCTGTGGCACGCCGGCTGCCGCATCTTCCTGGGCGCGGGCGACTCGCTGGTCTACCACTTCCAGTGCAAGTCGACCGGCAAGGTCAAGAAGAACGACGGCCGCCGCCAGTTCCTCAACAAGTGGGGGCTGTCGCAGTCGACCTTCGACAAGTATTTCCTTCGGCGCGGCACGCCGGCCGGCGCGGATTGGCGCCTGCCGGAGCCGGAACTCACCTCCGCCCTGCGGTGGGACCTGCGCCGCAACGACCTCACGCGCCGGCTGCGGCCCGGTGTGCCTGTGCTCTAATGCGTTGCCGGCGCCGATCGCGGTGGCCGGTCCGATTTCTCTCCGATCTTCATGGCAGTGACTTCTTCTTCGTCTTCCCAGCCGCCCGCGGCCAGCCAGCCGGGCCACTTCAAGCGCCTGTGGACCTACCTGCGTCCCGAACTCAGCAGCTTCATCCTCGCCATGGTCGCCATGGGCGTGGTGGCGGCCACCGAGGGGATCATCCCCAAGGTGGTGAAGGACCTGCTGGACCAGGGCTTCGGCGGCGAATACGCCGGCAAGCTGTGGCGGGTGCCGGCCATGCTGGTCGGCATCGCGGTAGTGCGCGGCGTCGCGCAGTTCGGGGCCACGTACTTCCTGAGCCTGGTGTCGAACAAGGTGCTGCTGAACCTGCGCATGAAGATGTTCGAGCGCCTGCTGCAGGCGCCGGCGGCGTTCTACCAGCGCAATACGGCGGCCTCGCTCATCAACGCCGTCATCTTCGAGGTCAACCAGGTGCTGCAGGTGCTGACCGGCGTGTTCATCACGCTGGTGCGCGATTCGATGACGGTGCTGGCGCTGCTGATCTTCCTCTTCTATACCAACTGGCGCCTGACGCTGGTGGTGGCCGTGATCCTGCCGGTCATCGGGTTCCTGATGTCGCGCATCAACCGCCGCCTGCGTTCGCTCAATCGCGAGCACCAGAACCTGACCAACGAAGCCGCGTACGTGGTGGAGGAGGCGGCCGGCGGCTACAAGGTCGTCAAGCTGCACGGCGGCGAGGCCTACGAGTCACGCCGCTTCAATGCCATGACCAACCGCCTGCGCGGCTACGCCATGCGCATGGCCGTGGCCGGCGGCCTGAACCAGCCGGTGACGCAGTTCCTGGCGGCGCTGGCGCTGTCCGTCATCCTGGCGATCGCGATGGTGCAGGCGCAAGCCAACCAGACCACCGTCGGCGGCTTCACCGGCTTCGTGATGGCGATGCTGCTGCTGATCTCGCCGCTCAAGCACCTGACCGACGTCAACCAGCCGATGCAACGCGGCCTGACTGCCGCCGAGTTCATCTTCGGCCTGATCGACACGCCGATCGAGCCCCAGGACGGCGGCAAGCACATCGACCGCGCGCGCGGCGACCTGCGCTTCGAGCACGTCACCTTCCGCTACGGCCCGGACGGCCGGGCGGCGCTCGACAGCATCGATCTGCACGTCAAGGCGGGCGAGATCGTCGCGCTGGTGGGCCCGTCGGGCAGCGGCAAGACCACGCTGGTCAACCTGCTGCCGCGCTTCTTCGAGCCGACCTCTGGCCGCATCGTGCTCGACGGCGACGCGCTGGCCGACCTGTCGCTGCAGGATCTGCGCCGCCAGATCGCCTTCGTGAGCCAGGACGTGGTGCTGTTCAACGACACCATCGCCGCCAACGTGGCGTATGGCGCGCGCGATGCCTCCGAGATCGACATGGCGCGCGTGCGTCGTGCGCTGGAAGCCGCCTACCTGACCGACGTGGTCGACAACCTGCCTGATGGCGTCGACACCAACATCGGTGACAACGGCTCCAAGCTGTCCGGCGGCCAGCGCCAGCGCCTGGCGATCGCCCGCGCCGTCTACAAGGACGCGCCGATCCTGATCCTGGACGAAGCCACCTCCGCGCTCGATTCCGAGTCCGAGCGCCAGGTGCAGGCCGCGCTGGAAGCCCTGATGCAGGGCCGCACGACGCTGGTGATCGCGCACCGCCTGTCGACCATCGAGAATGCCGACCGCATCGTCGTGCTCGAACACGGCCAGATCGTCGAGGCCGGCACGCACCGCGAGCTGCTCGATCGCGATGGGTTGTATGCTGGATTGCATCGCATCCAGTTCGCCACGCAATAGGGCCTCCGGGCGGCGGGTCCGGGGGTCTCCGACGACACTTCAGGAGACGCCATGACAGCCATCACGCCGCCCAGCCACCCTCCCATTAGCCGCTTTCCCGTGCCCGAGCTCGCGGACATCCCCGGGGATATCCGCGAGCGCATCCTCGCCGTGCAGGAAAAGACCGGCTTCGTGCCCAACGTCTTCCTCGCGCTGGCCCATCGGCCCGACGAGTGCCGCGCCTTCTTCGCCTACCACGATGCGCTGATGCTGCGCGAAGCCGGCAGCCTGACCAAGGGCGAGCGCGAGATGATCGTGGTGGCCACTTCCGCCGCCAACCAGTGCCTGTACTGCGTGGTCGCGCATGGCGCCATCCTGCGGATCTACGAAAAGCAGCCGCTTATCGCCGACCAGGTGGCCGTCAACTACCGCAAGGCCGACATCACGCCGCGCCAGCGCGCCATGCTGGATTTCGCGATGAAGGTCTGCACCGCCTCGCACACCGTCAACGAAGCCGACTACGACGCGCTGCACGTGCACGGCTTCACCGACGAGGACGTCTGGGACATCGCCGGCATCACGGCGTTCTTCGGCCTGTCGAACCGGATCGCCAATGTGATCTCGATGCGGCCGAATGACGAGTTTTATCTGCTGGGGCGGCTGCCGCGCGAAAAATGAGCGTCGGACGCCGTTGCATGACGTGACGCCGCAACGGCGTCAGTACCCGTGTGTCACCAGCGATAGCACCGACAGATCCGGGTGCGTGCCATCGATGATGCTGTGCCCCACGCGCAGTGCTTCCTCGATGGCGTCTTCGGGGTTGCGGAAGCGCTCGTCGCCGTCGGCATGGAAGGGCACCGTATGCCCAGGCAGGGCCGGATCGGCGCCGGGATGGCACACGTAACCGATGTACGTGTAGCGTGTGCTGTCGAGCGGCGACGGGCTCGGCAGGACGTGGATCTCAAAGCCCTCGTAGACCTCTTGGGGCGGCATCGGCTGCTCGGACATGGCGATCTCGCTTCGCCACCGGCGTGCCCGCTGCGCACGGCATCGGGCGCGCCGCGGCGTGGTGTTCGGGTGATGGAAAAATTCTAGGCGATGCCATGCGGGGCAGGGGCCACTTCGGGCATCGTCCTGAAAAGGTGCGCTTGGATCACATCAAAATGATGTCGTACTGCTCCTGGCTAGCCGCCGCCGATTCCACCTGCAGCGAGATCGGCTTGCCGATGAAGTCGCCCAGCATCGCCAGGTGCTGGCTTTCCTCTTCCAGGAACAGATCGATCACCGACTGCGAGGCGAGGATGCGGAACTCGCGCGGGTTGAACTGGCGGGATTCGCGCATGATCTCGCGCAGGATGTCGTAGCACACCGTGCGCGGCGTCTTCACCTGGCCCTTGCCCTGGCACACCGGACACTGCTCGCACAGCACGTGCGCGAGCGATTCGCGCGTGCGCTTGCGGGTCATCTCCACCAGGCCCAGCTGCGAGAAGCTGTTGACCGTGATGCGCGTGCGGTCGCGCGCCAGCGCGCGGCGCAGCTCGGCCAGCACGGCGTCGCGGTGCTCGCCGGACTCCATGTCGATGAAGTCGATGATGATGATGCCACCCAGGTTGCGCAGCCGCAGCTGGCGCGCGATGGTGTGCGCCGCTTCCAGGTTGGTCTTGAAGATGGTGTCGTCGAAGTTGCGCGCGCCCACGTAACCGCCGGTGTTGACGTCGATGGTCGTCATCGCCTCGGTCTGGTCGATCATCAGGTAGCCGCCGGACTTCAGGTCGACCCGGCGCGACAGCGCGCGCTCGACCTCCGCCTCGATGTTGTATAGATCGAAGATCGGCCGCTCGCCAGTGTAGTGGGTCAGGCGCTCCACCACGGCGGGCGTGTATTCCTGCGCGAACTCGATCAGCTTCTGGTAGTTCTCGCGCGAATCGACCTGGATGCTGCGCGTGTCGTCGGTCACGAAATCGCGCAGCACGCGCTGGGCGAGGTTCAGGTCCTGGTACAGGATCGACGGCGCGGGCAGGGTGGTGGCGTTGTGGCGGATGGTCGCCCAGATCTTGCGCAGGTAGGCGACGTCGTTGGCCAGTTCTTCGTCGGTGGCTTCCTCGGCGATGGTGCGCACGATGAAGCCGCCGCGCTCGTCGGCCGGCACCATGCGGGTCACGCGCTGGCGCAGCGCCTCGCGGTCGGTCTCGTTGCCGATCTTCTGCGAGATGCCGATGTGCGGGTCTTGCGGCAGGTAGACCAGCGTGCGGCCGGCGATGCTGATCTGCGTGGACAGCCGCGCGCCCTTGGTGCCGATCGGGTCCTTGATGACCTGCACCGTCAGCGCCTGGCCTTCGAACAGCGTCTTCTCGATGGCGACGTGCGGGGCGGCCGGGGCGTCCTTGGCTTCGCGCGGGTGCCAGATGTCGGCCACGTGCAGGAAGGCCGCGCGCTCCAGCCCGATGTCGATGAAGGCCGACTGCATGCCCGGCAGCACGCGCACGACCTTGCCGAGATAGATGTTGCCGACCAGCCCGCGCGTCAGCGTGCGTTCGATGTGGAGTTCCTGGACGGCGGCCTGCTGGACGATGGCTACGCGCGTTTCTTGCGGGGTGATATTGACGAGGATGTCTTCGGACATGGGCGGAATACCAAGAGAGCGGGTTTCAGCACCCGCCTCCAGGGCTGGCCATGCTCGCCTGAAGCGTGTCTTGAAACCGGCCCTCGCACGCGGTCCGGCGTGCGATCGTGCGGCCGGTCGGGGTGCGGGCTAAAGCGTGATGGCCGCCTGGGCGAGCAGCGCGGCTGTCTCGAACAGGGGCAGGCCCATGATACCCGAATAGCTTCCCGAGATATGGGCGACGAAGGCGGCCGCGCGGCCCTGGATGCCGTAGGCGCCGGCCTTGCCGAAGGGCTCGCCGCTGGCGATGTAGCGGGCGATGTCGACATCGGTCAGCACGGCGAAGCGCACCTGTGAGACGGACAGCGCGTGCATCGGCGTGCCGTCCGCGGTGACGACGGTGACGGCGGTCAGCACGCGGTGCTCGCGGCCGGACATGCCGCGCAGCATGCGGTGCGCGTCGGCCGCATCGGCGGGCTTGCCGAGGATCTCGCCGCCGAGGCAGACCGTGGTGTCGGACGTGAGGATCGGCCGGGCGGGCAGGCCGCGCGCGCCGCGGCGGCGGGCAGCGGCCTGGGCCTTGAGGGCGCAGACGCGCTGGACGTAGTCGTCGGGCGTCTCGCCGGGCAGGACGGCTTCGAGCGCTTCGGCGTCTTCGTCGCCGTCGGCCAGCAGCAGTTCGAAGCGCACGCCGATCTGGCGCAGCAGCTCCTGTCGGCGCGGGCTTTGCGAGGCGAGGTACAGGTGCGGATGCGGCGCGGCGGTCGGTTCCATCGTCACACGCGGTGGTAGGGGTGGTTCTGCGTGATGCTCCATGCGCGGTAGAGCTGCTCGGCCAGCAGCACGCGCACCATGCCGTGCGGCAGCGTCAGGCTCGACAGGCGCATCAGCATGTGGGCGCGCGCCTTGAGCGCCGGGTCCAGCCCATCCGCGCCGCCGATGATGAGGGCGACGTCACCGCCCTCGCGCTGCCAGCCGGTGAGGGCGTCGGCCAGTGCGGCCGTGGTCAGGTCCTTGCCGCGCTCGTCCAGCGCGACGATGCGGCAGCCCTTGGGCAGCGCGGCTTCGATGCGCGCGGCTTCGAGCTGCATGACGGTGGCGGCGGTGCGGCTGCCGGAGCGCTGCTCCGGCTTGATTTCGCGCAGCTCGATGCGCAGTTCGGGCGGCATGCGCTTGGCGTATTCGGCGAAGCCGTCTTCGATCCAGCGCGGCATCTTGTGCCCGACTGCGACGATCAGCAACTGCATGGCGAGGCTGCCCGCGCGGGATTACGATGCGCGCTTGGCCGGGGCGCGCTTTGCAGCCGTTTTTGCGGCGGTCTTCGTGGCGGGCTTGCTCGTGCCGGAAGCCCGCTTGGTGGCCGGGCGGCTGGTCGTCTTCTTGGCGGGGGCGGCCGCTTTGGTCGGGCGCTCGCCGGCCAGTTTCGGCTTGGTGGTGCGGCGCTTGGCCGGCGTGACTTCTTCGGCCTCGTCTTCCTCGTCGTCGTAGCCTTCGCTGGCCTTGGGCAGGCCGCGGCCGCTGGTGCCGCCGAGCTGGATGCGCACCGGCTTGTCGCCCCAGATCTCTTCCAGGTTGTAGTACTGGCGCAGTTGCGGCTGCATGATGTGGACCACGGCGTCGCCGCAGTCGACCAGCACCCACTCGCCCACGTCTTCGCCTTCCACGGCGATCACGTGGCCGCCGGCTTCCTTGACGGCGTCACGCACCGAGGCGGCCAGCGCCTTGGTCTGGCGGTTGGAGGTGCCGCTGGCGATGACCGTGCGGTCGAACAGCTCGGTCAGGTGGGTCGTGTTGAAGACCTTGATGTCCTGCGCCTTGACGTCTTCGAGCGCGTCGACGATCACGCGTTGTAGTTTGCGAATATCCATACTGAGTAAGAAGAACGTTGGGGGCGGGAAAAAAGGCGGTCAAAAATCGGATCAAGCACTGACCGTGCCATCGGCACGGCGGTACAGCGCATGCGACTGGATCAGGTCGGCCACGCCGGCCGGCAGGTCGGCGTCGCAGCGCTCGCCGGCGGCAAGCTGCTGGCGCAGGCGGGTGGACGACAGGTCGACGGCCAGGGTCTGGTCGATCCACATGCGGCCGGCGGGTGCGCATTGTATCAATGCCGGGCCGGCGCGGCGCATGTCGAGCTCGAGCTGCACCGGCGCATGCAGCGCGTGCAGGTCGAAACCGGGGCGCGTGGCCACGCACAGGTGCACGTATTCGAACAGGTCCTGCCAGCCGTGCCAGGTGTCCAGGCCGACCAGCTGGTCGGCGCCCATCAGCCAGGCCATGGAGGTGTCGGGGCCATAGGCGCCGCGCAGCTCGCGCACGGTGTCGATGGTGTAGCTGGGGCCGCTGCGCTCGACCTCCATGGTGCTGACGCGCACGCGGGCGCGGCCTGGGCGCACGGCCCGGGCCGCCAGCTCGGTCATCGCCAGCCGCAGCGGGGCGGGCGTGATGTCGGCGGCCTTCTGCCACGACATGCCGGTCGGGATCCATACCAGCTCGTCCAGATCGAGCTGGGCGATGCACAGTTCGGCCAGGGCGAGATGGCCGACGTGCGGCGGGTCGAAGGTGCCGCCCAGCAGGCCCAGGCGATAGGGGCGGCCAAGATCGGGAGGCGTCATACCCAATCGCGCGCCGGCAGGAAGTCGGTGTAGAGCGCCGCTTCCGGCGAGCCCGGCTCCGGCTGCCAGTCGTAGCGCCAGTTGGCCACGGGCGGCATCGACATCAGGATCGACTCGGTCCGCCCGCCGCTCTGCAGGCCGAACAGCGTGCCGCGGTCGAACACCAGGTTGAATTCGACATAGCGGCCGCGGCGATAGGCCTGGAACGCGCGCTCGCGCTCGCCGTACGGCGTGGCGTGGCGCTGCTCGGCGATCGGCAGCCAGGCCGGCAGCAGCGCGTCGCCGACCGCGCGCATCATCTCGAAGCTGCGCTCGAAGCCGAGCTCGGCGAAATCGTCGAAGAAGATGCCGCCGACGCCGCGCGCTTCCTTGCGGTGCTTCAGGTAAAAGTAGTCGTCGCACCACTGCTTGAAGCGCGGGTAGAGCTCTTCACCGAACGGCTCCAGCGCCTGCTTGCAGGTGCGGTGGAAATGCGCGGCGTCTTCCGCGAAGCCGTAGTAGGGGGTCAGGTCCATGCCGCCGCCGAACCACCAGACCGGCTCGGCGTCGGGCCGCTGCGCGACGAAGCAGCGCACGTTCATGTGCACGGTCGGCGCGTACGGGTTGCGCGGGTGGAACACCAGCGACACGCCCATCGCTTCGAAGCCGCGCCCGGCCAGCTCGGGCCGGTTGGCCGTGGCCGACGGCGGCAGGGTGTCGCCCATCACGTGCGAGAAGCCCACGCCGCCGCGCTCCAGCACGGCGCCGTTCTCCAGGATGCAGGTGCGGCCGCTGCCGCGCAGGCGTTCGGTGGGCGGCTTGTCCCACGTGTCGGTGACGAACGTGCCGCCGTCGAGCGTGCCGACGGCGGTGGTGATGCGGTCCTGCAGATCCAGCAGGTAGGCTCGGACGGCTTGGGTATCCATCGGGTCGGGAGGGGCCGCTGCGGCGGCCCAGTCATACGGTTGTCACCATTGTAGCGGGCGCGCCGCCCGGGCAAGCCGGGGGATCACCCTGGGTGACGGCGACCGCGCCGCCCCGCGGTGGGGCATCGGCGCGGCAGGTTGCATGGCGTTAGCGGCGGATGGCGCGGTGGCCGATGTCCTTGCGGTATTGCGCGCCGTCGAACTGGATCTGCTCCACTGCGCCGTAGGCGGCGCGCTGCGCTGCCTTGACGGTGTCGGCCAGGCCGACCACGCACAGCACGCGGCCGCCGCTGGTTGTCAGCGCGCCGTCCTTGAGCGTGGTGCCGGCGTGGAAGGTGACGCTGTCTTCCGTCTCCTTCGGGATACCGGTGATGACATCGCCCTTGCGCGGCGTATCGGGATAGTTGTAGGCCGCCATCACCACGCCCAGCGCGGTGCGGCGGTCCCAGTCGAGCTCCATGCCGTCGAGCTTGCCGTCGATGGCGCGGTCGAGCACGTCGAACAGGTCGGTCTTCATGCGCGCCATGATGGGCTGCGTTTCCGGGTCGCCCATGCGGCAGTTGAACTCGAGCGTCTTGGGGGTGCCGTCGGCGTCGATCATCAGGCCGGCGTACAGGAAGCCGGTGTAGGGGATGCCGTCCTTCTCCATGCCGCGGATGGTCGGCAGGATGATCTCGCGCAGCACGCGGGCATGCAGCGTGGGCGTGACCACCGGCGCGGGCGAGTAGGCGCCCATGCCGCCCGTGTTGGGGCCGGCGTCGCCGTCCAGCAGGCGCTTGTGGTCCTGGCTGGTGGCCATGGCCACCACGTCCTTGCCGTCGCAGACGACGATGAAGCTGGCTTCCTCTCCGGCCAGGAATTCTTCGATCACCACGCGCGCGCCGGCGTCGCCCAGGCGGTTGTCGGCCAGCATCATGTCGATGGCGCCGTGCGCTTCTTCCAGCGTCATTGCCACCACCACACCCTTGCCGGCGGCCAGGCCGTCGGCCTTGATGACGATGGGGGCGCCTTCGCGGTCCACGTAGGCGTGTGCCTCGGCCGCGTTGCCGAAGGTCTGGTATTTGGCGGTCGGGATGCCGTGGCGCTGCATGAAGGCCTTGGCGAAATCCTTGGACGATTCGAGCTGCGCGGCGGCGCGGGTCGGCCCGAAGATGCGCAGGCCCTTGGCGCGGAACAGGTCGACGATGCCGGCGGCCAGCGGCGCTTCCGGCCCGACCACGGTGAAGTGCACGCCTTCGCGCTCGGCGAACGCGGCCAGCACTTCCGGATCGGTGATCGGCACGTTCTGCAGGCGCTTGTCCAGCGCCGTGCCGCCGTTGCCCGGCGCCACATACACCACCTGCACCTTGGGTGAGCGTGCCAGCTTCCATGCCAGGGCGTGCTCGCGTCCGCCCGAACCGACAACCATCACTTTCATAGCTTTAACCTGCTGAGAGACTCGAATTCTGAAAAAACAAACGGCGATCGTGGGTCCGATCGCCGTTGTGTGCGCGTCTCGGGTGTTACTCCCCGATGACGGCGTTGGTGTACACCTCTTGCACGTCGTCCAGGTTCTCCAGGGCGTCGAGCAGCTTCTGCATCTTGGCCGCGTCGTCGCCGGTGAACTCGACTTCGGTCTGCGGCTTCATGATGACCTCGGCCAGCTCCGCCTTGAAGCCGGCGCCTTCCAGCGCGGCCTTGACCTTGGCGAAATCGTTGGGTGGGCAGAGGACTTCGATCGAGCCGTCGTCGTTGGTGACGACGTCTTCGGCGCCGGCTTCCAGCGCTGCGTCCATCAGCTTGTCTTCCGGCGTGCCGGGCGCAAAGATGAACTGGCCGACATGGTCGAACATGAAGGCCACCGAACCCTGCGTGCCCATGTTGCCGCCGTGCTTGTCGAACGCGTGACGCACTTCGGCCACGGTGCGCGTGCGGTTGTCGGTCATGCAGTCGACGATGATGGCCGCGCCGCTGATGCCGTAGCCTTCGTAGCGGATTTCTTCGTAGTGCGCGCCTTCCAGGCCACCCACGCCGCGCTGGATGGCGCGCTGGATGTTGTCCTTGGGCATGTTGGCGTCGGTGCCCTTGTCGATGGCCAGGCGCAGGCGCGGGTTGGAGTCGACGTCGCCGCCGCCCAGCCGGGCCGCGACGGTGATTTCCTTGATCAGGCGCGTCCAAATCTTGCCGCGCTTGGCGTCGGCAGCGGCTTTCTTATGCTTGATATTGGCCCATTTGGAATGACCGGCCATGAAACTCTCCGAGCGGAAATGCAATGGAATCGAGCGCGCGCAGACAGCGGTTCGGCGGTTTGACGCCGGGGTGACGCTCTATAATCGGTCGCGGATTTTAGCATGCCGGCCCTTCGCCGCCGACCCGCCCGTCCGGCCGAGTCGCGGGGACGCACCCCCATTGATTGACCCCGTATCGCCATGACCGATCTCATCCTGATTGCCAAGAACGCCAAGGCCGAACTGGTGCTGCTGCCCCAGCTCGCGAACCGGCATGGCCTGATCACCGGCGCCACCGGCACCGGCAAGACCGTCACCCTGCAGACCCTCGCCCAGGGCCTGTCGAAGATCGGCGTGCCGGTCTTCCTGGCCGACGTCAAAGGTGACCTGACTGGCATTTCGCAGCCGGGCCAGCCGACCGACAAGCTCAAGGCCCGGCTGGAAGAGCGCGGCCTGCCCGAGCCGCAATGGGCCGGCTGTCCCGTCACACTATGGGACGTCTACGGCGAAAAGGGCCACCCGGTGCGCGCCACCGTGTCCGACATGGGCCCGCTGATGCTGGCGCGCATGCTGGAGCTCAACGACATCCAGACCGGCGTGCTCAACCTCGTCTTCCGGATCGCCGACGACGCCGGCCTGGCGCTGCTCGACGCCAAGGACCTGCGCGCGATGCTGCAGCACGTTGGCGAGCATGCGGCCGAGTACACCAACCAGTACGGCAACATCTCGTCGGCCAGCATCGGCGCCATCCAGCGCAGCCTGATCGGGCTGGAGGAGCAGGGCGCCGACCAGTTTTTCGGCGAGCCGATGCTCGACATCGCCGACCTGATGCAGACCGTGCGCGGCCAGGGCGTGGTCAATATCCTGGCGGCCGACAAGCTGCTCAACGCTCCCAAGCTGTATGCGACCTTCCTGCTGTGGATGCTGTCGGAGCTGTTCGAGCACTTGCCCGAGGTGGGCGACCTGGACAAGCCGAAGCTGGCCTTTTTCTTCGACGAGGCGCACCTGCTGTTCAACGACGCGCCGCCGTCGCTGCTGCAGAAGGTGGAGCAGGTGGTGCGGCTGATCCGCTCCAAGGGCGTGGGCGTGTACTTCGTCACGCAGAATCCGGCCGACGTGCCCGACACCGTGCTCGGCCAGCTCGGCAACCGCGTGCAGCACGCGCTGCGCGCCTTCACGCCGCGCGACCAGAAGGCGGTGAAGGCGGCCGCCACGACCATGCGTGCCAATCCCGAGTTCAGCATCGAGCAGGCGATCGGCGAGCTGGCCGTGGGCGAGGCGCTGATCTCCATGCTGGACGAGGGCGGCCGTCCCGAGATCACGCAGCGCGCCTTCGTCGTGCCGCCGGCCTCGCGCATCGGCCCGATTTCCGACGACGAGCGCCGCGCGCTGATGGCCGGCTCGCTGGTGGCCGGCCGCTACGACACGCCGATCGACCGCGAGTCCGCGTATGAAAAGCTGACCGGTCGCGTGGCTTCGATCGGCCAGGCGCCGGCATCTGCGCCCGCACCGGGCCCCCTCGGCACCGACTTTGGCGCGTCGGCCGGCACGGTGCCGGCTCCCGTTCCTGCTCCCGCGCCGGCGCAGGCACCGGCCGGCAACGGCGGCGGCATCGGCGGCTGGCTGCAGGATGCGGCCGGCGCGATCCTCACCAAGGGCACCGGCCGCAGCGGCCGCGGCGATTCCGTGGTCGAGGCGCTGGCCAAGTCCGCGGCGCGCAGCATCGGCTCGCAGGTCGGGCGCGAGATCGTGCGCGGCGTGCTGGGCAGCCTGCTGGGCGGATCGAAGCGGCGCTGAGGCTGCCGCACCGCGCAACGAAAACAGCCGGCATGAGCGGCAAAACAGCCGGCATGACCGGCTGTTTCTGTCTGCGCGCGTGCCGGCGCGATCAGTTCTTGGTGCCGAACAGCCGGTCGCCCGCGTCGCCCAGGCCGGGGATGATGTAGGCGTGCTCGTTGAGGTGCGAATCGAGCGAGGCGACGTACAGCTTCACGCCGGGGTGCGCCTGCTGGAACACCTCCACGCCTTCCGGCGCCGCCACCAGCGCGAGGAACAGGATGTGCTCGTCCGGCACGCCGCGCTGCTTCATCACGTCGACGGCGTGCACGGCCGAGTGGCCGGTGGCGACCATCGGATCGCACAGGATGAAGGTGCGCTCTTCCAGGTCCGGCAGCCGCACCAGGTATTCGACCGGGCGGTGCTGCTCGTCGCGGTACACGCCGATATGCCCGACGCGCGCCGACGGGATCAGCTCCAGCAGCCCGTCGCTCATGCCCACGCCCGCCCGCAGCACCGGCACCACCGCCAGCTTGCGGCCGGCGATGACGGGGGCGTCCATCGGGCCCATCGGCGTCTCGATGTGGCGCGTGGTCAGCGGCAGGTTGCGCGTGATCTCGTAGCCCATCAGCAGCGTGATCTCGCGCAGCAGCTCGCGGAAGGTGCGCGTGGACGTGTCCTTGTCGCGCATGTGCGTGAGCTTGTGCTGGATCAGCGGGTGGTTGAGGATGAACAGGTTGGGAAAGCGCGGATCTTGTGTCATGGCAGCGGGTCCGGCAGGAATGTGGGGCATTGTACCGGCGTGCTCCGGCGCCGGGTGGCGCGGCCCGCGCGGGCCGGAACGTTTTGCCGAATTCACATACAATCGACGGCGCCCTTCAACCCGCGCTCGTCCGCTTCCCCTGTGACCACCGCGTCTTCTGCGTCCCCCGCCTCCACGCGTCCGGCCGATGCCGGCGGTCTGCTGCTGGCCTCGGTGGGCGCCGTGCTGTTCTCTGCCAAGGCCATCGTCGCCAAGCTGATGTACCGCTACCAGATCGACGCGGTGATGGTGATCACGCTGCGCATGCTGCTGGCCGCGCCGCTTTTCATGGCGATGGGCTGGTGGCAGTCGCGCCGCGCGGCGCCGCTGGCGCCGGCCGACCGCTGGCGCATCGTCGGCTTGGGGCTCATCGGCTACTACCTGTCCAGCTTTCTCGATTTCCTCGGCCTGCAATACATCACCGCCGGGCTGGAGCGGCTGATCCTGTTCCTCACGCCGTCGTTCGTGCTGCTGATCACGGCGACGGTGTTCAAGCGGCGCATCACCGGCCTGCAGTGGCTGTCGATGGCGATCGCCTACGCCGGCATCGTGATGGTGTTCGCGCATGACCTGGGCCTGGGCGGCCGCCACGTCTGGCTCGGCGGCGGCCTGGTGCTGGCCAGCGCGCTCAGCTACGGCATCTACCTGCTGGCCAGCGGCGAGCTGGTCCGGCGGGTCGGCTCGATGCGGCTGGTGGCCTATGCGATGTGCGTGTCGACGGTGGCGTGCATGGTCCAGTTCTTCGTCCTGCGGCCGGTGTCGGCGCTGGTGCTGCCGTGGCAGGTCTACGGCCTGTCGGCCATCAACTCGGTGTTCTGCACGGTGGCGCCCGTGACGCTGACCATGATGGCGGTGGCGCGCGTGGGCGCGCCGGTGGCGTCGCAGGCGGGCATGATCGGGCCGGTGTCGACGCTGCTGCTGGGCTGGTGGCTGCTGGGCGAGCCGATCACGCTGTGGCAGGTCGGCGGCAGTGCGCTGGTGCTGGCCGGGATGGCACTGCTGTCGCGGCGCGGCAATCAATCGAACTGAGTCGAGGAGGCAGCCGGGATGGATCTGGGCTTGAGGGGCAAGCGCGCACTGGTCTGCGGCGCGAGCAAGGGACTGGGCTTCGCCTGCGCCGATGCGCTGGCGGCCGAGGGCGTGGACGTGGTGATCGTCGCGCGCGGCGCCGAGGCGCTGCAGGAGGCGGCCGGGCGCATCCGCGGCGCGCATGGCGTGCGCGTCGAGGCGGTGGTGGCCGACATCGCCACACCGGAAGGCCGCGCCGAAGCGCTGCTGGCCTGCCAGCGCCTGGGCGGCTCGCCCGACATCCTCGTCACCAACGCGGGCGGCCCGCCGCCGGGCAACTTTCGCGACTGGGGCCGCGAGGCGTGGCTCGCCGCGCTCGACGCCAACATGCTCACGCCCATCGAGCTGATCAAGGCCACGGTCGACCCGATGATCGAGCGCGGCTGGGGCCGCATCGTCAATATCACCAGCAGCGCGGTGAAGGCGCCGATCGATGTGCTGGGGCTGTCCAACGGGGCACGCTCGGGGCTGACCGGCTTCGTGGCCGGCCTGGCGCGCGAAGTGGCCCGGCACGGCGTGACCGTCAACAACCTGCTGCCCGGCCCGTTCGAGACCGAGCGCCTGGCCAAGACACTGGAAGCCGGTGCCAGGGCCGCCGGCGTCAGCGCCGAGGCGCACTACGCGCGCCGGCGTGAAGCCAACCCCGCCCGGCGTTTCGGCCAGCCGGCCGAGTTCGGCGCCGTGTGCGCGTTCCTGTGCAGCCGGCAGGCCGGCTACCTGAACGCGCAGAACATCCTGCTGGATGGCGGCGCCTATCCCGGAACGTTCTGAGTCCACGACCATGACCACCATCACGCCCGAGGGCCCCGTGCCCAAGCGCCGCCGCATCGCCCTGATCGCGCACGACCACAAGAAGGACGACATGATCGCCTTCGCGCAGACGCACAAGGCCTTCCTGATGCGATGCGACCTGCTGGCCACCGGCACCACCGGCGGCCGGCTGCAGGACGAAGTCGGCCTGAGCGTGCAGCGCATGCTGTCCGGCCCGTGGGGCGGCGACCTGCAGATCGGGGCGCAACTGGCCGAGGGCCGCGTCGATGCCGTCATCTTCCTGCGCGACCCGATGACGCCGCAGCCGCACGAGCCCGACATCAACGCGCTGGTCCGCGCCTGCGACGTCCACAACATTCCCTGCGCCACCAATCTGGCGACGGCCGACCTGGTGATGATTGCACTGGGCCTGGCGCAACCCGACCCCAAGGAGATCCACGCATGACGAAAGCCATCCGCATCTTTGAAACCGGCGGTCCCGAGGTGATGCAGCTCGTCGACGCCGAGGCGCCCGCGCCGGGGCCCGGCGAAGCCCGCATCCGGCAGCATGCCATCGGGCTGAACTACATCGATGTGTATTTCCGCAGCGGCCTGTATCCGCAGCCGCTGCCGGGCGGCATCGGCATGGAGGCTTCGGGCGTGGTGGAGGCGGTGGGCGAGGGCGTGACCCACGTCCGGCCCGGCGACCGCGTGGCCTACGCCGGCCGTCCGACCGGCGCCTACGCCGAGGTGCGCACCATGCCGGCCGATATCCTGGTGCGCCTGCCCGAGGCCATCGGCTTCGAGACCGGCGCGGCCATGATGCTGCAGGGGCTGACCGCGCAATACCTGCTGCGCGACAGCTACCGCGTGCAGCCGGGCGACACCGTGCTGTTCCACGCGGCGGCCGGCGGCGTGGGCCTGATCGCTTGCCAGTGGCTCAAGGCGCTGGGCGCCACCGTGATCGGCACCGTCGGCAGCGATGCCAAGGCGGCGCTGGCCCGCGCGCACGGCTGCGACCACACCATCGTCTACACGCGCGAGAACTTCACCGAGCGCGTGCGCGAGATCACCGGCGGCAAGGGCGTGCCCGTGGTCTACGACGGCATCGGCAAGGACACCTTCTCGGGCTCGCTGGATTGCCTCGCGCCGCGCGGCATGATGGTGAGCTATGGCAACGCGTCCGGCCCGGTACCGCCGTTCGACCTCGGCGTGCTGAGCGCCAAGGGCTCGCTCAAGCTGACGCGCCCGACGCTGATGACGTACACAGCGCAGCGCGCGCTGCTGGAGCCGATGGCCGCCGAGCTGTTCGACGTGGTGGGCAGCGGCAAGGTGAAGATCGAGATCCACCAGCGCTACGCACTGGCCGACGCGGCGCAGGCGCACCGCGACCTCGAAGCGCGCAAGACGACCGGCTCGACGATCCTCCTGCCGTAAGCCGGCGGCTACCGCCCGCTCGGCCGCACGCGCCGGGCGGCGGCAAAGCGTGCCTCCTCGCGCACGCGTTCGGGCAGGGCGCGCAACAGCGCATGCAGCGCCAGCGGCACCAGCACGATGTCATCCACCCAGCCGATCACCGGGATCACGTCCGGGATCAGGTCGATCGGCGAGACCACGTAGCCGGCCAGCAGCAGCGCGGCCGGCGTCAGCCACCACGGCGCCTCCGGATGGCGCAGCGCGAACCACAGCAGGCGCACATCGTTGCGCACCACGCTCCACAGGCGGAAGAGGCGTCCGAACATGACAGGCTCCTTCATGAAGGGCCGGCGTCACATGGGCGCGACGCCGACGGGCCATCGTAGCAGCTTGGGGAGACCGAGCGGTTTTCAAGCGCGGCCGTGAAGATGCCGGCCGGCTTCCTGTTGCCGATCTTGCCGTTCACGCCGCGCGCATCTTGCGCCGGGCGTTGCGCCCGCCGGCGGGCGCTCCGGCTCAGCGAATTTTGACAATGGATGACTCCTCTCATATCTATGATGAATTGGATTGGGGGGATCACATTGATTTGGCGACGTTGCATTCTGATCGCGTGGGTTTCGACGCATTGCCAAGCGACATCGGCAATCGACTGCCGCGCCGGCGCGCACGCAACGCAGCGGACGGTGTGGCGCGCATTCGAGGGCCTGGTGGCGAAATCGGAAATCGCCCCGAAGCTGGCCGCCTTGAGCCCGGCAATCTGCTGGCTGCCCGACGCGCAAGAGCTGGCCTGCTACCGCGCCGATGCGCCGGCCGGGTATCGCGATGCCGATTTCTATTGGGTGAAGTCGCCCGACCCGCGGGAAGCGGAATACCCGCTCTACTATCACGTCCCGTCCGCGAGAACGATGGAGTTCGGCCAGCTGGCGCCGGACGCCCGGCTCGTCGTCCGCTGCCTGGCCGGCGATCAACGCATCGGCGGGCATTGAGGCCATGGCGATCCCGGACTATATCGATCGGCGTGTGCTGTCTGTTTTCCCCGACTCGCTGACCATCATTCCCACCTACCGCTGCAACGCGCAATGCGAGCAGTGCTGCTTTGAATCGAATCCGAGAATCCGGACGCGGCTGTCGCTGGATGACATCAAGCGCAGCATCGATGCGGCGGTCGACCGCTTCGAGAACCTGAAGCTGATCGTGTTCAGCGGCGGGGAGGTCTTCCTGCTGAAGGAAGACCTGTTCGAGGCGGTGGCCTATGCCGCGAAGAAGGGATTGCTGACCCGCTGCGTGACGAATGCCTTCTGGGGCCGGAAGCCGGCGCATGCGCAGGCCGTTGCCGACCGGCTGCAGTCCTGCGGCGTCGCGGAGATCAATATCAGCACGGGCATGGACCACCAGCGATGGGTGCCGTTTGCCTCGGTCGAGCACGCGGTCGAAGCCCTGGTCGGCAAGGACATCTTCACGCTGGTGACGGTCGAGCGGGATTCGGAGACATCGGACTGTTTTGCGCAGGCCACACAGAGCGACGTGTTTCAGGCGGCATTGCGATCCAAGCCGCTGAAGTTCTCGCTGCAATGCAACAGCTGGATGCCGTTCAACGACCGGTACGTACAGCGCGGCAAGCCGGCCGGGCTCGCGGCGCTGACGCAAGGGTGCTCGCAGATCTTCCATAACCTCGTCGTCACGCCGCGCGAGGAGCTGGCGGTCTGCTGCGGCCTGACGTTCGAGCACATCGACGAACTCAAGGTCGGCAGCCTGGCCAGCCGGTCCATGGGCGACCTGTTCGAGGACACTTTCCGCGATTTCCTGAAGATCTGGATCCACATGGATGGCCCCGGAGACATCCTCCGGAAGTTGTTCGGCGAGGCCATCAACGATGAGCTCAGCGGTGTCCACCACATCTGCCAAGCCTGCGCGATCCTGCACCAGCACCCGGAAGTGAGGCGGGCGCTGCAGGAGCGGTATCACGAATTCGTTCCCGATGTCATTGCGCGGTTCAATTTGCGGATCGCATTCCGCCAACACGAGAAGGCTCTGGCGAGCGGGAGGGGGCAGTCATGAAGCGCAGGCGGATACTGGGCGCGATTGCGGGGATGGTCGGCCTCCCCGGGGCCGCTTCCGGCACGAGTCTTTACGGAACGCCGGCCAGCATCGGCCTCGCGAAAAGCGCGTACCCGAGCGACCCGCTGCGTCTCGTGCTGGATGCGGACAAGCTTCCGCCCGCCATTTCCGGCGCCCTGACGTCGTTCGGCGGGGTGTGGGAGCGGGTGCTGACGAACGCCGACGAAAAGGCGAGGTTCCAGCGCGATCCCGCCGCGTATCTGCAGGCGAACGGGATTCCGGAAAGCGTGCTCGGGGCGCGGGACCAGGAGATCCGGCTCCTGCTGGCGATCTGCGATGAGCGGGTGCTGTCCGCCTCGATCCGCGGCGACTATGCCGGGTTTCTCGGCGAGCTGTCGCGCCTGGCGGTCATCCGCTCGGGGCCGCCGTCCATTCTCAAGAAGCGGGTGCTGGAAGTCCTGCGCAGCGGCGGGGCGATGCTCCGCCGTGGCGGCGTGGACGTGCGCACCAATGACATCCAGGACATCAGCGCGCTGGCGGCGGACGATGAACTGAAATTCATCTACAGCCAGATCGCGCCGAGCATCGATCAGGTTGCCGTGGCGGCCGTGCCGGTGGCCATCGCGGCCATCGTGGTGACCTATGTGTCGGTCGCGACCACGGTGACGGTCGCCATTCTGGCGGGGGTCTACATCTCGGTCGCGGTGGCCACGGCCGTGGTCGCGAGCGGGGGCAACACCTGCGGGACGTCGTCCGACGCGCTGTTCGCGGGGCCGGTGACCGCGCCGATCTCAAAGGGCACTTCCCGCTCGGAAGCGCAGCGGGCCGTCGAGCACGCGTTCGCGGAGCGCGCGCTGCTGGCCAAGCGCATGCTCGCGCTGGATCCGGCCTATTTCGCCAGCGCGCAGCAGGCCGCGCGGGTGGCGCGGCTGCTGAACCAGGATCAGTTCCTGCTGGAAACCAACCGGCAGCTCGTGCGGGACGAGGTCGACGCCTTCGTCGCCGCGGCCGAGAAGATCGGCGTCCTGACCATTCCCGCGGCGACCAGGCAATCCGTCGTCGAGGCGATGCAGAACATCTCGCTGCGCGCCGCAGCGCTCATGTGATGGAGGGTAGGGTGGAAAACGTGGAAGTGCTTCGGCCCGATACCAGGGCCGCGCTGGTGCTGTTCCTGCTCGTGGTCTGCGTGCCGGCCCTGGTGGTGGTGGTGGCCAATGTCTATGCGAAAGGCGGGGCCGGGTATCGGGTGCCCGCCGCGATCGTCGGGGTGCTGCTCGTGACGTTCGCGGTCCTGCTGGTGTTCATGCATCGGGCCGACTTCGGGGTTGCCGACGGCGTGCTGACCGTCAGGAGCAGCTTCTACGAGGTCAAGGTTCCGCTCGCCGACGTGGAGGGCGAGCCGACGATCGTGGATCTCGCCCAGCATCCGGAGCGGGGGCCGAAGATCCGGACCAACGGTTTCAGCCTGCCGGGCTACCACTCCGGCTGGTATGTCGGCGCCGACAAGCGCCGGATCTTCGCGGCAATCGCGGGGCCGCGCGTCCTGTCGATCCGGGTGAAGTCCGGCTACGACATTCTGGTGAGCGTGAAGGATCCGGAGCGGGTCGGCTCGCTGCGGGGGAAATGAGTCTTGCGATTTCCGGGGCGATCATGAAAAGGCGTGATGCATTCAGACTGGCGGCCGGCGTTTCGCTGGTGGGCATGGCCGGCGTGGGCCTGCCGACCTCGCGGGCGGCCGAGACGATGGGGCAGAAGGAATTCCTGTTCTGGCTGGACGATCGGGATCGCTCCGCGGTGCGGACGGTCGCCGAGCAGATCCTGAAGGAAATCGACGCGGGGGTCCGGGATGCCCGCTATCTGCAGGGGGTCTACCAGCGTGCCGGCGGCGTGACCCACGCCCGCTATTCGAACGGCACGGCGTTCTCCGATCGCATCCTCTCGAACCGGGGATCGCTGGGGGCCGTGAAGGCACGGGCAGTCCAGGGTGTCGAAGGCGGATTCCGCATGCTGCCCAATCTCCCCGGGGGCGAGTACGTGATCGCCATCTACGATGCCGTGTTCTCGGGCGCGCCCGATCTCCTGTACACGGAGCAGGTGACGCTGTCCCGCGAGCCCGGGGTGGCGTCGTCGCCCTGGACCTTCGTGGAGTACTACGTCAACTCGAAACCTTTCTACAAGTACTGACGAGAACTGACGAAAAAAGCCGGCCGCCCTCGCGAGCGGCCGGCTTGCGGTCCGGGCGGATGCGGATCAGCCCGGAATCTTGCCTTCCACGCCTTCCACGTAGAACTTGATGCCGTGCAGGAAGCCGTCGTCGGCGACCTTGTCGGCGGGCAGGACTTCGCGGCCGGTGTTGTCCTTGAGCGGGCCCTTCCAGATCGGGGCGGAGCCGTCGATCACGCCCTTCTTCCGGGTCTCGACCAGCGCCTTGACGTCTTGCGGCACCACCGGATTGAACGCGCCCAGGTCGATCGCGCCTTCCTTCAGGCCCCACCAGGTCGAGCCGGACTTCCACTGGTTGTCGAGCACATCGCCGACGACCTTGGTGTAATACACGCCCCAGTTGTTCATCGAGGCGGCCAGGTGGGCCTTGTCGCCGAACTTGGTCATGTCGCTGTCCCAGCCGATCGCGTAGGCGCCTTTCTCCTGGGCGGTCTGCACCACGGCGGCGGAGTCGGTGTTCTGCATCAGCACGTCGACGCCCTGGCCGATCAGCGTGGTGGCGGCCTCGCGCTCCTTGCCCGGATCGAACCACTTGTTGACCCACACCACGCGGGTGGTGGCCTTCGGGTTGACGCTGCGCGCGCCCAGCGTGAACGCGTCGATATTGCGGATCACCTCGGGGATGGGCACCGAACCCACCACGCCCAGCTGGCCCGACTTGCTCATCTTGCCGGCCACCACGCCCGCCAGGTAGGCGCCCTCGTACGTGCGCACGTCGTACTGGGCCAGGTTGTCGGCGGTCTTGAAGCCGGTGGCGTGCTCGAACTTCACGTCCGGGAATTCCTTGGCGACCTTGAGCATCGACTCCATGAAGCCGAAGCTGGTGCCGAAGATGACCTTGTAGCCCTGGGTGGCGAGGTCGCGGAATACGCGCTCGGCGTCGGCCGCGCTCTCGGGCACGCTTTCGATGAAGGTGGTCTTCACTTTGTTGCCGAACTTGGCCTCGACGGCCTTGCGGCCCATGTCGTGGGAGAAGGTCCAGCCGGCATCGCCGACCGGGCCGACGTAGACGAACGCGACCTTCAGCGGCTCGGCCGCGGCCGGGGCGGGCGCGGTGGCCGCGGCGGGTGCCGAGGCGGCGGGCGCGGCGGTCTTGTCCGCTTCGTTGGATTTGCCGCAGCCCAAGAGGGCCATGGCGGCGCCGGCGGCCAGGGCGGCCAGCGTGATCCTGCGGGTAACGTTCATCGATTTCTCCTCTTGTGTGGCTCGGTTGCGTGAGATGAAGCGAAGGAAGGCGGGGCCGGCCTAGGCGGTGCCGGGGCGGAACGGCTTGCCCAGCGAGGCAGGCATGTTCAGCCGGATCCAGTCCGGGTTGCGCGAGATGACGGCCAGCACGACGATGGTCGCGGCGAACGGCGCCATCGACAGGATCTGCGACGGCACCGATACGCCGATCCCCTGCAGGTAGAACTGCAGGATCGTCACGCCGCCGAACAGCAGCGCGCCGAACAGGATGCGCAGCGGGCGCCAGGTGGCGAAGGTGGTCAGCGCCAGCGCGATCCAGCCGCGGCCGGCCACCATGTTCTCCACCCACATCGGCGTGTAGATCAGCGACAGGTAGGCGCCGGCCAGCCCGCAGCACGCGCCGCCGAACAGCAGCGCGCCGAAGCGGATGGTGCGCACCGGGTAGCCCAGCGCGTGCGCGGATTCCGGCGATTCGCCGATCGCGCGCAGCGTCAGGCCGGCCCGCGTCCTGAACAGGAACCACGCGATGGCGCCGCACAGCAGCAGGGCGCAGTAGACCATCCAGTGTTGGCCGAACAGTGCCGGTCCGACGAACGGCAGCGATTTCAGCCCCGGAATGCCGTACGCCTGCGCCGGCAGCGACATGCCGACAAAGCGCTGGCCGATGAAGGCCGACAGCCCGGTGCCGAAGATCGACAGGGCGAGGCCGGTGGCGACCTGGTTGGTCACCAGCACCAGCGCCAGCCAGGCGAACAGGGCGGCCATCACCATGCCGGCCAGCGCGCCGGCGGCAAAGCCCAGCAGCGGGATCTGGGTCTGGTAGCCGACCATGAAGCCGGCCACGGCGGCCACCAGCATCATGCCTTCGGCGCCGAGGTTGAGCACGCCGGCGCGCTCGTTCATCAGCAGGCCCAGGGCGGCCAGCAGCAGCGGGGTGCCGGCGTTGATCGACGCAGCGATCAGGGGAGCGAGACTTTCCATGGCGGGGTCCGGATCAGCGGTGCGCGCGCCAGCGCAGGCGGTATTCGATGAGGGTGTCGCAGGCCAGCAGGAAGAACAGCAGCATGCCCTGAAACACCCCGGTGATGGCGGCCGGCAGGCCCAGGCGCGACTGCGCGAGCTCCCCGCCGATGTAGAACAGCGACATCACGATCGCCCCCAGCACGGTGCCCAACGGATGCAGCCGACCGACGAAGGCCACCACGATGGCGGCAAAGCCGTAGCCGGGCGAGATCGACGGCAGCAGCTGGCCGATCGGCCCCGCCACCTCGAAGGCGCCGGCAATGCCCGCCAGCCCGCCCGAGACCAGCAGCGCCGTCCATAGCGCCGCGCGCGACGAGAAGCCCGCGTAGCGCGCGGCCTGCGGCGCCAGCCCGCCCACCTGCAGCCGGTAGCCGGCGAAGCTGCGGAACACGAACAGCGTCATCGCCGCGGCCATCGCCAGCATGAAGAGGAAGCCGACGTGCAGGCGCGTGCCGGCCACCAGCGTCGGCAGCACGAAGGCGCTGTCGAACACCATCGACTGCGGGAAGTTCATGCCGTTCGGGTCTTTCAGCGGGCCGTTGACCATGTACAGCAGCAGCAATTGTGCGATGTAGGTCAGCATCAGCGAGACCAGGATCTCGTTGGCATGGAAGCGGTCGCGCAGCAGGGCGGTGAGGCCCGCCCACAGCATGCCGCCGGCCAGCCCGGCCACGACGGCGAGCAGCAGCGCGGCGCCGCCCGGGATGGCCGGCGTGGGCGTATCGAAGTGGATGATGGTGGCCGCCGCGAAGATGCCGCCGACGATCAGCTGCCCCTCCGCGCCGATGTTCCACACGTTGGCGCGGTAGCACACCGACAGGCCCAGCGCGCACAGCACCAGCGGCACGGTCTTGAGCAGCACCTCGCCGATGGCGCGCTTGGTTGCAAGCGGCTCGATCAGGAACACGCGCACGCCGGCCACCGGGTCCTTGCCCAGCAGCGCGAACAGCAGCAGGCCGAACACCAGGGTCAGCGCCAGCGCGATCAGCGGCGAGGCATAGGCCATGGCGCGCGACGGCAGCGCGCGCAGTTCCAGCGAAACAGGCAGCGCCAGGCGGCTGCCGTGCATGACGTCAGCCATGGGCTACCTCCGTCGTGGAAGCCGCGTGGGCGGCGGTCTTGTCCCACATGCCGCTCATCCACAGGCCGATCTGCTCGCGGTCGGTGGCGTGGGCGGGCGTCGAGGGCGACAGGCGGCCGTTGGCGATCACGTGCAGGCGGTCGCACAGCGCAAAGAGTTCGTCGAGTTCTTCCGACACGATCAGGATGGCGCACCCCGCGGCCTTGAGCGCGAGGATCTCGTTGTGGATCTGCGCCGCCGCGCCCACGTCGACGCCCCAGGTGGGCTGCGCGACGATCAGCACGCGCGGCGCGCATTCGATTTCGCGGCCGACGATGAATTTCTGCAGGTTGCCGCCCGACAGGCTCTTGGCCTGCGCATCCGGCCCGCCGGCCTTGACGCCGAAGCGCTGGATGATGCCGGCGGCCAGCCCGGCGGCGGCCTTTCTATCGATCAGCCCGCCGCGTACCTGCGGTGCGCGCTGGTGCGTCAGCAGCGTATTGGCCGCCAGCGACAGCGAGGGTACCGCGCCGCGCCCGAGCCGCTCCTCCGGCACGAACGACAGCCCGCGCTTGCGGCGCGCGCGCGGGTCCAGCCTGGCGACGGGCTCGCCGTCGATCCTCACCGTCTGCGCGGCGGCGCGGGTGTCCTCGCCCGACAGCGCGGCCAGCAGTTCCTGCTGCCCGTTGCCCGACACGCCCGCGATGCCGACGATCTCGCCGCTGCGCAACTGCAGGGCAATGTCGTGCAACTGCGTCGCGAAGGCGTGCGACTTGGGCAGCGACAGGCCGGCCACTTCCAGGCGCACTTCGCCCGGCGTGGTCTGCGGACGCAGCTCGCGCGGCGGCTCGCCGCCGATCATCATGCGCGACAGCGACGACGCGGTCTCCCGGCGCGGATCGCACACGCCGGTGACCTTGCCCGACCGCATCACCGTGGCGGCGTGGCACAACGCCTGGATCTCGTCGAGCTTGTGGCTGATGTAGAGGATGCTGGTGCCTTCGGCCGCCAGCTGGCGCAGCGTGACGAACAGCTTCTCGACCGCCTGCGGCGTCAGCACCGAGGTGGGCTCGTCGAGGATCAGCAGGCGCGGCCGCGTCAGCAGCGCGCGCACGATCTCCACGCGCTGGCGCTCGCCCACCGACAGCGTATGCACATGGCGATGCGGCTCGAGCGGCAGGCCGTACCGGTCGCCGGTGGTGCGGACCTGTTCGGCCACGTCGCGCAGATCGCGCAGGTCACCACGATCGGCGGGCAGGCCGAGCAGGATGTTCTCGGCCACGGTGAGGGTATCGAACAGCGAGAAATGCTGGAACACCATGGCGATGCCCAGCGCGCGCGCCTGGTGCGGATTGGCGATCTCGACCGGCTGGCCGTCGAGCTGCATTTCGCCGGCATCGGGCTGGACCGCGCCGAAGATGAGTTTCATCAGCGTCGACTTGCCGGCGCCGTTCTCGCCCAGCACGGCATGGATCTCGCCCGGCGCGACGGTGAGGCTCACGCCGTCGTTGGCGACCACGCTGGGGTATCGCTTGGTCATGCCTGTCAGCGACAGGCGCGGAGGAAGTGGTGTCACAACAGGTTGGCTCGTGGTTTCCGTGCCGCTTGCCGCGAGCCCGAAGCGCCCCCGAAGCGGTCTTGTATGGGTTGTTGACGACGCTTCACAGCATGCGGCAACGGCGCAGATTCGTGCCGATGCATCGCATTCATCATCATAGGCGTGTGATGCCTGCCATCAACGGACGATTATAGCTTCCGGCTTTTCGCCGGCCGCCCGGTCCGGGCGCTTGCGCGCCGTCTCGTACGGGGGCGGTGGGTGTGCAAATCCCGTGCCGGGTATGCGAGCCGCGCGTCATGGCAGGCCGGGCGCGCGAGGTGCCCGGAATCGGCGTCGGCCGGCTTGTCATGCCGGGGTATCCAGGTGGGCCGCGGCTCCCCGCGGTGGCGCGGCGGGCTTCGGTTTGCACCGCGGCAGTGCCGTGGCCGCGTCCGGCGGGCGATGCGGCTTTGCGCTACAGTTTGACGTTTGCTCCGGCGCGATCCCGATCCGTTTCCGTGCGCGATCGCTGCCGTGTTTCCCGCGCCCCCATGACTGCTCCCGATTCCAGACGCGCTCGCCTGCCCCGCCTGCGCGGCGCCATTCCCGGCTGGCTTCTGCTGCTGGGCGCGCTGACCGCCATCGGTCCGCTATCGGTCGACATGTACCTGCCGAGCCTGCCCACCATCGCGCGCGATCTCAGGACGTCGTCGGCCGCGGCGGGGATCACGCTCACGGCGTTCCTGGTCAGCCTGGCGATCGGCCAGCTGATCTACGGCCCGGCCAGCGACCGCTTCGGCCGCAAGCCCCCGCTCTATATCGGCCTGGCCCTGTACGTGGCGGCGTCGGTCGGCTGCGCGTTCGCCACCGATGCCACCATGCTGGCCGTGCTGCGCGCCGTGCAGGGGTTCGGCGGCTGCGCGGGCATGGTGATCTCGCGCGCGGCCGTGCGCGACCGGATGGATCCGGCCGGCGCGGCGCAGGCCTACTCCACGCTGATGCTGGTGATGGGTGTGGCGCCCATCCTCGCGCCGATGATCGGCGGGGCGCTGCTGCAGGTGACCTCGTGGCGGATGATCTTCGCGGTGCTGGCGGCGTTCGGCGTGCTGTCGCTGGCGGCGGTGCATTTTCTGATGCGCGAGTCGCTGGATGCGGCGCACGCGCGGCCGCTGGCCGTCGGCCGGGTGCTGCGCGACTACTGGGAACTGCTGCGCGATCGCCATTACGCCGCCTATACGGCGTGCGGCGCGGTATTCGTGTCGGGCATGTTCGCCTACATCACCGCCTCGCCGTTCGTGCTGATCGACCATTACGGATTGAGCCCGTCGCACTATGCGTGGGTATTCGGCAGCAATGCGGCGGGCATGATTGCAGCCTCCCGGATCAATGTGCGGCTGATGCGCCGGTCTACGCCGGCCCGGGTGCTGCGCCGCGCGCTGTGGATGCCGGCCGCGACGAGCGTGGCGGCTGCCGCGGTGGTCGGCGCCGGTTTCATGCCGCTGCCGCTGGTGCTGGCGGCGCTGTTCTGTTACGTCGCCTCGATCGGCTGCATTTCGCCCAACACGGGCGCGCTTGCCATGGCCGGGCAGGGGGCCCGCGCCGGCACGGGCTCGGCGCTGATGGGCGCCATGCAGTTCGGCCTGGGCATGGTCACCGGCACGGTGGTCGCCGCGTTCGGGCAGGGCGCGGCACCGTTGCTGGGCATGATGGCGGTCAGCGCCGTGCTGGCCCTGTGGCTCGGCCTGCGCGCCACGCAGCACGAGCACGGCGGCTGAAGACGGCGGCGCGGTGCCGTTTTCGGCTGCCGCTTCGGTTCGAGATGACGCAGGCACGGTCGGCTGTCCATCCGGGGCAGCACCTTGCCTATGATGAACGGGGCCCGGATCGCACCAAAAGCACGCGGAGATGCACGTTTGGTGAGCTAAGGGTTACTTCTTATACATAATTTACCGACATTTTATTAACGTATCGATTTGGATTCAGCGCCCCTTTCTCGATATCTTCCGAGCGGGGCCCATGACGAACGGGGGCCAAGTTGCAGTGCACGATTCACCGGCTGGGCGAACTGGCGCTGTTGTGCGAAGTGCCGCCGCCGGCGACCTTGACTTGCCAGCAGCGCATCTGGGCGATGGCCTCGCGCGCGTCCGAGTGGGCGGGCGTCATCGACGTGGTGCCGGGCATGAACAACCTGACGCTCGTCTTCGGGCCGCAGGCCGATGCGCAGGCGCTGACCGCGCTGCTGCGCGAGGCGTGGCAAGAGAGCGGCGCGCTGATCGCCGACGGCAAGCGGATCGACATCGAAGTCGCCTACGGCGGTGACGACGGCCCGGACCTGCGCGATGTCGCGGCCCACACGGGCCTGAGCCCCGAGGAGGTGGTGCGCCGCCATACCGCGCCCGAATATATCGTCTACTTCCTGGGCTTCCTGCCGGGCTTCGCCTACATGGGCGGGCTCGACAAGTCGCTCGCCACGCCGCGCCGCGCGGAGCCGCGCATGGCGGTGCCGGCCGGTTCGGTCGGCATCGGCGGCGAGCAGACCGGCATCTACCCGGCCGCCTCCCCCGGCGGCTGGCAATTGCTCGGCCGCACGGACGCGGCGCTGTTCCTGCCCCAGCGCGACCCGCCGGCGCTGCTGGCGCCCGGAGACCGCATCCGCTTTGTCGCCTCGAAGGTGCACGCATGAGCCGGCCCACTTCCCGTGCCGCGCCGGCCTTGATCGAGATCGTGCGGGCCGGCGTGCTGACGTCGGTGCAGGACCTCGGCCGCACCGGCTATCGCCGCTTCGGCGTGTGCATGTCGGGCGCGCTCGATCCGCTGTCGCTGTACGTCGGCAACCGGCTGGTGGGCAACCGCAGCGATGCGGCCGGCATCGAATTCACGCTGGGCCACGCCACGCTGCGGTTCCTGGCCGACGGGCTGGTCGCCCTGACCGGGGCCGACTGCCTCGCCACGCTGGATGGGGCGCCCGTCCATGCCTGGCATGCCTTTCCCGTGCAGCGCGGCCAGACGCTGACGCTGCGCGTGGCGCAGGGCGGCGTGCGCGCCTACCTGTGCGTGGCCGGCGGCATCGACGTGCCGGAGGTGATGGGCTCGCGCGCCACCGACCTCAAGGCCGGCTTCGGCGGCTTCGAAGGCCGTCCGCTGCGCGACGGCGACCGGCTGGCCGCGCTGCCGGCCGATCGGTCGCACGCGCCCGATGTGAGCGGCGCCGCGATCGGCGTGAAGGCGCCGCGCTGGACCTTCGACCGCATGCGCGGCGAGCTTCCGGTGATGCGCGTGCTGCCCGGTCCCGAATACGACGATTTCCTGGCCGATTCGCAGGCCGCGTTCTGGGAATCGGAGTGGACGCTCACCCCCAACAGCAACCGCATGGGCTTTCGCCTGCAGGGGCCGGAACTCGTGCGCAGGCAGCTGCGCAGCGGCGACCTGCTGTCGCACGGCGTGGTGCCGGGCGTGATCCAGGTGCCGCCGTCCGGCCAGCCGATCGTGCTGATGGCCGACGCGCAGACCACCGGCGGCTACCCGAAGATCGGCACCGTCATCCTGGCCGACCAGTGGCGCCTGGCGCAGGTGCCGCTCGGCACGCGCATCCGCTTTGCCCGCGCGACGCTGGAAGAGGCCGAGGCCGCGCGCGCCGACGTGTCGCGCTACCTGCAGCAGATCGAGACGGCGCTGGACTGGCAGCGCCGGGGCATCCTGTCGGTGGCGCGGCGCACCGCCAGGACACGCCCGATGGCTTGATGGAACGAGGAACCTACCGATGACAGCAATCGACCTGAACGCAGACCTGGGTGAAGGCTGCGACAACGACGAAGCCCTGCTCGCGCTGGTGAGCTCGGCCAACATCGCCTGCGGCTGGCACGCGGGCGACGTCAACACGATGCGCCAGACCACCGCCTGGGCGCTGCGCCAGGGCGTGTCGATCGGCGCGCATCCGAGCTTCCCCGACCGCGAGAACTTCGGCCGGACCGAGATGCACCTGCCGCCGGACGAGGTCTATGCCGGCGTGCTGTTCCAGATCGGCGGCCTGTCGGCCATCGTGCGGGCGCAGGGCGGCAGGCTCGCGCACGTCAAGCCGCACGGTGCGCTGTACAACCAGGCCGCGCGCGACCGGCCGCTCGCCATGGCGATCGCCCGCGCGGTGCGCGACTTCGATGCGTCGCTGGCGGTGTTCGGGCTGGCCGGCGGCGAGCTGGTGCAGGCCGCGCGCGAGCTGGGCCTGGCCGCCAAGGAAGAGGTCTTCGCCGACCGCGGCTACAACGCCGACGGCACGCTGGTCAAGCGCGGCACACCCGGTGCGCTGCTCGAAAACGAAGAAGCCGCGCTATCGCAGACACTTGCCATGGTGCGCGAACAGCGTGTCCAATCCGTCGACGGCGTGTGGGTCCCGATTCGCGCGCAGACCGTCTGCCTGCACGGCGACGGCGCGTATGCGCTGGCGTTCGCGCGGCGCATCCGGGACCGGCTCGGCAGCGAGGGCATCGCTGTGCGCGCCGGCGCCTGAAACCTGCCCCGCACGGTGGTTCGCGCGGGGCTTTTTTTCACAACAAGAAGGGGGGAAGTTCCACATGGATACGGCAGTGAATCTATGGCCGCTGATCGGGGTGGTCGTCATCATCGCGGGGTTCATCCTGCGGTTCAATCCGATGCTGGTGGTGGCCGTGGCCGCCATCGCCACCGGTTTCGCGGCGTCGATGCCGATCGACAGGATCCTGACGGCGATCGGCACGGGCGTCATCAAGACGCGCACGCTGCCGCTCATCATCCTGATGCCGCTGGCGGTGGTGGGCCTGCTTGAGCGGCATGGCCTGCGCGAGCACGCGCAGAACTGGATCGCGCGCATCCGCTCGGCCACGGTCGGCCGCCTGCTGATCGTCTACCTGGCAGTGCGCGAGCTGACCGCGGCCGCCGGCCTGACCAGCCTCGGCGGCCATCCGCAGATGGTGCGCCCGCTGCTGGCCCCGATGGCCGAGGGCGCCGCGGAGAGCCGCTTCGGCAAGCTGCCCGATCCGATCCGCGAACGCCTGCTGGCCTTCTGCGCCGCCACCGACAACGTCGGCCTGTTCTTCGGCGAGGACATCTTCGTGGCCTTCGGCGCCATCGCGCTGATGCATACCTTCCTGCTGGGCTCGGGCATCGACGTCGAGCCGCTGCGCATCGCCGTGTGGGGCATTCCCACCGCGATCTGCGCGTTCCTGATCCACGCCGTGCGCCTCAAGCGCCTGGACGGCTGGCTCGCCCGCGAGATGGGCGCCGTCGGCACCGTAGCCGCAGCCAAGCAGGGGTGAGCACCATGATTCTGTCGATCAACTATCTGTACTGGCTGGCCGGGATCGTCCTGACGATCACCGCGCTGATGACCTTCGCCGACAAGACGCACCCGCGCCGCTGGGCCACCGGCCTGTTCTGGGCGATCTTCGCCGTGATCTTCCTGGTGGGCGACCGGCTGCCGCCGATCGTGGTCGGTCTCGGCGCGGTGCTGATGGCCGTGCTGGCCGGCTTCGGCGGCGTGGTGCTGGGCAAGCACGGCGAGCTGCCCGTCGAAGCGCGCCGCGCCTCCGCCGAGCGTCTGGGCAACCGGCTGTTCATCCCGGCGCTGACCATCCCGGTGGTCACCGTCATCGGCAGCGTGCTGCTCAAGGACGTGAAGCTCGGCGGCGCCTTCCTGCTCGATCCGAAAAACCAGACCTTCGTGTCGCTCGGGATCGGCTGCATCGTCGCGCTGGGCTTGGCCTGCTGGCTGACCCGCGACACGCCGGCGCAGGCCATGCGCGAATCGCGCCGCCTGACCGAGTCGCTCGGCTGGGCGCTGGTGCTGCCGCAGATGCTGGCCATGCTGGGCCTGGTCTTCGCCGATGCGGGCGTGGGCAAGGCCGTGGCACACCTGACCACCGCCTACATCAACATGGACTATCGCCTGGTGGCGGTGATCGTGTACTGCGTGGGCATGGCGCTGTTCACCGTCATCATGGGCAACGGCTTCGCGGCTTTCCCGGTCATGACGGGCGGGGTGGGGGTGCCGATCCTGGTCGGCGTGTACCACGCCAACCCGGCGGTGATGGCGGCGATCGGCATGTTCTCCGGCTACTGCGGCACGCTGATGACGCCGATGGCGGCCAACTTCAACGTCGTGCCGGCCGCGCTGCTGGAGCTGTCCGACAAGAACGCCGTCATCAAAACGCAAGTCCCCACCGCGCTACTGTTGCTGACAGCCAATATCGTGCTCCTGTACTTCCTGATGCTGCGATAATCGCGCCCGCACGCCGGCCGGTACGCCATTGGCGCCATGCCGGCCGGCGCTGCGTCATCCACATAACAAAACAATCCGCATCAAGCTCTTTTCCGGGGGGAATCCATGAGCAGCCAGATGACGGGCGGACGTGCCATGCCGGCACGCCGCCTTCTTTGTGTTTTCGCGGGAGCGCTCTCGCTCCTGTCGGCCGTCCACGCGCACGCCGAAACGTTCCGCGTCGCCACGGCGTATCCGGCGACCAACTTCCACACGCAGAACCTGCAGGCCTTCGCCGGCGCCGTTGGCCCGGCCACCGGCGGCGAGCTCAGGCTGGAGGTCTACCCGAGCGGCACGCTGCTCAAGCCCGCCGCCATCTTCGACGGCGTGAAGGAGGGCAAGGCCGAAGGGGGCGAGGTGATGCTGTCCACGCTGGCGCAGCGCGACCCGATGTTCGGCGTCGACTCGATTCCGTTCCTGGTCGAGAACTACAACGATGCCCGCCTGCTGTGGGAGGCGTCGCGCCACAAGATCGAGTCGCTGATGAAGGCCAGCGGCCTGCGCCTGCTGTACGCCGTGCCCTGGCCGCCGCAGAACCTGTATTCCAGCACGCCGATCGCCCGCCTGTCCGACCTCAGGGGCCATCGCCTGCGCACCTACAATGCCGAGCAGAAACGCATCGCCGATCTGTACGGCGCGCAGCCCATCCCGGTGGAAGCCGCCGATCTGGGCGCCGCGATCACCGCCGGCCGCATCGACACCATGCTGACCTCGCCGTCGACCGGCCTCGAGACCCGGGCGGGCCAGCGCCTGACCTACTATTACAAGGTCAACGCGTGGATTCCCAAGAACGCCGTGTTCGTCAGCGAAGCGCGCTTCGCCAGGCTGTCGCCCGCCGCGCAGCAGGCGGTGCTGAAGCTCGCCGCGGAATACGAAAAGCGCGGCTGGGAAGCGAGCCGCCAGACCTACGAGCGCGATGAGGTCGAGCTCGCCAAGACCGGCGTGCGCGTCATCAATCCCGATGTGACGCTGCTGGGCGACATGCGCCGCCTCGGCGAACGCCTGACGCGCGAATGGCTACGCTCCGTCGGGACCGAAGAGGTCGACATCCTGCTGTCCTACGAGCACAAGCGCAAGCTCAACTGACCGGGCAGCACGCAAGGCGCCCGGGCATGGTGCCGCCCGGGCGGCTATCATCATTGGCGATCGGGTACCGTCGCAGGAGACCGTCATGCCCACCGTCCTCGTCACCGGTTTCGATCCGTTCGAAAACGAGCCCGTCAATCCGTCATGGGAAGCCGTGCGTACGCTCGACGGCCAGGGCATCGCCGGCGCCGACATCGTCACGCGCCAGCTGCCGACGGTGTTCGGCGAATCGATCCGGGTGCTCGACAGGCTGCTGATGAGCCTGCGCCCGGACGTGGTGATCGCCGTGGGCCAGGCCGGCGGGCGCGCCGAGATGGCCATCGAGCGCGTCGCCATCAACGTGGACGATGCGCGCATCGCCGACAACGCCGGCCGGCAGCCGATCGATACCGCCATCGTCGCGGGCGGGCCGGCGGCGTACTTCTCGACGCTGCCGATCAAGGCCATCGTGCACGAACTGCGCGCCGCCGGCGTGCCCGCCTCGGTGTCGCAGACGGCGGGGACGTTCGTCTGCAACCATGTCTTCTATGGGCTGATGCACGCGATTGCCCACCACGGGCTGCACGCGCGCGGCGGCTTCATCCATATTCCCTATCTGCCGGCGCAGGCGGCCGGGCATCCCGGGCAGCCGAGCATGGCGCACGACACCGTCGTCGCCGGACTGCGCATTTCGATCGAGACAACGCTGCGCAGGCAGGAAGACATCCGGGAAGCGGGCGGTCAGTTGCACTGAGCCCGGGACGATCGTGCCCGCGACTCAGGGCGCGGGCGACCAGTGCGGATCGTTCAACTGCTTTTCCAGCAGGCGGATCTGCTGCTGCAGCGAGTCGATCTGTGCCTTGTAGGCGTGGCGCTCGGCATCCAGCGCCTGGGTCTGCCGCCGCGCGGCCTGCTGTTCTTCCAGCATCTGCTGGCGCTGGGCCTGCATGGCGCGCACTTCCTGGCTCAGCGCCGCCGCACGCTGCTCGGCCGCCTGCGCCTCGCGCTCCAGCTGGGCCTTCTGGCCGGCGGCGACGGCATGGCGCACATCGTCCTCGGCCCATGCACGGGTTTGCCGGGCCAGCATGTCATACGCGGCTTCGGCCGGCGCGGCCGCCCCGAACTTGTACACCCGCCACAGTTCCCTGCGATACGACAGCGCGACATAGGCCGTGGTGTCTTCGTTGACCAGCAGCAGGCTCGTGCCGTAATCGCCGTTGTAGGTCGTGCGCAGCTCGGTCAGGCGCTTCTGCGCCAGCAGCTGCCGCAATTCCGCCACCGATCCGGTCGATGCGGCCGGGGCGCTCGCCTGCGTCTGCGGCGCCGTGGCCTGCGCGCGGACCAGCCCGCTGCCGACGGCGGTCGCGGCGATAACGCATGCGAGAACGGTGTGACGGAAGTCAGGTGTCATGGCAGAGGTCGGGAATCGGAGTCGGCGCGACTATAGCAGTTAGCAGTTTCGTGCGCGGATTCCGTGGACGCGGGGCAGGTCACCTGCCTGATCTAGCCGGTCGAGCGCTCGGCGAGTAGCAACAATCTGTCCGAGGAGAAATAAAAGTGTCTTGGGTTGATTGCTATTCAAGTAGGCATCCTGAATTGATCAACGGTTGCAGGTCTGCGCGGACACCGATCCGCGATATCAGCACAATGGGAAATCGGTCAGTACGAGGCGTGACGAAACGGCAGTGATCGCGCTTCGCGTAGCGGTAGCGGTGCGTGAGGCCCAATCCCCAGGGGCCGATCGATGATTGCAGACGCGCCGGAGGAACAGCGATTTGCGATGCATCGGACCCGATTCAAGTCGGGTTCACTTTGATGAGGCCGCACCCATGCCTACAGCCGTGATGCTGGGACGATTGGGTTGCCTGGCGACGCGCTCGCGCCGCTATGAAGACGCCAAAGCCGCTGTCGGTTCCGGTGCGCGAAGGGGCGCTAATGGGCGATCACCGGCGCCCGAATCTTACGGGGCGTATGGTGCCCGGCCTGCCCATATGAGGGCAGGCGGCCCGGCATCGATGTGATGCGAGAGATGGCGGCGCAGCGCTCACGCCACCGGGCGTCGTCAATGAATCTGCATCCCGCGCATGGCGTGGATACGTTCGCGATGCAGTTGGATGCCCTCGTATTGTCGCTGTACGACCGCGCGAATCTCCGCCGGCAGGTCTTGCTGCAGGGTCGTTTGATATTCGTGCCTGGCGATGTCCTCTTCGCGCTCGCACATTTCCAGCACGACATCGTCATCGTTCGGCGTGATCAGGTGCCGGATCTCCATCCAGCCCCGATGCAGGGTGCCATTCATGCTGCCGCGGTCACGCGGCTGGCCGCCGAGCGACCTGACGAGCTGCTGCAACTCCTGAACCGATGCACGGCAGGACTGTGCCGCGTCTGTCAGGATGTCACGCAGTTGAGGGTCGTGTACCTCGCGGGCACCTGAACTGCAGCTCAACTCGTCATTCTTGCCGACCTCGATCAGGCGATTCAGGGCGAGGACGATACCGTCTTGAGTATTGGTCATGGGCGTCTCCTAGCAGAATGCAGGCAACGTGTGGATTCAAGAGAACATCCGCAATTGCCAGCCCGGGAGAGGCTGGCGTGGATCCAGGAGCGCTGTCTCCGGTTGATCTCACGCATTCATTATGGTGCGCTTGACGCTCGCCCGGTAGGTGATGGTGCCCAGGCAGCGGCAGGGGCCGGATGTACCGGTTGGGCCGCTTGGCGGCCTGTCATCGATGCGTCGCCGGGACCCTATGCGCATGTCGCCATGGCTACACTGACGCTGATGGTGCCCAAACCGCGCACTGAGGATAGCCATGCACGGCCTGTTCGACGCCCGGCTTGTCAACGATGCCTTCGGGGATCCGGGCCTCTATCTGGATTTCCATGACGAGCGGCGCGCCTTGCTGTTTGATCTCGGCGATCTCTCCAGGCTTCTGCCCGGCCAGCTGTTGCGCTTGTCCCATGTTTTCGTTACCCATACGCACATGGATCATTTCGCCGGTTTCGATCGGTTGCTGCGCGTGTCGCTCGGGCGCAAGGACCGTATCGTGGTGCTTGGTGGGCCGGGCTTCATCGCGCAAGTGGGGCACAAGCTGAGCGCCTACACCTGGAACATGGTGGAGCGCTACACGGAGGCATTGGTGATCGAGGCACGCGAGATCGGACTGGACGGCTGGCAGCGGCGCGTGCTTTTCTCGAGCCGTCGCCACTTCGCGCCCGAAGCCGGCGCGCGTCTCGAGCGCACGGATGACGTGCTGCACGACGAAATGACGTTTCGTGTGCGGGGCCGCTTTGTCGATCACGACATGCCTTGCCTCGCTTTCCTGATCGAGGAGAAGGCGCGCATCGGCGTGAACAAGGATGGGCTCATGGCGCTGGGGATGACCGCCGGCGCCTGGCTGCGCGAGTTAAAGCATGCTGTACTCAGCGGCGCCGCCGCCGACACGCCGCTGCTGGTGCAATGGCGCGACCGGCATGGCGATCACGCCAGCACTCGGCTGGTCGGGGAGTTGTGTCAGCTGGTGCTTGATGTCGTGCCGGGCCAGCGCATTGGCTATGTCACCGACCTGCGCTACACCGAACAAAACGTGCAGACCCTTGTGCAGCTCATGCGTGGCGTCGATCAGTTGTATATCGAGAGCGTGTTCCTCGACGAAGACAAGGCGCATGGCCTGCGCAAGAACCACTTGACTGCCCGTCAGGCGGGGTTGATCGCACGGGCGCTCGGGGCTGGGGCTGTCGTGCCGTTCCATTTCTCGCCCCGCTACCAGGGGCACGGCTCCGCGCTGACGGCTGAGGTGCGTGCGGCCTGGGCTGGCTTGGCCGGCTGAGTTGCGGCAGGGCGAATTTCGTTCAAGGTTCGCGGACAAACAAAAAGAGCTCCGGTTGCTCGGAGCCCTTTTTCAATCTGGCGGGGCGAGAGTGACTCGAACACCCGACCTATGGACCAAGGGTCGCGCAGCCCGGCACCGTCTGCTTTTCCATCCCCCGCAGGCGGCGGAACTGTGGCCTAGGAGTCGTTCCCAATGCTGTTCGATCCTGTGCCGCGACCGCCATGCTATCTCGGCCGGCCGAACAGTCCAATCGCTTCTGATCCCTGCCAAACGTGAATGGCATGCTTGATGGCATACCGTTGGGGGTTTTCTGATTTCAATGGCGGAAGCGGTGAGATTCGAACTCACGGATGGGTTACCCCATCGGCAGTTTTCAAGACTGCTGCCTTAAACCACTCGGCCACGCTTCCGGAGACGGCATGCGCGCACATGGCGCGCGAGGCCGCCATTGTAACGGCTGCCGGCGCGGCAGCACAGTCCGCCGGCCGACGGGATTGTCAGTTTTCGTCGTCGGCGAGGAACAGCGCCTGCAGATCGTTGAGAAAGCGCTGGCCCAGTTCGGTCGGCCGGATCGTTACGTGGTCGTGCACGAGCAGGCCGCGCCGCTCGGCGGCATCGAGTTCGCGCTCGATGCCGCGCAGCGGCAGGCCGGTGCGCTCCTGGAACAGCGTGACGGGGAAGCCGTCGGTCAGCCGCAGCGCGTTGAGCATGAACTCGAACGGCAGGTCGGCCGCGTCGACTTCGCGCTGCTCCTGCACCACCGTCGCGCCGCCGGCCGTTTCCGCCTGGCGCAGGTAGGTCTCGGGGTGCTTGTGGCGCATGTCCCGGATCACCCGGTGCGGAAAGCTCAGCTTGCCGTGCGCGCCCGGCCCGATGCCGAGGTAATCGCCGAACTGCCAGTAGTTCAGGTTGTGCTTGCAGCGCTTGCCCGGCCTGGCGTAGGCCGACACCTCGTAGTGCTCGTAGCCGGCCGCGGCCAGCCGTGCGTGGATCCAGTCCTGCATGGCGAACGCGGTGTCGTCGTCCGGCAGCGCGGGCGGGTGCTTGGCGAAGTAGGTGTTGGGCTCCAGCGTCAGGTGGTACAGCGAGACGTGGCTGGTGCCGAACGACAGCGCGGCTTCCACATCGGCCTCGCATTCGGCCAGGGTCTGGCCGGGCAGGGCGAACATCAGGTCGAGGTTGATGTTGTCGAAGTGCGCGCGGGCGATGTCGATGGCCGCCCGTGCCTCGGCGGCGCTGTGGATGCGGCCCAGCGCCTGCAGGTGCGTGTCGTTGAAGCTCTGGATGCCGATCGACAGCCGGTTCACGCCGCTGGCCCGATAGCTGCGGAAGCGCTCGGCCTCGAAGGTGCCGGGATTGGCCTCCATGGTGATCTCGGCATCCGCATCGACCGGCAGCAGCATGCGGATGTCCGACAGCAGCGTATCCAGCCCCCGCGCCGACAGCAGGCTCGGCGTACCGCCGCCGATGAAGATCGTATGCACGCGTCGGCCCCACACCATCGGCAGCGCGGCCTCCAGGTCCTGCCGGATGGCCGCGAGGAAGCGGTCTTCCGGGATGCCCGCCTCCGGCTCCGCATGCGAGTTGAAATCGCAATAGGGGCATTTGCGCACGCACCACGGCACATGCACATAGAGCGACAGCGGCGGCGAGGCCGGCAGGCTGATCCTGCCCGGCTGCAGGAAGACCGACGTGACGGTATCGCCGGTCCCGGCTGCGGCGGTGGAAGAAGCGGGCGTCTGGCTCCCGCCTACGGGGTGGATCGGAATCATGAAGCGTCAGGCGTTCTCGAACAGGCGCAGCCGCTCGACCAGCTGCGCCAGCGCTTGCGCGCGGTGGCTGACGGCATTCTTCTCGGCCTTGGACAGCTCGGCGGCCGTCTTGCCGAGCGCGGGCAGCAGGAAGTGCGGGTCGTAGCCGAAGCCGCCGTCGCCGCGCGGCGCGTCGACCACTTCGCCGAACCAGCTGCCTTCGGCGATGATCGGCTGCGGATCGTCCGCGTGGCGCACGTAGACCAGCACGCAGACATAGTGTGCGCCGCGATCGGCGTGTCCGGCCAGTTCGCGCACCAGGCGCGCGTTGTTGGCGGCGTCGGACTTCGGCCCGCCGGCCAGTTGCGCATAGCGGGCCGAATACACGCCCGGCGCGCCGCCCAGTGCGTGCGCGCAGATGCCGGAGTCGTCCGCCAGCGCGGGCAGGCCGGCCAGGCGGCTGGCGTGCCGCGCCTTGGCCAGGGCGTTTTCGACGAAGGTCGCGTGCGGCTCTTCCGCCTCGGGAATGCCCAGCTCGCCCTGCGGCGCGACATCCAGGCCGAGCGGGGCCAGCAGCGCATTGAACTCCGCCAGCTTGCCGGGGTTGTTGGAGGCCAGGACGATCCTGCGCACGTCCGCCCCGCTCACAGGCCAAGCGCCTGCTTCTGCAGGCCGATCAGCGTGCGGATGCCGTGGTCGGCCAGGCCCAGCAGCGCGTCCATCTCGGTGCGCGTGAACGGCGTTCCTTCGGCCGTCCCCTGGACTTCCACGAAGCCGCCGGCGCCGGTCATCACGACGTTCATGTCGGTGTCGCAGGACGCGTCTTCGGGGTAGTCGAGATCGAGCACCGGCACGCCATCGACCACGCCCACCGACACGGCGGCAACGAAGTCGCGGATCGGCTCGCCGGTCAGCTGGCCCTTCTTGCGCATCACCGAGATCGCGTCATGGGCCGCCACGAAGGCGCCGGTGATGCTGGCCGTGCGCGTGCCGCCGTCGGCCTGCAGCACGTCGCAGTCCAGGTGGATGGTGTGCTCGCCCAGCGCGGACAGATCGAACACCGAGCGCATCGCCCGGCCGATCAGCCGCTGGATTTCCTGTGTGCGGCCGCTCTGCTTGCCGCGCGCCGCTTCGCGGTCGGAGCGGGTGTGCGTCGAGCGCGGCAGCATGCCGTATTCGGCCGTCACCCAGCCTTCGCCGCTGCCTTTCTTGTGGGGCGGCACCTTGGGCAGCACGCTGGCCGTGCACAGCACGTGCGTGTCGCCGAAGCACACCAGCACCGAGCCTTCGGCGTGGCGCGTGTAATGGCGGGTGAGGGTGACGGGACGGAGTTGGTCGGGCTGGCGGCCGCTGGGTCGCATGTGGGTGTCTCGCAAGAAAACGGATAACCCGACATGATACCGGCCCGCGCTGCGTTCGGCAGGGCGGGCCGGCGGGAAGGGGGCGGGCGGACGCTCAGCGCGTCAGATTGGTGGTCTTGTCGATGGCGGCGCGGATCTCGGCGATGGAGCGCTCGATCTCCTCTTCCGACATCAGCCCCGACTCGCTCTTTGGCGCGTCCAGGATGGAGGTGGTGAAGGCGTTCAGCGGCAGGGTGTCGGTCTGCACCGAATCCTGCGTGGTCGTCGTCGCGTCCAGCTCCCACATCATGGCGATGGCGGTGGTGTTGTCGGCGGTGTCGCCGGCATTGCGCAGCGCGCGGGCGATCAGCTCCGGGATCGCCTGCGTGACCGAGAAGCTGGTGCAGGTGTCGACCAACTCGTCTTCCGCCACGCTGCCCCACAGACCGTCGGAGCACAGCAGGGCGACGTCGCCCGGCTCCAGGCTGGTCGGGCCGCCGATGTCGATCAGCGGCAGGTTGGGCGAGCCCAGGCAGTTGTAGATCTTGTTGCGCTCGGGGTGGTTCGCGACCTGCATCGGCAGCACCCGTTCCTGCTGCAGCAGGTTCTCGATCTTGGAGTGATCGCGCGTGCGCGTCACCAGCTCGCCCTTGCGCATCAGGTACATGCGCGAATCGCCGGCATGCGCCCAGTGCAGCGAGCCGCGCTGGGCCAGCACACAGACGATGGTGGTGCGCGGCGCATCCGGCAGGCCGTTGGTTTCGGCGTAGCGGTGAATCTCCCGGTGCGCGAGCATGATGCTCTCGTGCAGGAAGTCGTTCGGATTGCGGATCATCGGGCGCGCGTGGCGCTGGAACTGGCGCGCCATGGTCTGCAGCGCCTGCTGGGCCGCCACTTCGCCCAGGGAGTGTCCGCCCAGACCGTCGCACAGCACCATCATCATGGCATCGCGCGTGAAGCAGTACCCCATGCGGTCCTGGTTGACGCGGCGCGAGCCTTTCTTGCTTTCTTGATAAACCGAGAATCGCATTGCGGCTTCAGAGAATTCGGTAAAGGGAAGCAACGCGGCCGGCTGGGACTCCGCCGATGCCGCATCGTTTGAAAATCATACTCCGAGGGCCGGGCCTCAGTTGTCCCGGCGGCGCAAGAGGCGGCTCATGAAACGTGTCGTCAACGCCTCTTTGGCTTCGGGCGCGACCGGGCCACCCTGGGTGACCGCCGTAAGCGCCTGCATCTCGGTCAGCGCGTTGCTCTCTTCGCGCAGCACCTTCTGCAGGCGGAAGACGCTCTGCGGCCGCTCTTCCGGCTTCATCTTCAGGCACCAGGCCACCAGGTCGATCAGGCTGCCGGTATAGACGGTGCGCAGCCGCTCCAGGTTTTCCCCGAGCTTGTCTTCCTTCTCGCGCTGCGTGGCTTCCTGCGGCGGTGCGCCGGCCATGCAGGCATAGATGGTCGCGCCGATGCTGTAGATGTCGGTCCACGGGCCCAGCTCGTTGTGCTTGCGATACAGCTCCGGCGCGGCGAAGCCCGGCGTGTACATCGGCTGGAAGCGCGACGCTTCCGCCGTGAGCGTCTGCCGCGCGGCACCGAAGTCGAGCAGGATCGGCGAGCTGTCCTCGCGCAGATAGATGTTGCCCGGCTTGATGTCGAGGTGCAGCAGCTTGTGGATGTGGACCTCGCGCAGCCCGCTCATCAGGTCATGGAAGACCTGCCGGATGAAGCGTTCGCGCAGCACCTTCAGCTTGCCCTGCTGGCGCGCGCCGAGAACATGCTCCTGCAGCGTTTTGCCTTGCTCGTACGTCATCACCATGTACACCGTGCCGTTTTCCCGGAAGAAATTGAGCACGCGCACGATGGACGGATGGGAAATCTTGGCGAGCGACCGGCCTTCCTCGAAGAAGTACTTGAGCCCGAGGCGGAATGCGCTTGCGCTTTCCTCGGGCACGACCGGGATCAACTCGCCGGGCGAGCGCCGGGCGAGCGAAGACGGCAGGTATTCCTTGACGGCTACCGGCGTCCCATGTTCATCGGTAGCGAGATAGACGAAGCTGAACCCCCCGCTGGCCAACTTCTTTACAATGCGATAATTGGACAGCAACGTGCCGACCGGTAGCGGCGCACTGCGTGGCTGTCCTGAGCCTTTTGACTCTGTCATGGGTTTGTGTGGCGAAATAGCAGTCGGATTCTCCCCGACGAGTCCACACGTTGTAAAGCGACAAAAGGTGGGGGATCCCCTGCCAATTCCCCGGCTCGCCCGGCCCGCCCGAACCATCGATACGCATAAGAAGACCACGATCTCATGATCCACAGCATGACCGGCTATGGCGTCGCCACGCGCCAGGCAGCCTTTACCGACCATAGCGGCGCCCCGTGCGACAACGTCGCCACCGTGTCGGTCGAATTCCGTACCGTCAACTCCCGCTTTCTGGATCTGCTGTTCCGTGCCCCGGAAGAGTGCCGCGCCTTCGAGCCGGCCCTGCGCGAGATGCTGATGAGCGCACTGTCGCGCGGCAAGCTGGAATGCCGGATCAACCTGCAGCGCCAGGAGGCCGCCGGCGATGTCGCGGCGCTCAATGTCGGCGTCCTGCAACAGTTGGCGACGCTGGAGCAGGAGGTCGCGCGCCACCTGCCGGCCGCGGGCTCGTTGCGCATGGGCGAGGTCCTGCGCTGGCCGGGCGTGCTGGCCGAGCCCGAGCTGACGCAGGACGCGCTGCGCGAGGCGGTCACGGCCGCCGCGAAAGAGGCGTTGCAGCAACTTCTGGAATCCCGCCGCCGCGAAGGCGAGGCGCTCAAGGCCATGTTGCTGGAGCGCGTCGATGCCATGCTGTCGATCGTCGAAGACCTGGTGCCGATGGTGCCGAACCTGATCCAGCAGCACCAGGACAAGCTGACCGAGCGCCTGCGCGAGGCCTTCGGTCTGGCCGCGCCCGACGGCACCCCGGCGCTCACGCGCGACGAGCTCACCGAGCGCATCCGCCAGGAAGCCACCGTCTACGGCATCCGCATCGACATCGCCGAGGAGCTCTCCCGGCTGCAGGCGCACCTGCGCGAGACGCGCCACATCCTGGAGAAGGGCGGCCAGATCGGCAAGCGGCTCGACTTCATGATGCAGGAGCTCAACCGCGAGGCGAACACGCTCGGCTCCAAGGCCGCCGCCAAAGAGCTGGCCGATGCCTCGATGGAGCTCAAGCTCCTGATCGAGCAGATGCGCGAGCAGGTCCAGAATCTCGAATAACCACGCACCACGCAGAACAACAACATGCCTTCTTCCCAAGCGCACTCGGCGGTCGATACGCCCATCGAGAACCATTTTCCCGGCAGCCTGTTCATGGTGGTGGCGCCGTCCGGCGCGGGCAAGTCGACGCTGGTGAACGCGCTGCTGGCGCAGGACCCGTCGATCCGCCTGTCCGTCTCCGCCACCACGCGCAAGCCGCGGCCGGGCGAGCAGCATGGCCGCGAATACAATTTCATGACGGTCGACGAGTTCAAGGCCTGCCGCGATCGCGGCGAGTTCCTCGAATGGGCCGAAGTGCACGGCAACTACTACGCGACCTCGCGCGTGTGGATCGAAGAGCAGATGCGCGCCGGCACCGACGTGCTGCTGGAGATCGACTGGCAGGGCGCGCAGCAGGTGCATCGCCGCTTCGCCAACGCGGTCGAGATCTTCATCCTGCCGCCGTCGCTGACCGCGCTCGAAGACCGCCTCAAGAAGCGCGGCCAGGACGAGCCCAACGTGATCGTGCGCCGGCTGCTCGCCGCGGGCAGCGAAATGGCGCACGCGCCCGAAGCCGACTACGTGATCATCAACGAGGTCTTCGAGGCCGCGCTGGCCGAGCTGCGCACCGTGGTGCAGGCCGCGCGGCTGCGCTACATGGCGCAGAAGGCGCGGCACGCCGAGCTCTTCGTCGAGCTGGGCATTCACTGAGCGTCGCCGCGCGTTTTCCGGCGCGCAAGCGAAAGTGTGGTAGGCCCCGCGCCGACGAGGCGTCCGGGGCAGGCGCCGCGCTGCTGCTAAAATACCGGCATCAACACGATTTGCCACAGGTGGAGTTTTCATGGCGCGTATTACCGTCGAAGATTGCTTGAAACAGATTCCGAATCGCTTCGAACTGGCGCTGGCCGCAACGTACCGCGCGCGTCAGTTGGTGCAGGGCCACACCCCCAAGGTCGATGCCAAGGACAAGCCGACCGTGACCGCGCTGCGCGAGATCGCCGCCGGCCAGGTCGGGATCGAAATGCTCAAGAAGGTCCCTTCCTGAGCTGACTGCATTGCCTGGCGTGGTACGCTGCCCCGGTCGCTGATCGTCGACGCGATCTTTCATGGACGTGAAAGCCGCGATTCAACGAGACCCCGGCATGCCTACCTCGCCGCCCGCTTCTTCACCCGGCTCCAAGCGCGCTTCCGCGCACCAGGACGCCATCCCGCCGGGTCAGCCCACCGGCGCGGCAGCGCCCGCGGCGTCCTTGCCCGGGGCTGCCTCCGCTTCATTCGCTTCCATGCCGACCTCCGCTTCCGGTTCCGCGTCGCCCCGCACGGGCGCGCCGAACCTGCCCGACCCGCATGGCGCGGACCTGGTGGGCGAACGGGCAGCGCTTCCGCCGCGATCGCCCAAAGCGGTGCCGCAGGGCGCGGATGCATCCGCGCCGGCTGCCGCCAGGGCCGAGCCGCCCGCGGGTGAGACCCTCTTTATCGACGCGGTGCTCGAGCAGACGTACCGACATTTGTTCGGGCCGACCTCGCAGCCGGCCGCGCCGCCGCGCCAGCAGGTGGTCTCCATCGCGGGGCTGACGGAGAAGCTGTCGTACCTGAAGCCGGCCGACATCAAGCTGGTGAAGGAAGCCTTCCACTTCTCCGACGAGGCGCACCTCGGCCAGTACCGCCAGAGCGGCGAGCCGTACATCACGCACCCGGTGGCGGTGGCGGAAATCTGCGCGGGCTGGAAGCTGGACGTGCAATCGATCATGGCCGCGCTGCTGCACGACGTGATCGAGGACCAGGGCGTCACCAAGAGCGAACTGGCCGAGAAGTTCGGCCCCAAGGTCGCGGAGCTGGTCGACGGCCTCACCAAGCTGGACAAGCTCGAATTCCAGAGCCGCGAGCAGGCGCAGGCGGAGAGCTTCCGCAAGATGCTGCTGGCGATGGCGCGCGACGTGCGCGTGATCCTGGTCAAGCTGGCCGACCGCACGCACAACATGCGCACGCTCGACCACGTGCCGCCCGAAAAGCGCCGCCGCATCGCCGGCGAGACGATGGAGATCTACGCGCCGATCGCGCACCGGCTCGGGCTCAACACCACGTACCGCGAACTGCAGGAGTTGAGCTTTCGCATCGGCTCGCCGTTCCGGTATGCCACGCTGGAGAAGGCCGTCAAGGCCGCGCGCGGCAACCGGCGCGAGGTGGTCAGCCGCATCCTGGAGGCCGCGCAGCGCGCCCTGGGCGACGCGGGCGTTTCGGCCGAGCTGACCGGCCGCGAGAAGACGCTCTACAGCATCTACCGCAAGATGCACGACAAGCAGCTGTCGTTCTCGCAGGTGCTGGATGTGTACGGCTTCCGCGTGGTGGTCGAGACGCAGATGCACTGCTACATGGCGGTGGGCGCGCTGCACGGTCTGTACAAGCCGATGCCCGGCAAGTTCAAGGACTACATCGCCATCCCCAAGATCAACGGCTACCAGTCCGTGCACACCACGCTGGTGGGGCCGTTCGGCACGCCGGTCGAATTCCAGATCCGCACGCGCGAGATGAACCAGATCGCCGAGGCCGGGGTGGCGGCGCACTGGATGTACAAGCAGCACCACGACGAGCCGGATCGCGCGCAGCAGCAGGCGCACCAGTGGCTGCAGTCGCTGCTCGATATCCAGAGCCAGAGCGGCGATTCGCAGGAGTTCCTGGAGCACGTCAAGATCGACCTGTTCCCGGATGCCGTCTACGTGTTCACGCCCAAGGGCGAGATCCGCGCGCTGCCGCGCGGCGCCACGGCGTTGGACTTCGCCTATGCCGTGCACAGCGACCTGGGCAACCAGTGCGTGGCGGTCAAGATCAACAATGCGCTGCTGCCGCTGCGTACCGAGCTCAAGAACGGCGATATCGTCGAGGTGGTGACGGCGCCGTACTCCAAGCCGAACCCGGCGTGGCTCACGTTCGTGCGTACCGGCAAGGCGCGCGCGGCGATCCGCCATTTCCTGAAGACCGCCAAGCTGGACGAAGCCATTCAGCTGGGCGAGCGGCTGCTGGAGCAGGCGCTGCGCCAGCTGGGCATCGACATGAAAGCCGTGCCCGCGCAGGTGTGGGAGCGGATCGTGCAGTGGACCGGCAACAAGGCGCGCGAAGACATCTTCGCCGACCTGGCGCTGGGCCGGCGCGTGGCCGCCGTGGTGGCGCGGCGCATCGAGATCGGGTTGCAGGAGGGCGGGCACGAGGGCGATGAAGCGCTGATCGCCGCCGTCCACGCCTTCGCCGGCGAAGAGGCGCCCGCCGTGACGGTCAGCGGCGACGAAGGCATGGCCATGGTGTTCTCGCCGTGCTGCCGGCCGATTCCCGGCGACCCGATCGTCGGCTACATCGGCAAGGGCGAAGGGCTGCAGATCCACGTGGAAGAATGTCGCGTGGCCAAGCGCCTGCACGGCAAGGATCCGGAGCACTGGATCGACGTCATGTGGGCGGAGCACACCACGCGCGCCTTCGATGTGTCGATCAAGGTGCTGGTGCGCAATACCAAGGGCATTCTCGCGCGGGTGGCCGCGGACCTGACCTCGGCCGATGCCAACGTCGCGCATGTGTCGATGGAGCAGGAGGGTGGTGGCCAGGAAGCCACGTACATGACCTTCCTGATCCAGGTGCATGACCGCGTGCACCTGGCCGACGTGATGCGTGCGCTGCGACGCAACCCCGATGTGATCCGCATCGCGCGGGACCGGGGTGGAGAGTAGCGCGGAGGCATTGCCGCCGACGGAGATGAGGAAAGGCGAAGCTGCGGCTTCGCCTTTTTTGTTGGTGCGCGGTGCGCGGTGCGCATGGCGCCGGCTTGCGGTGCGGGCCGGGTGGCGTGCGGTGGACGCGGCCAAAGAAAAAGGGCTTCCATTTCTGGAAGCCCTTTCTCACATTGGGTTGGCGCGGCTGGCAGGATTCGAACCCACGACCCCTTGGTTCGTAGCCAAGTACTCTATCCAACTGAGCTACAGCCGCAACCGAGAAATGAAATTATACAGAGATTTCCGATCTTGTGAACCCCCTTCTGCACTTTTTTTTCCGGGAGGCCAACTTTCTATAATTGAAGGCCAGAACCACCGTCCACCATTGCTTCCATCATGAACAAGGCTTTCGTCCGGGAAGACGCCGGCGATGAAGAAGACGATCTGCCCGAAGGCGCCGCGCCGCTGCCTGCGGGCTCGAAGAACTACATCACGCCGGCCGGCTATGCGCGCTTGCGCACCGAGCTGATGCACCTGATCGACGTCGAGCGGCCCGAGGTGGTCGGCATCGTGTCGTGGGCGGCCTCGAACGGCGACCGCTCCGAGAACGGCGACTACCTCTACGGCAAGAAGCGCCTGCGCGAGATCGATCGCCGCATCCGCTTCCTCACGCGCCGCATCGAGCGCGCCGAGGTGGTCGATGCCAGCCTGCAGGGCGACAACGACCAGATCTTCTTTGGCGCCACCGTCACCTATGCCAACCAGGACGGCGACGAGACCACCATCACCATCGTCGGCATGGACGAGGTGGATCTGGACAAGGGCCAGGTCAGCTGGATCTCGCCGATCGCGCGGGCCCTGATCAAGGCGCGCGAGGGCGATACGGTCGCCTTGCGCACGCCGACGGGTGTCGAGCCGATCGATATCCTGGCGGTCACTTATCCGCCGCGCGCCGCATAAGCTATGCCGGCCCCCGGGCGGATGCACGAAGTCGCGCAGGCCGAAGGCGATTGGCGTGGCCGATGGCCTGGGGGCGGGGCGGCTCGTCGCGCCGGCATCGCCCCCGCGCGTAATCTCGGCGACGCAGCGGTGCGGGCGTTCCGTGCACCGCTGACAGCGGCACGGATCTTGCGCGCCGCGAATGTGAGCGGACTGGCGCCGGTCCGTAACGGAGGTAACGCCGCGTAACACCCGAGGGCCCTGCCGCATCGGCGATGCTAGGATCGAATCAAACAAGTTGTCGATGGAGGATCGCATGAAGAAGAATGTATGGATGTTCGCGGCATGTCTGCTGACGGCCGGCGCAGCCTGGGTGGCCGTACCCGCGCAGGCCCAGGTGTCGATCGGTGTTCAGATCGGGCCGACCATGCCGCCGCCGCCGCCCCAGTACGAGGCCGTTCCCGTGATGCCGCCGGGCTATGTGTGGGCGCCGGGCTATTGGCAATGGCAGGAAGGCCGCTACATGTGGCGACCGGGCTATCGAGTCCATGAGCGCCAGGGCTACGCCTACCGCGCGCCGCGCTGGGAGCAGGGGCCGAACGGCTGGATGATGCGTGAGGGTGGCTGGGACCGCCGCGACTGGGATCGCCGCGGCGACGACGATGGTCGCGGCCGCTGGCATTGCCCGCCGGGCCACGCCAAGAAGGGTGAATGCTGATCAGGTGATCACGGGCCGGCCATGTGCCGGCCTTTGTTTTGCGTGCCTGCGCGCCGCAGCGTGCCGGCGCGATCGTGCACCGACCTCGATCCGGGAGGCGACATGACGGTGGAAGCCAATTGGCGTACCGAACTCTACAAGGATTTCGACGTCTACGTGCTGGCGATTCCGCGCGCGGCGCGCGCCCCGGGCAAGGCTGCGAAGCCCGCCGCGCAATGGGATTTCGTGGTCCGCGTGTGCGAGTCCGGCGCGGATCCGACGGCCGTCGAGACACTGGTGGCCCATTCGCATGACGAGCGTCCGCTGCCGACGCGGGAAGCTGCCGAGGATGCGGGTTTTTCGCGCGGCTACGGTCTGGTCGATGTGCTGCTCAGCCGTGGCGGCGGGCAGTCGTCCTTCGATCTGTAGCGCGCGCTTCGCCGCGCTCAGGTGGCGGGTGCGGTGGTGCGCGCGTGCTGTCGCGCGAATTGCCACCACAGCCAGGTCGCATCGGGGCCTGCCGCGTGGAAGGCGTAGCGCGGATCGCCGCCGCTCCATGCGTGCCCGGTGCTGGTGAACTGGCAGGTGGCCAGCAGGCACGCGTCGTCGCGCAGATCGCTGCGCAGGACGTAGCCGTCGCCGCGCGTGGTTTCGCGCCGCACGTCGGCGGCGTCGCACAGATGGTTGAGGGCGCGGAACTGGGTTGCCAGCTGGGCCTGGTTGACAGGACTGACGGCCTCGTCGCGCAGACCGTGCAGCAGCAGCGTCGGGATACCGGGATAGGTGCCGGTGTCGACCATCGTGGCCAGGGCTTCGACGGGGTCGATGCGCGCGCCCCGCCGCATGAGGTTCAGCGCCGAGGCGGCCGTGCGGGCGACGCCGAGCACTGGTCCGGAGTGCAGGGCCAGGGCGGCGAACAGGTGAGGGTGCCGCAGCGCCATCAGCCCGGCCAGCCCGGCACCCGCGGACAGCCCCGCGAGATAGACGCGCGAGGGGTCGGCGCCGGTCTCGGTCAGGGTTTGCGCCACGAGCCGGGCAAGGTCATCCGCTTCGTGCGCACCGGCGTGTTCGGGGTCATACCAGTGCCAGCAGCACTGCGGATGCGCGCGGCGCGGCTGCTCGGGGTACAGCACGATGAAGCCTTCGCGGTCGGCCAGCGCGTTCATGCGCGTACCGTGGGCAAGCGCCTCGGCCGACTGCTTGCAGCCATGCAGCATCACCATCAGCGCGGGTGGCGTGCTGCCGCGCGAGGGCGGCGTGTACAGCCAGTACTCGGGCCGACGGGCCACCACGGCGGGAGATTCCGGCTCGTAGATGAAGCGTTCGCGCACGAAGGTGCCGGCGGTCGGGGTCGGTGTGACGGCCGGGCGGGGGCGCCGGGTGGCGGGCCTGGCCGGCTTGACCGGTTTCGGCGGCCAGGCCGGGCGGCCCAGGCTGGTCGGGGTCAACGCATTGACCAGCCGGGAGACGGACTTCATCCACGTTCGGTGCATGGCGGCGGCGTGTAGCTGGGCGGGACGCGCAGGGGCGCACGCCCGTTCGGGGCGGTCGCGAAAGTCGATTGCGAACCATTGTGCCAGCCTTCGGCGGAGCCGGCCGCGCCGTCAGGCAATCGCAACGGTCCGCGTCGGACTGGGGATCACAAAGTTTGCAATTGATGGCGATGTGTCATGGAGACGTGCGGGTCGAGCGGCTACACTGCGGCGACGGGCGCGCCCCCGCTGTCTCGCGCCCGCCCTTTTTTTCCCCGTGTCTTTCAGGAGGTCCTCATGGGTTTTTTTGATTTCATCAAGGAAGCTGGCGAAAAACTGTTCCACGGCGGCGCAGCGGCACCAGCCGATGCCTCGGCGGATGCGGATGCGGCCGAGGCTGCGAATCGCGCCAAGGGCGAAGCCATCGAGCAATACATCGCTCAGCAGGGCCTGACTGCCACCGCATTGTCGGTGCAGGTGGACGGCGATCAGGCCAAGGTGTTCGGGGTGGCGGCCGACCAGGCGACGCGCGAGAAGATCATCCTGTGCTGCGGTAACGTGACGGGCATCCAGTCCGTCGACGACCAGATGTCGGTCAGCACGCAGGCGCCGGAGTCGCAGTGGCATACGGTGGCCTCGGGCGACACGCTGTCGGCCATCGCCAAGAAGTTCTATGACGATGCCAACAAGTACCCGGTGATTTTCGAGGCCAACAAGCCGATGCTGTCGGACCCGAACCGGATCTATCCGGGGCAGAAGCTGCGCATTCCGGCGGTATAAGCGAGCCGGATGTGGAAAGGACAAAAGCCAGGCGGACTGCCTGGCTTTTTTTGTGCTCCCGTGCCGGAGAGGGGCACGCCTTTGGCGCGGGTGGGAAGGCGGTCGTGATTGGAGCGGGACCGGCTGGACGGTAGCCGTACCCGAGCGCGGACATTGTCGATGCCCCAGCAGCCAAAGCGTCGGTGCCCTCCATCTGGCGCGCATTTGGCTGGGCAAGCCTGGCGGTGCAGCGACGGCCACACGTGCCGCTCCAAGCGCGGATCCGCCGCACATTTCGACCGCTCGCGTTGGCTCCGCGACGCTGCACCGCATCATCGAAACTGCTCGATTCCGCCTTGACATTGTTGGGTTCGCGTTCAATCATTCGTTCATCGATAGAGCAATTGTTCTTGTAAGGGGCATTCGCTCGCATCTCGATACTTCATAAAACAGACGTTGATTCGGAGACAGCCAGTGAGATTGCAGGACAAGGTCGCGATCCTGACAGGGGCAGCCAGCGGCATCGGCGAAGCGGTCGCGCAACGCTATCTGGAAGCAGGCGCACGCTGCGTGCTCGTCGATTTGAAACCCGCGGGCGGCACGCTCGCGCAACTCATCGAAACGCATCCCGACCGTGCGTTCGCGCTGTCCGCCGACGTCACGAAACGTGACGATATCGAGCGCATCGTCTCGGCTGCGGTCGAGCGTTTCGGCGGCATCGACATCCTGTTCAACAACGCGGCCGCGTTCGACATGCGTCCGTTGCTCGACGAAGCCTGGGAGGTGTTCGACCGGCTGTTCGCGGTCAACGTGAAGGGCATGTTCTTTCTGATGCAGGCGGTTGCACAGCGGATGGCGGCGCAGGGACGCGGCGGCAAGATCATCAACATGGCTTCGCAGGCCGGCCGGCGCGGCGAGGCGCTGGTGTCGCACTATTGCGCGACGAAGGCGGCGGTCATCAGCTATACGCAGTCGGCTGCACTGGCGCTCGCGCCGTACAAGATCAACGTGAACGGGATCGCGCCGGGCGTCGTCGACACGCCGATGTGGGAGCAGGTCGACGCGCTGTTCGCGCGCTATGAGAATCGCCCGCTCGGTGAGAAGAAGCGTCTGGTCGGTGAGGCGGTACCGCTCGGCCGGATGGGGGTGCCGGCTGACCTGACGGGCGCCGCGCTGTTTCTCGCGTCGACCGACGCTGATTACATCACCGCTCAGACGCTGAACGTCGACGGCGGCAACTGGATGAGCTGAGGCCATGGCCGCGATCGTCGTAGCGGGCGAGTTGCTCGCCGAATTCGTTGCCGCCGAGCGGGGGCAGATGCTCGCCGAGCCCGGTGCATTCATCGGACCGTTCCCGAGCGGCGCGCCCGCGATCTTCGCGGACCAGGCCGCGCGGCAGGGCGCGAGCGTCGCCTATGCGGGCTGCGTCGGTCATGACGTATTCGGTGACGCGATCATCGCGCGGCTCGAACGCGATGGCGTCGACACCGCGCAGATCCGTCGCATCGAGCGCCCGACCGGAACCGCGTTCGTTGCGTATCGCGACGATGGCTCGCGCAGCTTCGTGTACAACATCGCGCACAGCGCGTCCGGCTGCTTCGATGCGTCTGACGTCGATACGCGGCTGTTCGAGGGGTGCCGCTATTTTCACGTGATGGGGTCGTCGCTCTCGAGTGAGGGGGCGATCGCCGCGATCCGGCGCGGCCTGATGGAAGCGGCGCGCGTCGGCGCGAAGATCTCATTTGATCCGAACGTGCGTGCCGAGATGCTGGGCTTCCAGCCGATGCGCGCGGCGTTGAACGACATCCTTGCCGTGTGCCATCTGTTCCTGCCGAGCGAGGCGGATCTGCCGTTCTTCTGCGGCGCCCAGGCGCCGGAGCGCGCGATCGAGGCGTTGCTGGCGACATATCCGCTGTTCGAGCGCGTCGTGCTGAAGCGCGGCGCGGCGGGCAGCACGGCGTTCGACCGCGGCGGCAGCGTTGCCGTGCCGGCGTATCCGGTTGGCGAAGTCGATCCGACCGGTGCCGGCGACTGTTTCGGCGGCACGCTGATCGCGGCCCTGGTCGCGGGGCTGCCGATCGACGCGGCGCTGTGCCGGGCGAACGCGGCCGGCGCGCTCGCGGTCATGCAGCGCGGGCCGATGGAGGGCAACAGCCATGCGGCCGACATCGATCGTTTCCTGGCCGAGCGGGGTGTCGCATGCCCGGCCTGACGAACACGCTCGAACGCCCGCGTGCCTCGCACACCGAGGCGGTGCTGCGCGTGATCTTCGACGCGAATCGCGGGGACGCGCAGCGCGGCATCTATTCGGTCTGCAGTGCGCACACCTTCGTGCTCGAAGCGGCGTGTGAAGCGGCGCGCGCGGATGGTTCGCCGCTCCTGATCGAAGCCACCTGCAACCAGGTCAACCATCTCGGCGGCTATACCGGGATGACGCCGGCCGATTTTCGTCGCGACGTCGAGGCGATTGCCGAGCGTTGCGGGCTCGCTGCCTCGGCGCTCGTGCTCGGTGGCGACCATCTCGGCCCGAATCCATGGCGCGACCGTCCAGCAGCCGAGGCGATGCACGAGGCGCAGACCATGGTTGCGGCGTATGTCGAGGCCGGCTTCACGAAGATCCATCTCGATGCGAGCATGGCTTGCGCCGACGATGCCAGCCCGCTCGACGATCGCACGATCGCGGATCGCGCCGCGCGGCTGTGCCGTGTCGCCGAGGCGGCCGCCGCGCGCGTGGGCACGCGGCCGGTCTATGTCATCGGCACCGAGGTGCCGACACCGGGCGGCGAGACCGGCGGTGACGCGGACGGTGTCAGCGGGATCGCACGGATCGCGGTCACACAGGCGGACAGCATCGCGGCGACGCTTGCAGCCCACCGCGAGGCGTTCGATGCGCTCGGCCTGCAGGATGTGTGGACGCGCGTGATCGCGATCGTCGCCCAGCCGGGTGTCGATTTCGACGACCGCCACGTGCTCGACTACGACAGCGACAAGGCCGCGGCGCTCAGCGCGAGCATCCTGCGCACGCCGGGGCTCGTGTTTGAAGCGCACTCGACCGACTACCAGACCGACGCGGCGCTCACCGCGCTCGTGCGCGACCATTTCGCGATCCTGAAGGTCGGCCCGGCGCTGACGTTTGCGCTGCGCGAGGCGCTGTTCGCGCTCAGCTATATCGAGGACGCGCTGATCGACGATCCAGCGCGGCGTTCGCGGTTGCGCGAGGTCGTCGACGCGGCGATGTGCGCGCAGCCCGGCTACTGGGCACCGTACTATCGCGGCGACGCTGCCGCGCAGTCGCTTGCGCGGCGGTTCAGCTACAGCGACCGCATCCGCTATTACTGGCCGCAGCCGCGGGTCGCGGCCGCGGTCGAGCGGCTGCTGGCCAACCTCGATGCTCAGCGCGTGCCCGAGACGCTGGTCGCGCAGTGGCTGCCCGACGTGTACGCGGCGTCCCGGAAGGGCACGCTTGCGCCGGACCCGCGCGCGTGGGTCCGCCACCGGATTCGCGACGTGATTGCGCGGTATGCGCGCGCGTGTGGAATGCACCGGTCGGGCTGACCGGCTGCGCTTGGGCCGATGCCATATGAATAAAACCACAGGAGACAAACCATGCAACACAAGACGCTGACCGCCGCCGCGCGTTTCGCTGCCGGTGCGGCGATCGCCACCGCCGCGTGGGCCACGCAGGCGGCGACGCTGACGATTGCGACGCTGAACAATCCGGACATGCTCGAGCTGAAGAAGCTGTCCGCGACGTTCGAGAAGAACCATCCCGACATCAAGCTGAACTGGGTGATTCTCGAAGAGAACGTGCTGCGCCAGCGCGCGACCACCGACATCACGACCGGCAGCGGCCAGTTCGACGTCATGGCGATCGGCACCTACGAGACGCCGCTGTGGGGCAAGCGCGGCTGGCTCGCGCCGATGGCGAACCTGCCGGCCGACTACGATCTGGCCGACGTGATCAAGACCGCGCGCGACAGCCTGTCGTACGACGGCCAACTGTATGCGCTGCCGTTCTACGTCGAGAGCTCGATGACGTTCTACCGCAAGGATCTGTTCGCGGCGAAGGGCCTCACGATGCCGGATCAGCCGACCTACGATCAGATCGCGCAGTTCGCGGACAAGTTGACCGACAAAGACAAGGGGGTGTACGGCATCTGCCTGCGCGGCAAGGCGGGCTGGGGCGAGAACATGGCCTATGTGTCGACGGTCGTGAACACCTTCGGCGGCCGCTGGTTCGACGAGAAGTGGAACGCGCAGCTGACCTCGCCCGAATGGAAGAAGGCGATCGGCTTCTACGTGAACCTGCTGAAGAAGAACGGCCCGCCGGGCGCGAGTTCGAACGGCTTCAACGAGAACCTGACGCTGACGGCATCGGGCAAGTGCGCGATGTGGATCGATGCGACAGTCGCGGCCGGCATGCTCTATAACAAGCAGCAGTCGCAGGTCGCGGACAAGATCGGTTTTGCCGCCGCGCCGATCGCCGACACGCCAAAGGGTTCGCACTGGCTGTGGGCGTGGGCGCTTGCGATCCCGAAGACGTCGAAGCAGCAGGAGGCCGCGAAGACATTCGTCACGTGGGCGACATCGAAGCAGTACATCGAGATGGTCGGCAAGGATGAAGGCTGGGCCTCGGTGCCGCCGGGCACGCGCGCGTCGACGTATCAGCGCGCCGAGTACAAGGCTGCCGCGCCGTTCTCCGACTTCGTGCTGCGTGCGATCGAGACCGCCGATCCGACCGATCCGTCGGCCAAGAAGGTGCCGTACACGGGCGTCGCGTATGTCGGGATCCCGGAGTTCCAGTCGTTCGGCACGGTGGTCGGCCAGAGCATCGCGGGCGCGGTTGCCGGGCAGTTCTCGGTCGATCAGGCGCTTGCCGCAGGACAGGCGGCCGCCGATCGCTCGGTGCGGCAGGGCGGTTACCAGAAGTGAACGGTGACGCGCGCCGCGCTGGCAGGGGCGGCACGCCGGATGACGAAGGCGGGCGTGCGGTCGCGCCCGCGGTTGAATCGTTGATCGAGGATGGTCCCGACCATGCGTCACTTGCATCTTTCCTTTAGCCACACGACGGCGGTCGGCAAGCCGGCATCGCCGTCCGCGCCACGGCGGCGCGACGGCGCGAGCTGGCTCGTGTCGCCGTCCGTCGCGGCGCTGCTGCTGTGGATGTCGATCCCGCTCGCGATGACGATCTGGTTTTCGTTCTCGCGATACAACCTGCTGAATCCGGACGTCAAGGGTTTCGCCGGATTCGACAACTACCATTTCCTGGCGACGGATCCGTCGTTCGGCCCAGCCATCTGGCACACGCTCGCGTTGATCGGCGCGGTGCTGGTGATCACCGTGGTCGGCGGCGTGCTGACGGCGGTGCTGTTCGATCGCAAGTTCTACGGGCAGGGCATCGCGCGTCTGCTCATGATCGCGCCGTTCTTCGTGATGCCGACGGTGTCCGCGCTGATCTGGAAGAACATGATCCTGCATCCGGTATACGGGCTCGTCGCGAGCGCGATGCGCGCGGTCGGGCTGACACCGATCGACTGGTTCGCCGATTATCCGCTGACCGCTGTCGTGATCATTGTCGCGTGGCAGTGGTTGCCGTTCGCGTTCCTGATCCTGTTCACCGCGATCCAGTCGCTCGACCAGGAGCAGAAGGAAGCGGCGCGCATCGACGGCGCCGGACCGATCGCGATGTTCTTCTACATCACGCTGCCGCATCTGAAGCGCGCGATCGCGGTCGTGGTGATGATGGAGACGATCTTCCTGCTGTCGATCTTCGCGGAGATCTACACGACCACGGGCGGTGGCCCCGGCAACGCGACGACCAACCTGTCGTATCTGATCTATGCGCTCGGCCTGCAGCAGTTCGACGTCGGGCTCGCCTCGGCGGGCGGGATCCTGGCTGTCGTGGTCGCGAACATCGTGTCGTTCTTCCTGGTGCGGATGCTCGCGAAGAACCTGAAAGGGGAGTACCAGCAATGAGCGATGGGATGCTCGATATGCGCCGTGCGGGCGGCCCGCCGAACGTGTTTGGCGCGGTGCGGCGCGCGCTGCCGGGCGTGCTCGCCTGGTTGATCGCGCTGGCGCTGTTTTTCCCGATCTTCTGGATGGCGATCACCGCGTTCAAGACCGAGCAGCAGGCCTACGAGGCATCGCTGTTCTTCGTGCCGACGCTCGACAGCTTCCGGGAGGTGTTCGCGCGCAGCAACTACTTCGCGTTCGCCTGGAATTCGGTGCTGATCTCGGCCGGCGTAACGGTCATCTGCCTCGCGCTCGCGGTGCCCGCCGCGTATGCGATGGCCTTCTTCCCGAACCGCCGCACGCAGAAGGTGCTGCTGTGGATGCTGTCGACGAAGATGATGCCGTCGGTCGGCGTGCTCGTGCCGATCTATCTGCTGTGGAAGAACGCCGGGCTGCTCGATACGGTCTCCGGGCTCGTCATTGTCTATGCGCTGATCAACCTGCCGATCGCGGTGTGGATGGCGTTCACCTACTTCAACGAGATCCCGAAGGACATCCTCGAGTCGGGGCGGATCGACGGCGCATCGACGTGGCAGGAGATCGTCTACCTGCTGATGCCGATGGCGCTGCCGGGCCTGGCGTCGACCGCGCTCCTGCTCGTCATCCTGTCGTGGAACGAGGCGTTCTGGAGCATCAACCTGTCGAGCTCGAATGCGGCGCCGCTGACCGTGTTCATCGCGTCGTACTCGAGTCCGGAGGGGCTGTTCTGGGCGAAGCTGTCGGCCGCGTCGCTGCTGGCGGTGGCGCCGATCCTGGTGGTCGGCTGGCTGTCGCAGAAGCAGCTGGTTCGCGGGCTCACGTTCGGAGCGGTCAAATGAGCGCGCGCATCCGAGAAGAGGGCATCCTGATCTGCGACTGCGACGGCGTGCTGATCGACAGCGAGGCGATCGCGGCCGACGTGCTCGTGCGTGAGCTCGAGGCGCGCTGGCCGGGTGCGGACACGCGATCCGCCGTGTTGCCGCTGCTCGGATTGCAGATCCCGCGCGTGCTGTCCGGCACATGCGACGCGCTGGGCCGCACGCTGTCGGAAGCCGACGCGGCGGCGATCGAGCGCGCGGTCCTCGCCGAAGCGGTCAACGCGCCGGCCGTCGACGGGATCGATTCGGCGCTCGCCGAGGTGCCGCTGACGATCGCGTGCGCGAGCAACAGCCGCCGGGTGTATGTCGAAGCGGTGCTGAGCCGCACCGGGCTCAAGCGCTTCTTCGGTGAGCGGCTGTTCTGCGCGGACAGCGTCGCGCGCCCGAAGCCCTCGCCGGACGTCTATCTGGCGGCGGCGCACACGCTCGGGGTGACGCCGCTCCAATGCCTCGTCGTCGAGGACAGCATCGCCGGCATCACCGCGGCGGCGGCGGCGGGCATGACGGTGCTCGGCTTCACGGGCGCGGGCCACGCGACGCCCGCGCAGACCGATGCGCTGCGCGGCATCGGCGCGCGCCACGTATTCGACGACATGCGCGAGCTGCCCGGCTATGTCGCGCGCTGGCGCACGACGGGCGCCGTGCTGCCGAATTGAATCCGGCGCCGCGCGACAGCGGCGCACGATACCCATCAATGGAGACCCATCATGGCAAGCGTGCTTCTGCGCAATATCGCGAAACGCTACGACAACAACGAAGTGCTGCACAACGTGAATCTCGAGATTGCTGACGGCGAGTTCGTCGTGTTCGTGGGGCCGAGCGGTTGTGGCAAGTCGACGCTGATGCGGATGATTGCCGGTCTCGAAGACATTTCGAGCGGCGACTTGCTGATTGACGGCGCGAAAGTCAACGACGTGCCGAGCGCGAAGCGGGGCATCGCCATGGTGTTCCAGTCGTATGCGCTGTATCCGCACATGACGCTGTACGACAACATGGCGTTCGGGCTCAAGCTTGCCGGCGCAAAGAAGGCGGAGATCGATCAGGCGGTGAAGAGCGCGGCGAAGATCCTGCACATCGACCATCTGCTTGACCGCAAGCCGAAGCAGCTGTCAGGCGGGCAGCGTCAGCGCGTCGCCATCGGCCGCGCGATCACGCGCAAGCCGAAGGTGTTCCTGTTCGACGAGCCGCTGTCGAACCTCGACGCCGCGCTGCGCGTGAAGATGCGTCTCGAGTTCGCGCGGCTGCACGGTGAGCTGAAGACGACGATGATCTACGTGACGCATGACCAGGTCGAGGCGATGACGCTCGCGGACAAGATCGTCGTGCTGTCCGGGGGCAGCGTGCAGCAGGTCGGGACACCGAACACGGTGTATCACGCGCCGGCGAACCAGTTCGTCGCGAGTTTCATCGGCTCGCCGAAGATGAACTTCCTGCAGGGCACGGTCGAGTCGGCCGCGGCGGACGGCGTGCTCGTCCGCTATGCGAGCGGCGAGACACAGCAGGTCAGGATCGACGGGCAGGGGCTCGCGCGCGGGGCGTCGGTCACGGTCGGGATCCGGCCCGAGCACCTGCAGGTCGGCATGAGCGCTGAAGGGGTGTCGGTGAAGACGATGGCGGTCGAGTCGCTCGGCGATGCCGCCTATCTGTACGCGGAGTCGCCGGTCGCGCCGGACGGGCTGATCGCGCGGATTCCGCCGCTCGACACGTACCGCGCGGGCGAGACGCTGCATGTGCACGCGGACCCCGCGCATTGCCACCTGTTCGATGCGCAGGGGAATGCGTTTGCGCGCCTGAGCGCCTACGAGAGGGCCGCATGACGGCGAACGCTGCCTGCGGTTGAAGATCGGACGCGACGCGTTCTATCGGCTCGCCTTGCGCAAGGCTTGACCAGGACAGCCATCGCGCCGGCCTGGTCACCGGGGGCCGCCACCAGGCCCGCTTATTCGGGAGACAGTCCCGCAAGTTCTCGCACGCCCGAGACGGCTTGCGTGCTTTGCGCGTTCAACAGGAACGACAGACCGACCGTACGTTGCACGCCAAGCGCTTCGAGCACGTAGAGCGCCTGCCGGCGCCAGCTGTTTTCGCTGGCCAGCATCTGCCGGATATCGGCATCGATGCTGGCCCGTTCTCGTGCCTGCACCGGTGTCGGGGCCGGGATGCGGTCGAAACGCTGTTTCCGGTGAAAGAGGAAGTCGAGGCGCCGTGCGGCCTCATCGGTCATGTGCATGCGCTCGCCCATGATGAGGTTGCCCGCGGTCGCGCGCGCCTTCACGGTCGCCACCATCTCGTCGAGCCGCCTTCGCGCGTCGTCGGTGCCGCCCAGCGCGGTGAGCCATTCCGATCGGTGGGTGTCCACAAACTGCTTGAATGCCTTGAAGGTGCCGAATTCCGTATCCCTGAAGGTGTGCTTGGGGATGATCCGTCCGCTGTCGCGGCCGATCCGCAGCGCGGCGTTGGTCTGGGTCGTGAAGAGCGTTGTGCCGATGCCGACGTACGGCTGAGTCGGAAACGATAGCGCGGCCAGATGCCCGCTGCCGTTGGGCACGGGAATGCCGGGAAGGGCTTCGACCAGCGTGGCCGCGACAGCGGTGGCCCGGCCGCTGTTGTGGGTCGAGACGTCGATGGCATGATTGCCGGTCTTGTCCCATTGCCGGTGGGCCGCCCTGGCGACGTGCCGCAACGTTGCGCCAAGTGCCGGCCCCCATTTCGTGTCGGCGGTGCCCACACGCGCCGTCGCGCTGGCGGAGCCCGAGGTGGCGGATGTCGTGCTCCGGCTATCGGTCCAGTTGATCGAGCATGCCGGATCGTTCCAGAATCGCCGGGCAAGGCTGCCCCACATCTCGCGGGCGTTTCGGGGCGCATCGCTGTTGGGGCCGGCGCTGCGCGCCGCGTGCAATACCTCGAGCATCGTTGTGCGCCATGCGTCGGGGCGGCCGGGCTGCTCGTCATCCGAACGGCGCGTGCGGATGGTGACGCCACGCGGGCCGCCCCAATCGCGACTGCGTCGCAGGCCACCCGAGACCCCGACATTGGCCATCCCGTCCTGGCCGAAAGACCAGCCTGCATAGCCGCCGAGCCCGCCATACAGCGATTTGCGGGATTCCGTGCCAATGAACAGGTGGCCGAAGTGCTGATTCGATCCGATGTCGATGACCGCGTGCCGCCCCTGGAGATAACCGCCGTCGGGCAGCACCGACACGTGCGGGACGCCCAGGTGGCTCGAGAGCGCCGCCAGCGATTGCGATGGGACACCGCCCAGGCCGACGGTCCCGCCGCTGCTGACGCGGATGTCGTAGATGTCGGGCATCTGCTTCACCAGCGCGCCGATGGCATCGAGCTGCGCGTTCGTGTCGCCGGGCTTCGGGCGAATGTCGCCCGCGAGGCGGGATTCGACGAGGTCGATGTTCGCGCGGATGGGTTCGGGAACCGCTTGCCCTGACAGGCGCCATGCTTCGTCGGCCCACGTGCGCAGTTGTGCGGGCGTCATGCCGCGCAGCGGCTTTACCTCGGCGCGGATGGCGTCGCGGTTGCGGTGCGGATCCAGCGCCAAGTCGGCCGGGCTGCCGTCGGCATGGAGTGCCACCCTGTTGGACAGCAACGGGCGCGCCCTTGCAGCAACGGTCTCGAGGTCGCGCGATGAAAATCGGAACGTGCTGCGCAGACCTTTTGACGCCATGCGCCGCTCCCACTGCTCGATTGCGGCAAGGCGCACGGCGCACCGGGTTTTCAGCGCGCGGGATGTCGAGGCTGCCTTGAGCCGGTCCGCGAGCTGGGTTTTCACCGGCGCGAGTGCAGCGGTGAAACGGGCAAACTCGTCATCGGGGTGGCCGAGCATCACGCCTGCCGTGCCGAAGTTCTGCAACGCCGATAGCGGCGATTTCTGCGTGCCGAAAAAGCCCGCCGCCGCGCGTGCGGCCATGCCCGTCCGGGCCGCGCGTTCGGCATACGTGAACAGCTTGAAGAGGCGCTGCTGCGCTTTGGCGAGATCCGTGCCAGGACCTTCGCGGTCGAACCCGTTGCGCCACGCCAGATAGGCTTGCGCCAGATGCGGCGGACATTGCGCGGCCGGATCGGCGCGCAGGGCATTGGCCGCATGCAATGCCTTGATCGCCAGCGCGTTGCCAGGATCCGCGAGCCACGCGGGTGCCTTGCCCGGCGGGGCTGTGGACGCCGCTGCGCTGCTGCCGGGGCGGCCACGCTCGACGGCCGGCAGGACCGGATCGGCAAGCGCCGCCAGCGTCTCAAGGCTGGTCGGGCCAGGTGCATCGGCCGGTTTGCGCCGCAGCAAATGGTCGGCCGCGCGCAGCGCGTGCCGAAGCGCTTCGCGCTGGATTTCGGGCGCGGCCGAGCCCTCGGCCAAGCCGCGCTGCGGCAGCACATGCGGTGCGATGGCGAGCAACGTATCCAGGCCGATCGCCGTCATGCCGAGCGCGGTCTGCAGCGCGAGCACATCGGCTCGCACACGGGCATCGGCATGCGATGTGGTATCGAGCAGTGCCAGCAGCGCGTCATGCGCTCTGGCGGGGTCCCCTCCTGTCGCCTGTGCAAGCGCGTCGGAGACCATGATGGCGCGGGCGCATGCCTTCTCGCCGCTGTCTTCGTGTACGCCGTTGCCCGTGGCGGCGGAGGTCGCAAGCAGACGTGCGGTCAGTGTCGTGGTCAGTCGATCAACGGCGGCCTGATCAAACCGGCCGCCGGTTTCCACCTGCCGCCATTGCGCGCGGAGGTAGCGCTGCGTGTCCGCCGTCGTCAGGGGAAACCGTATCTCGGCGCGCGGCGAGGTCGCCATTGCCGGCGGCACGACAGCATCGACGTTGCGTTGGTGCTTGCGACCGGGCGCGGCGGGCGGTCTCATGCGGCGGGGCGCGGGTTTCAGCGCGGGCACAACGTCAGGCTTGGGTTGGGCCCGCGTGGGCGTCGTGCCGGTCTTGCTGTAGAACGGAAAGACGATGGTCTGCGATGTCGCCCTGAGCGTGCGCTTGCACATCGACTGGAGCCCGCTGAGCAAGCCGCTATTCCTGCGCCGCCGGGTTGCGCCCGCCAACGGCGTGACGGTCTGCGGTTGCGTGGAGCCGTTTTCACCCGACGCCGGCGCATGGCTGGCCGATGCGCCAGCAACCGACTTTGATCTGCCAATCGACATGGCTGCTCTCCGTTCCAAATGAATACAAGAGGAAAAGGCAACGCAATGCAGGCCGCCGCATGAAGGTGCGTTGCCGGCTTTTCCTAGACCTGGAATGGCGGTCATGACGCCATTGCCGCGGCGCGACCGCATATCGGCGTTGCGAATGAGGATGGGCCTGCCGGGAATGTCATGAATTCTTGTGGAAATTCATGGTCTGCTATCACGCACTGTATCGACCTGGATGATTAAATCTCCAACGCCAATATTCGTGTCGATACGCTTTCGATTGATCCGTCAAAAAGACAAGCGGATTTATATTTGAGATCGGACAATGCCGCAAGAATGCACAAGAATGTACGCGATGAATGCATTTGATCGCGAAGTGGCGTCGCAGGCGGTAAAACCGTGCCGAGATCACGGATTCAAGCGGGCGGATGGGAGAAGACGATCAGAGACGAATTGTGGACGACGGTCTGAAATCACGTCTGCCGACAGTGAAGCCATCCGTTAATGGCGTTCCCTGCCAACGCCAATGCGTCAGTCGGCTCGCGCTTTTTCCGTGTCGAACAGGGCGCGTGCCGCTTCAATCTCTATGCGATTCTCCAGTGCCCAGTTTGCAAGCGTCCGCAGCGGTTCAATCAGGGAGCGGCCGACTTCGGTCAGTTCATATTCGACTTTCGGCGGAACCGTTGCGTAGACGGTCCGGCTGACAAGGCCATCGCGTTCGAGACCACGGAGCGTGAGCGTCAGCATGCGGTGAGAGATGCCCCTGATTGCGCGCATGATGGCATTGAAGCGCATCGGCCCTTCCGATAAAGCGCCGATTGCGGTCACTGTCCATTTGTCCCCAACCCGGTCGAGGACTTCCAGCACAACATGAAACTCTGCGTAGGGATCGTCCACGATCCCGCACACCGGCTTTTCCTGTGCCGCCGCAGTTGTCAATGCCCGACTTTTTGTTTCCATGGCCAAATACATCGCAATGCGCGGTTAAGCTGGGTTGCCCGGATCGCGCCTGGCGCGGCGGATCAGCGCCGCCGTCGAGGTGTCGGGCGCCACCGAGGCCGGCGCGCCTTCCAGTTCTTCGAGGATCGGCTTGGCGAGCTTCTTGCCGAGTTCGACGCCCCATTGGTCGAACGAGTTGATGTTCCAGACCGCGCCCTGCACGAAGGTGCGGTGCTCGGTGTTGTTGATGCGCTCGCCGCGCAGCATGGCATCGCGCAGCGCGAGGACGCCGGCTTCGTCTGCGAGCTGGAGCGGCAGCGCGAGCGTTTCGGGGGGGATGCGGTTCTTGGCGTAGTCGAGCGTGAGCCCGGCGGCTTCCACGGTGAAGGCGTGCACCCGTTGCTCGGCGTCCGGTGCGGCAAACCAATCACGCATGTGGGTGGCGCGGATCGCTTGGGCATGTTGCGACAGGGACTGCCGGGCGGGAAGGGCGGTGGGCATGTCGATCAAGCGGATGGGAGGTCGCGTTATCAATAGGGAAGGGCTACGGCTTCAACACACTCAGCCTTCGCGGCCGTCGCCGATGGATCGGTGACATCGCCTGCGATGCCACCGATCTTTCAAGTCAGAACGAATGTCCCATGCCGACATAAACGACGCGTTGCGACTTGCCCACGCCGGGGCCCGCCGCCGTGACATCGGCCGCGTAGTCCGCGTTCGCGCCGTTGCTCACCCCGCCGAGCGAGGCATAGAGGAAGGTTCGCTTCGACAGGTAATAGTCGACGCCCAGCATGGCCAGCGTGGCATTGCCGCCGGACTGGTTGCTTTTGACGTGGTAGACGGCGCCAATGAGGGTCGCCGCTTGCGTCAGGTCGTAGCGGACCCCGAGCCACGCCTGGCTGAGCGCCGAAGGTGCCGTGCCCGCGCCGGTCTGCGATGCCAGGATGCGTTCATACCCGGCAAAGAGCTTGGCCGGCCCGATGCGATACGTGCCGCCCAGGATGCCATCCTTGGAAGCGTTGTAGACATCGCTGAACGCGCCGGCACTGTCTCGCCGCTCCGTATAGATGCCCCGAAGCATGAGGTCTCTGGTCTGGTAGGTTGCCGACAGCCCTTGAGCACTGACGCGCCGTCCTGCGGGTTGCTCGCTGAGGGAAGCCTGGGCCCCGAACGAGAATCCGCCCAGATCCGGGGAGCGGTATTCGATCATGTTATCGGCACCCGGCCAGTTCCTGCCCTTGACGAGGGTGGCGGTGCTCATGAATTGCTGCCCGGTCGGGTCAATGTCCCAGATATCGTTGCTGATGGACAGGTTCTTGCCGACGATCAACGTACCCCAGCTCGGACTGGAAAGCCCGACGTACGAACGGCGATTGAACAGGCCCGGCCCGTTCAGCGCGGAATTGGGCAGACTGAAGCCGCTTTCCAGCGTAAAGAGCGCCTGCAGACCTCCGCCGAGCGACTCGCTGCCTTTCATGCCGAACATGCTGGTTCCCCACTGATTGCCGGCGGCTTGCAGCAGCGATCCGGTCTTGCCCGTGGCCGGAACGGCCACCTTGTCGATGTACTCGACGCCGCCGACGACCCGTCCGTACAACGTGACAGAAGACTGGGCATGCGCGGGCAGGGCGAGCGCAGCGGCAATGACAGCGGGTGCGATGCAGCGGGTGATGATGTACGTCATGAGTGGTCTCCTCCAAAACGCATAACCGGTCGGGCTGCTGGTTTTTGTACCCGACCATCATTGGCCCATAGCCGAGGCGTACGGGCAGGTGACACCATCGCCGGCGCCGGCTAGCTCGGCACGGACGATGGTCTCGGAACAGCAACAACGGGTTTGGGTTGGCTGACAGCGACTACAGGGGGCAGGCCGGACACACTGCATGCGGGGCCTGCGATTGCGAGACGCGTCGCACGTCGTTCACCGCGGTCTTGCCCATGCGTGCGAGGGGACGTGCATGGCCGCCTGCCATGCTCGATGGCTGGAATCCGGGCTGTCTGTCGTTGGATGCGGCCCGCTGTGTTGACAGTTCGCCCCAGCCCTTGGCCGTTATGAGTGCGCGGTCGTCGTTCCGGGGCGTCGGCCGCGCACGCAACATCCTGGCGATTGCCCGCGCCTTCGATCGCGTGATCCAACGTGGCTCGATGTTGGCGTGCGCCGGCTCACCCTGCATCAATGGCTTCCGCAGCCCGATTGTGCGAGGGGCACTCATCGTGATGATCGCCAGCGTGGCGCTTGCGGGGTGCGTGGAGACAGCAAGGCGCGCCGCGAAGGCGGTCAGCCATGACAGGCAGGCCTTCCCGCGTTGATGCGTGCGGAACATGCAGTTGTCTCCTTTCGTGGGATGTCGCGATGCGAGTCCATCGCTTTTGCCTGGCTTGATTGATCAATTGTCCTGTTTGAGATCAAATGATCGAATGCGGGTTGGTGTTTGTCAAGCAAATGACCTTGTTGTGGGCAAAAGTTCATGGGTGTGCAAGGTGCTCTGCGGCGGGCAAAGGCACTCTGGTGCTCGACGTATTTGCCGTGGAGCGGCTGTCGCCTTCGTCAAGTGCGGGCTGTGAAGCGTCGAGAGGCGGTTTGAACGCCGCGAGCCGGGACGCGAACGAAGTTGAGCGGCTCCCGCGAATTGGCGTTCCGCAGGTGCAGCGCTCCACGGCGTGCGGCTCCAAGACTGCGTGACCCGATGTCTTCGGTCACGACGAAAGCATCGCCATTGCGCGCTTCGCGCTCGCCTTGGGTGATTGCGTCGCGGAATGGCCAAGCAAGCCAATGGCGGGCAGCGACCAGGGTGGTCGTTGCGGCCGCCAGCACCATCAGGTGCGGCTTGACGCGAAACTCGCACACACTCGCGCACAATTGCTCACAACTTCCCGGCAATTTCCAGACAGACGCGCGAGTGGCACCCCGTCAAACTGCGGGCTCTCTCCAAGGGGGCCGCCGTGCGCAAACCTCTGTCCATCGCTTCTCTCGCCCTGCTGCCGGGCATCTGGCTGGCGCTGTTGCTGGCCGTTGCCGACGACAACCGCTACGGCCGCCCTGGTTCGGACGACCTGCGCGGGATGGGCAACCTCAAGGGATCGTTGCTGGGCGTGCTCACGGTGGGCAGCCGGATCATCGGCGAGACGGCCGCCAGCGCGACGCTGGCGCTGCCGATCAGCAAGCCCTGAAGCCGGATATTCGGGTGAAGGCGGAACCGGATACACAGCCTGTTCGGATTCGCCCGCGCGTTTGCGCCTGACCACGAAACCGCCTTGGGTACCGAGGCGGCTCCGACTCTCGAAAGACTGGAGCCTGGAAGAAGTCGCTCTCCCCCAGAAGTTCGAGAACGTGCCATACGCATCGTCGCAATCCGGCACGGGTGTGCGGCGCCGCTCAGGTCAATGCCTGCAGCGGTATGCCGCGTTCAAACATGGCAAGAGGTTCTGCTGTGCCGTCTGCGATGCCGACCGGCGAGCTAGCGAGAGGTCGTTGTTCCTACAGAGGGTTCTTCACCATGCGATCCAATTTCAACAACAGCGTCAACCGCCAGCATTCCGTGCCGGATACCTCGGCCAACACGACGACACCTGCCACCATTGGTCAAGCGTCAACCGACCGCGTCCCGACCGCAAGGGGTCTTTCGCAGGCGGAGCCTGGCGTCAGAGCGCGTGACGAGCAATTTGCGGTGCTTCCGCGCAGGCGGTCTCGTGACGAAAATGCTTTGCCTCCGACTGATCAGCCCGCGGCACAGCGTCCGCGAGTGTCCTTGCCACCTGACGCAGCGAAGGCCGCCTCTCAACCGAGGGTGGACAGCGGTGCGTCTCCTTCGTCAGCCCCAAAGCCCGAGTTGAGCATGGACCTCGCACGCAAGCGGTACCCCGCGCTGACCCATTATCTTGAGCGCCTGGAAGCGGCTTACGGAAGCGATACCGTACTCCATCCAATCGAGGACATCGATCACATGGAGACCATCATCAAAGGGTTGAATCTCGCCGATCCGATGCTCAACCTGCATTTTGACAAGATGCAGGCTGATGACAGCCCCGAGCAGATTCGCGAGTCCGTATTAGCGAAGACGCTGGAGGCCGAGTTGCGGCTTGAGCCGCGTCAGCGCGCATCGAACGGGTGGCGGGAGATTATTCACGATACCGGCCATAGCATCGCTATGGGTGTTCAATGCTCCAGATCTTCCAATGACGTTTCAATTCTTGTGATCGACTCCGGGTCCGCAGACCGTGAAGTCACGAAGAAGTGGCGCGGTGTGGTGCAGGCGATCGCTCCAGACATTCAAGCCAAACTGGGTCCGTCAGCGTCGCCAGTCAGGCTGCGCGTGCAATTTTTTGCCATCAATACGCAGAGGAGCCAAGAAGGCAGCGGCATATTCGCACTATCCGCCGCGAAGAAGATGGCCTCCGATCGCGCCATCCGCGGGCTTCAAGACCTAACGCTGCAGATGATGGCTATGGGGCAGTACAAAGAGGGGGTTTACCGTGCGGATGAGAGGAAGGCGGCTCAATTCTTGCCGCCCTCTTTGTACAAGCACGCAACGTCCAAGCGTGTGCTCGATGCATATGTAGCGGAACGGGCGCGTGGCGCCCTCTCTAGGGTGATGGACAGGCCGGATGGCAAGGTCAACAAGAAGGGACAGACCTTGGTGGAGCGTTACGCTGCGCATGAGATACAGCGGCGGGAGCGTCCCGTCGACTACAACGTCCCGTTATTGTGTACCTATAGCAATTCCTATGAGGCCAAGCGCATCGATCTCATCTGGACTGCACTCGCCGCTCTGACCCATCCGCGCCAGGCTTGACCCAGCGGGGAGCGGCGATCATTGCGTCGTCCGTCGAGGCGCGCTTCCTTGCCCGACGGGCGACGCCGGTCGGGCAAGGCGTCCACCACGAAATCCATCGACCCCATCTCAGTGGAGTGCGAGTCCACCTGATCGCCCTCGTGTCTTGCAGGCCGCTGTCGCGCGGCTCACGCTGGCGCCATCGCCACGCCGCCATCCTCAAATCCAATTCGTCACGCACATTTTTGTGCGCTCTTGCGAAAGCATTCTTTATCCAATATAAATCCATCTCCTGAATTAAATGAGGTGGTTGATATTCCGGATTATGAATTGATTGTTTGATTTATTTTCAATGATTTCAGTGTGGTGCCGGGGCGGCGGGTAATCGTATGGTTGGAGTTTGAATCGTTGGGTGTGATGGGATTTTGGAATTGAGTATTTAAATGCGAATTCCATGCGGTGAAGGCAACTCGTCGTGCTTCGTTATTCGGCTGAAGCCTGGCGCGGGTTGGCACCCTCGGAAAGCGCCGCCGCTCACGCAACGCTTTGGAAATGTCGACCGAAATAAAGGGTGTACGAAAAATGCGACCGAGATCGGCTGCCGAGCCTGATGTTTCAACACCATTCCGCCATGACACCCAAGCGGGGCGGGTTGCCCCGGCATGCTCGGCTCATGGCGCTCAACGCGCGCACGCGCCGACTGGCGAACAGCTGGTCGAATGCGAGCGGGCGCTGCTGCACTGCGCTGAACTCCAGCAGCAGCGCGCGCAGCATGTCAGCCGGCTGACGAAGCTTGCGGAAGATTCCCGGCTGCGCAAACAGGTGTCCGCTCACGAGTGTGTGGATCTGGCTTGCACCAACGTACTGGCCAAGCGCAACGGTTACGGTCTGGCGCTGGTTTTCCTGGCGGCAGGCGCGACGCCCGAAGAGAATGTGCGGCAGTTGACGAACTACTTCTTCGCGTTGCAAGCGGCCTCGCTCCGGGCCAGTCAGCCGGAACGGCGTCAGCTGGGCCAATGCGCTGATCTCGCTGCGCACTATCTGTTCAAGACACCGTGGTTTGCGCGCGCGCCGTTGCGGCCATTCGTCATGCTGGGCAACCTGCTGAGCAAATATCCCGACCACCCGGCCTGTCTGCAGGCGCTGTCGTGGATCGCCGATCAAGTCCTGGCGCCTGCGCAGATGCCCGCTTTGGGCGAGAAAGACCTGGCCCTGTTGGCCAACGCCCTGTCGAAAAACAGCGGGTGCGGCCGGAGCGAACAGGCGGTTGCGCGGATCGGCCGACATGTGGTGCGCGCAGGTGCGGGGGATTTTCGCGCGCAGAGCGTCAGCCTGATGCTCAATGCCTGCAGCAAATGGTCCGGGAATGCCGATTGCCGGGATGCGGTTGAAGTCTTGGCCGCGCGCGTGTCGGAGGATGCCGCCCTGCAGCGCGACATGGCCGCGCAGGCCGTCGCCAACGCACTCAATGCGCTGAGCAAGTGGCCGGAGCGGATCGGGTGCCGGAATGCGGTCCTGGCCCTGGCTGTACGCGTGGCGGCCGATGTCGCTTTGCGGTGCCGCATGAAGCCCCAGGAGGTGGCCAATGCGCTCAATGCGCTGAGCAAGTGGCCGGAGCGGATCGAGTGCCGGAACGCGGTCCTCTCCCTCGCCACGCATGTGGGGGAGCATGGCACGCTGCGGCAGGCGATGAATGCGCAACACGTGGCGAATGCGCTCAATGCGTTGAGCAAGTGGCCGGAGCAGGGCGAGTGCTGCGACGCCGCGCTGCCCCTGATCCGGCGCGTGGCGGACGATGCCGCGTTGCGGAGCAGCATGGACGCACTGGTCACGTCCAACGTGCTCAATGCACTGAGCAAGTGGCCGGACCGGGTCGAGTGCCGGGATACCGCGGTGACCCTGGCCTTGCGCGTGGCGGCCGATGCCGGGTTGCGGCACGACATGGGCGTGCAGGCCGTGGCCAACGCGCTCAATGCGCTGAGCAAGTGGTCGGAGCAGGCAGGTTGCCGCGATGCGGCGCTGTCCCTGGCCGCGCGCATGGTGGGCGATGCCAGCCTGCGGCACGCCATGAGCGCGCAGAATGTGGCCAACACGCTCAGCGCCCTGAGCAAGTGGCCGGAGCAGGCGGGCTGCCGCGATGCGGTCTTGTCCCTGGCCGCGCGGGTCGCCGACGATGCCGCGCTGCGGCTCGACATGAACGCACAGAATGTCGCGAACGTGCTCAACGCGTTGAGCAAGTGGCCGGAGCGCGGCGAGTGCCGGGATGCGATGCTGTCCCTGGCGTCGCGCGTGGCGGACGATGCCGCGCTTCGATACGACATGAGCGCGCAGGCCGCCGCAAACGCGCTCAACGCGTTGAGCAAGTGGCCGGCGCAAACGGGCTGCCGGGATGCGGCGCTGCGCCTGGCCGCGCGCGTGGCGGAGGACGCCGCCCTGCGGCACAGCATGGACGCGCAACAGGTCGCCAACACGCTGAACGCGCTGAGCAAGTGGCCGGAGGCGTCTTCCTGCCGTCACGTCACCTTGTTGTTGATGCGATCGCTGGGCGAGTCGGGCTGTCCATGGCGCCAGTTCAACATGATCAATCTGGCCCAGATCGCCAATGCATCGGCGCGTTTGTTCCTCTCGGCTTCCGATGAAGTCGAGATCCAGGCACTGGCGCGCACCAAGCTCAGGGCACTGGCGGCCCACCTCGGCTTGCACCGGGAGCGCTTCGAGACGGCCTCCGCAAGCAGCATCGGTACGATCTTCAAGGCGATGGAGGCGCTGCACCTGCAGGCGGAAATGCGCTCGCTGGTCTGCGCTGCCATGAACCGGATCGAGCGCCTATGCAGCCAGGCCAGCTTGCGCAGCGAGAGTCGGGAGTCACTCGGCATGCTCCGCGCGGGCTTGCTGCCGTACATCGACACAAACCGGGGCCTTTCCGATTCACCCGGCATGTTGGAGGCCGCTGCGCCGCGACTGAAGGCATGGGCTGCCCGGCATCGCCTGGAAATCGATCTTTAGGCGCGTGCGGCCCCGCGCGACATCGGGTTTGCCCCGCAGGCCGGGCGCCATCCGGCGAGCCCACAGCCCTGACATGACGTGATCGCGACGTCTGCATTGGGCACCGCACCATCGAAACCCTTCGTGCTCATCTTGACATTCTTTTTTCTGGATTGGATCATTGGCTCAAAAGTGGAGCAAATGTTCATTTCAGGCGGCGAGCAGCCGTCAGGAGACACGGATGACGCGGTCGTCCCTCGCGCGTGCGCCAGTGCTGCTGCATATTGGCGCCGGATCTTTCCATCGTGCGCACCAGGCGTGGTATCTGCATCGCGTCAACGCGGCCGTGCCTCCCGGCGAGCGCTGGACGCTGACGGTCGGGAACATTCGCGACGACATGCACGCGACATTCGCCGCGCTGGCCGCGCAGCAGGGTGCCTACACGCTCGAGACCGTCACGCCGCAAGGCGAGCGTGCGTATGAGACGATCCGCTCGATCGCGCGGGTGCTGCCCTGGTCCGCCGATCTTGCCGCGCTCATCGATACGGGCGCCGATCCCGCGTGCCGGATCGTGTCGTTTACGGTCACCGAAGGCGGGTATTACCTCGACGAGCACGATCGTCTCGATGTCACGCATCCCGATCTCGCGGCCGACCTGCGGGGCGCCCGCTCGACGCTATACGGCGCATTGGTCGCGCTGCTCGCCGAGCGCCGCCAGCGCGGAGCCGGGCCGCTCACGCTGCAGAGTTGCGACAATCTGCGCAGCAACGGCGCGCGTTTTCGCGCGGGCATGCGCGCGTTCCTCGCGCTGCGCGGCGACGCAGCGCTCCTCGCGTGGTTCGACGCCAACGTATCGTGCCCGAGCGCGATGGTCGACCGGATCACGCCGCGGCCGACCGACGACGTCCGCACGCGCGTGCACGCGGCCACCGGCGTCGACGACCGCTGCCCGGTCATGGGCGAATCCTTCATCCAATGGGTGATCGAGGACAACTTCATCGCCGGCCGGCCGGCATGGGAGATCGCGGGCGCGGAGATCGTCGCCGATGTGCATCCGTACGAAGAGGCGAAGATCCGGATCCTGAATGCGACGCACAGCTGCATCGCCTGGGCGGGCACGCTCGCGGGACTCACCTACATTCACGAAGGGATGCGTGATGCGGCCATTTATCGCTTCGCCTACGACTACGTCACCGACGACGTGATTCCCTGCCTGACGCCGAGCCCGCTGGATCTCGAGCGCTATCGGGACGTCGTGCTCGAGCGCTTCGGCAATCCGTACGTGCTCGATACCAACCAGCGTGTCGCCGCCGATGGCTTCTCGAAAATCCCCGGCTTCATCGCACCGACGCTCGCCGAATGCTTTGCGCGCGGCGCCGATCCGGTCGCGACCGCGGTGTTGCCGGCGCTGTTTCTGGGCTTCCTTGAAGGTTGGGCGCGCGGCACCTTGCCCTACGTATACCAGGACGGCGTGATGGATGGCGCCGCCGCACGCAGCATCGTCGAGGCTCCGGATTCCGTTGCCGCGTTCTGTTCAGATCGCCAATTGTGGGGTTCGCTTGCGGGCCGCGACGCGCTTGTCCAGGCGGTGCGTGCGGGACGCGCGCGCGTTGAAGCATGGCGAGCCGCACGCCGCTGACGCCGGCGTGCGCGCTGGGGATCCACCGGCATGACACGCCATCCGTCGCGCGGTTAAAGTAGCGGCTCGCCAATTGCCGAATCGATCGCGCCATGTACCTAGGCATTGACCTCGGCACCTCGGAAGTGAAGGTGCTGCTGCTCGCCCCCGACGGCACCGTCGTGGGTACAGCGGGCGCCCCGTTCACGGTGTCGCGACCGCATCCGCGCTGGGCGGAGCAGCACCCGGAAGACTGGTGGCAGGGCACGCTCGCTGCGCTGGGCATGCTGCGCGCGCGCTGTCCGGACGCGTTCGCGCGGGTGCGCGGCATCGGTCTGTCCGGTCAGATGCATGGCGCGGTGCTGCTCGACCAGGCAGACCGCGTGCTGCGCCCGGCGATCCTGTGGAACGACATGCGCAGCGACGACGAATGCACGCTCCTGACGGAACGCGCGCCCGACCTGCATGCAATTGCCGGCAATCTCGCGATGCCGGGCTTCACCGCGCCGAAGCTGCTCTGGGTCGCGCGGCATGAGCCCGACGTGTTCGCGGCAACGACCTGCGTGCTGCTGCCGAAGGACTATCTGCGCTTCAGGCTGACCGGCGCCAAGGTGTCCGACCCGTCCGACGCGGCCGGGACGCTTTGGCTCGACGTTGCGCGTCGTGACTGGTCGGACGCGCTGCTTGCCGCGTGCGATCTGTCGCGTGACCAGATGCCGAGGCTCGTCGAAGGCAACGCGCCGTCCGGCACCCTGCGTGCGGACCTCGCGCGCGAACTCGGCCTGGACCCGCGCGTCGTCGTTGCAGGCGGTGGCGGCGACAACGCGGCGAGCGCGCTCGGTATCGGCGCGACGCACGCGGGCGACGGCTTCGTGTCGCTCGGCACGTCGGGTGTTCTGAGCATCGTCAGCGATCGCTTCACGCCCAATCCGGCGTTGGCGACGCATGCGTTCTGTCACGCGATTCCGGAGCGTTGGCAGCTGATGACGGTCGTGCTGTCGGCGGCGAGCTGCCTGCGCTGGATCTGCACGCTGACCGGCACCGATGAGCCGACGCTGCTCGCCGAGGTTGAGCGGCTCGACCCGCGCGCGTGCGCGCAAGCGCCGCTTTTCCTGCCCTATCTGTCCGGCGAACGGACGCCGCACAATGATCCGTACGCGCAGGGCGTGTTCTTCGGCATGACGCACGCAACCGAGCGCGCGCATCTTGGCTATGCGGTGCTCGAAGGCGTCACGCTCGGCTTCGCGGACGGTTTCGACGCGCTGCGCGGCATCGAGACGGACGCCCTGTCGCTGATCGGCGGCGGTGCCCGCAGCCAGTATTGGGCGCAGATGATCGCCGATGCGCTGAACGTGCGCACGCGCCAGCATGGCGGCGGCGAGACCGGCGCGGCGCTCGGTGCGGCCCGGCTGGGCTGGCTTGCCGTCGGCGGCGATCCGGACACCGTGCTGGCCAAGCCGCCGGTGTGCGCGGAATATGCGCCGAACGCGGCGCGTCACGCCGCGCTTTGCGAGCGGCTCGTCGCGTTCCGTGAGCTGTACCGGCACGTGCAGCCGCTGTACGAGCCGTCGCGGCCGCGACTGGCCTGAGCCCGACTGCGGTACAGTGCGTATCGTTCCCGTACGCAGACCCGACTGTCCTTCCACCATCGTGCCCAAGCCCACAGAAAAACTCGATCTGGCGACCCGAGCCGCCTGGCTCTACTACATCGCGGGCGACACGCAGAACGAGATCGCCGAAAAGCTTCAGGTCTCGCGGCCCGTTGCGCAGCGCCTTGTCGCCTTCGCGGTCGAGAAGAATCTGATCCGCGTGCGCGTGGATCACCGGCTTGCCGACTGTCTCGATCTTGGCGCGCGGTTGTCCAAGCGCTACGGGTTGTCGATGTGCGAGGTGGTCCCCGTCGATGCCGATGCGCCCGAGGCGATCGATCGCAAGCTCGCGGTCGCGGGGGCGCAAGTGATGGAGTTCTATCTGAACGAGACGCGCCCGATGGTCATCGCGATCAGCAGCGGGCGTACGCTGAAGGCCGCCGTCGCGCAGATCGCGCAGATCGAGCGGCCGCAGCACCGGCTCGTGTCGATGGTCGGCGCGATCGCGCCGGACGGTGCGTCGAATCGCTACGATGTCGCTCAGGCGATCTCCGAGAAGACGGGCGGCAAGCATTTCCTGCTGCCCGCGCCGTTGTTCGCGGACAGCGACGCCGAGCGCGCGCAGTGGTGCAATCACCGGCTGTACCGGATCGTCGAATCGCTGTCGGCCGAGGCGGATGTCGCGTTCGTCGGCATCGGCAACATTGCGCCGCAGTGCCCGCTGTTCGAGGATGGCTTTATCACCGCGGAAGAACTCGACGAACTGATCTCGCTCGGTGCGGTCGCCGAGATGCTGGGCATCCCGATCGATGCCCATGGCCAGCGCGTGACGGCATCGACGAGTGCGCGCGTGACAAGCGTGCCGCTGCACGCGCCGCCCGAGCGCCCGACCATCGCCATCGCGGGCGGGCCGCGCAAGCGCGATGCGGTGATCGCGGCGCTGCGCGGCGGCTGGCTATCGGGCCTTGTGACAGACGAGACCTGCGCGAGAGCGGCACTGGAGGCCTAGAAGCTTCGATCCAAGCGGGGGCGGCCGTGACAAAGACCGTCGGCTGTCGCGCAGCAGTGATCAGCCGCGGGCTGCGGCTGTCTCCGGTGCCGTGGCACACGAAATCGTCACGCCAGGCATGGCCGGGCTTTGCGCTACATGGCGAGCAGAAATAGAAAAGGGCCACAGGAACAAACCTGTGGCCCTTCAATTTCTTTGGTGCCGGAGATAGGAGTCGAACCTACGACCTTCGCATTACGAATGCGCTGCTCTACCAACTGAGCTACACCGGCATCGGAAACCGCGATTCTAGCAGAACTTTTTGGCGCGCTGCAAGAACCACAGAAACAACCGGCTCAAGGGCCGTCTCAGGCGGTCTGCTGGGCTTCCCGGTGGTACTGCGTGACGCGGTCCACCTCGTTCTTGGAGCCCAGGATCACCGCCACGCGCTGGTGCAGCTTCTCCGGCTGGATCTCGAGGATGCGCTGATTGCCGTTGGTGGCGGCGCCGCCGGCCTGCTCCACCAGGAAGGCCATCGGGTTGGCTTCGTACATCAGGCGCAGCTTGCCGGCCTTGCCCGGCTCGCGCTTGTCCCACGGGTACATGAAGATGCCGCCGCGCGTGAGGATGCGGTGCACGTCGGCCACCATCGAGGCGATCCAGCGCATGTTGAAGTCCTTGCCGCGCGGGCCTTCGGTGCCGGCCAGGCATTCGTCGATGTAGCGGCGCACGGGCGGGGCCCAGTGGCGCATGTTCGACATGTTGATGGCGAACTCCTTGGTGTCGGCCGGAATCTTCACGTCGCGGTTGGTCAGGATGAAGCTGCCGACTTCGCGGTCGAGCGTGAACATGTGCACGCCGTTGCCGACGGTGAGCACCAGCGTGGTCTGCGGACCGTAGACGGCGTAGCCGGCGGCGACCTGCCTGACGCCCGGCTGCATGAAGTCGGCTTCGGTCACGGTCTGGCCCGGCTTGGGCATGTGCAGCACCGAGAAGATGGTGCCGATCGACACGTTCACGTCGATGTTGGACGAGCCGTCGAGCGGATCGAACAGCAGCAGGTATTCGCCCTTCGGATAGCGATGGGGGATCTCGTAGAACGACTCCATCTCTTCCGAGGCCATCGCGGCCAGGTTGCCGCCGTACTCGTTGGCTTCGAGCAGGACTTCGTTGGCGATCACGTCCAGCTTCTGCTGGGTTTCGCCTTGCACGTTGCCTGTGCCGGCCGAGCCGAGCACGCCGGCCAGCGCGCCCTTGTTGACGCTGTGCGAGATCGCCTTGCAGGCGCGCGCCACGACTTCGAGCAGCAGGCGCAGCTCGGCGGGGATGGTGTTGTGCTCGCGCTGCTCTTCGATCAGGTAGCGGGTGAGGTTGATGCGCTTCATGGGTTCTCCTGGGACGGGCGCGATTTTACGACAGACCGTGTGAGCGTCGTCACGCCAGCGCCTTGCCGACGATCTCGCGCACGTCGCGCGACAGGCTCGGATGCGCGGCCACGCGCTTGAGCGCGTCGTGCATCGCCTCGCGCAGGGCGGGAACGTACTTGCGCCAGCGGTCCAGCGAGCGCGCCAGCCGCGCCGATACCTGCGGGTTGATGGCATCGAGCGCCAGCACCTGCTCGGCCCAGAAGGCGTAGCCGGACCCGTCGGCGGCGTGGAACTGCGCCGGGTTGCCGGAGCAGAAGCTGAAGATCAGCGCGCGCGCGCGGTTCGGGTTGCGCAGCGTGAAGGCCGGGTGCGCCATCAGCGCGCGCACGGTGGCCAGCGTCGGCTTGCCCGCGGCGCCCGGCTGCATGGCTTGCAGCGCGAACCACTTGTCGATGACCAGCGCGTCGTCGGCGAAGCGGGTGTAGAAGTCGGCCAGCGCGGCTTCGCGGCCCGGGGCGTAGCTGTTGACCAGCGCCGCGAGCGCGCCCATGCGGTCGGTCATGCTGGCGGCGGTGGTGTATTGCTGCTCGGCCAGGGCCAGCGCCTCGGCCGATTCGGCCTCGGCCAGGTAGCCCAGGGCGATGTTCCTGAGCGCGCGCTTGCCGGCCGACACGGCATCGGGCGTGTAGGGGCCGTCGGTCGTGCTGTCGTGATAGGCGCGCAGGAACTCGGCGCCGAGCGCTTCGGCCAGCGTGCGGCGCAGCGTGCGGCGGGCGACGTGGATGGCGGCCGGGTCGGCCACGTCCATGCGTTCGGCCAGGTAGGTCTCGGCGGGCAGGATCAGCATCTGCTCGCGGAAGGCCGGGTCGAGCGAGGCATCGGCCAGCACGGCGCGCAGCGCCTCCACCAGGGCCGGGTCGACCTGCGGGGTGCGGCCCTGCTGCACGTCGGCCACCATGCGCAGCAGCGCGTCGGTGGCCAGGCGCTGGCCGGCTTCCCAGCGGTTGAACGGGTCGGCGTCGTGCGCCAGCAGGAAGGTCAGCTGCCCGGTGGTGTAGCCGTATTCGACGACGACCGGCGCGGAGAAATTGCGCAGCAGCGACGGCAGCGGGGCCTCGGCCACGTCCTCGAAGACGAAGGTCTGCTCGGCTTCGGTGAAGTCCAGCACGCGCGTGGTGAGCGGCTGGGCGGAGGCCGGCTCGCCGCGCAGGCGCAGCGGCAGGTCGCGGCCCTGCGCATCGAGCAGGCCGATGGCGAAGGGGATGTGGAAGGGCTGCTTGTGCAGGCTGCCGTCGGCGGTTTCGATGCCGACCGGCTCGCAGCGCTGGCGCAGCGTGAGCGTGTAGGTGCGGGTGGCCGCGTCATGGCGGCCTTCGACCGCGACGACCGGCGTGCCGGCCTGGCTGTACCAGCGGCCGAACCGGGTCAGGTCGCGGCCGTTGGCGTCGGCCATGGCGGCGCGGAAGTCGTCGCAGGTGACGGCCTGGCCGTCGTGGCGCTGGAAGTACAGGTCCATGCCTTTGCGGAAAGCCTCGCGGCCCAGCAGGGTCTGGTACATGCGCACGACTTCGGCGCCTTTCTCGTACACCGTGACGGTGTAGAAGTTGTTGATCTCTTCGTAGCTGTCGGGGCGCACCGGGTGGGCCATGGGGCCGGCGTCTTCCGGAAACTGCACCTGGCGCAGCAGGCGCACGTCTTCGATGCGCTTGACGGCGCGGGCGCTGGCGGCGGCCGCTGTGTTGCCGGCCTGCGCCGCCGCCTGCGCGGCCATGTCGGCCGAGAACTCCTGGTCGCGGAACACCGTCAGGCCTTCCTTCAGGCTCAGCTGGAACCAGTCGCGGCAGGTGACGCGGTTGCCGGTCCAGTTGTGGAAGTACTCGTGCCCGACCACCGATTCGATATTGGCGAAGTCGACGTCGGTGGCGGTCTCGGCATTGGCCAGCACGTACTTCGTGTTGAAGATGTTCAGGCCCTTGTTCTCCATCGCGCCCATGTTGAAGTCGCCCACGGCGACGATCATGAAGCGGTCCAGGTCCAGCTCCAGGCCGAAGCGCTGTTCGTCCCAGCGGATGGCGTGGATGAGCGAATCCATCGCATGGCGGGTCTTGCCTAGGTCGTGCGGCTCGACCCAGACCTGCAGCAGCTTCTCCTTGCCCGAGGCGGACAGGATGCGCGCCTCGATGCATTCGAGCGTGCCCGCCACCAGCGCGAACAGGTACGACGGCTTCTTGAACGGGTCGTGCCAGACGGCCTCGTGGCGTCCGTCCGGCAGATCGCGCTGGGAGACCAGGTTGCCGTTGGACAGCAGCACCGGGTAGTCTGCCTTGGCGGCGCGCAGGGTGACGGTGTAGACCGCCATCACGTCGGGCCGGTCGAGGAAGTAGGTGATCTTGCGGAAGCCCTCGGCTTCGCACTGCGTGAAGAAGTTGTCGTTGGAGACATACAGCCCCATCAGCGACGAATTGGCCGCGGGGTTGCAGAAGGTGGTGAGCTCCAGCGTGAAGGCGGTATCGGCCTGGGCAGGGGCCGCTTCGATGGTGAGCGTGTCGCCGTCGGGCTGGATGCCGGGCAGGGCCTGGCCATCGAGCGTGACGCCCGCCAGCTCCAGGCCTTCGCCGACCAGCGTGAGCGGGGCGCCGGCGCGCAGGCGCGTCATGCGCAGGCGGCTGACGATGCGGGTGCGCTCGGGCACCAGGTCGATTTCCAGCGCCACGTCGTCGATGCGGAAGGCGGGGGCGGTGTAGTCCTGGCGGTAGATCGTCACGGCGGTATCGGTGCGCAACATCGGTAACATCCTCGCATGCGAAAAGGCCATTGTAGCCAAGGGATGCCTGCCGGGCCGCCGGCCGGGAATCTTCCCGGCGCGGGTGACTCTGAGTAAACAGGCGGCGCGCCCGGCCCAGCGGCCGGCAGGTGCGCCGCTCCGATCATGTTGTGGGGGAACGCATCCATGTGGAACGGAATCAAGATGCCCGTGCGCTGGGCACTGGCGGGCGCGTTGGCCGCCGCCGGTCTGCTGGCCGGCTGCGCCAGCACCGTGACCAGCCAGGTGACGGCGTTCAGGCAGCCCGGCTGGACCGACAACCCGCCGCGCACCTTCGCCTTCGAGCGTACCGCGGCGCAGCAGAACGACCTGGAGCGCCAGACCTACGAGGCCTGGACCGCCGACCAACTGGCCGCGCGCGGGTTTGCCGCTGCGCCGCACGGCAGCGCCCGCTACCTCGTCCGGCTCGACTATTCGGCCGCCACGCGCCTGATGCAGGTGCGCCAGCCGGTCTATCCCGATCCGTACTGGGGCCCGGGCCCGTGGGGACCGTGGCACGGACCGTGGGGGGCCTGGGGCCCGTGGGGTCCGCAGTATGTCGATACCACCGTGCAAGTGCCGTTCTATGCCTATCACGCGGAGATCGACGAGGCGGCGACGGGCAAGCGCGTCTACCAGGTGACCGCGCAGACGCAAGGCGGCGACGGCTCGCTGGCGGGCGTGATGCCCTACCTGGTCCGCAGCGCCTTCGCCAATTTCCCGGCGCCGAACGCGCAGCCGATCCTGGTGGAGTTACCGCTCGACGCCAAGGTCAAGCCGGTCAAATGAGTCGCGGGTGGGCCGGGCGGCCGGTCTACGTTAGAATGCCTGACCTAATTTGCGGGCCGACCAGCCGTACCCTCGCTTGAGCGCTGTGATCCCATTCCACTTCGCGCCGACCGCCACCCCTGGCCGGCGCTTGCCGCGCGCCGTCGCTATCGCGATGACGGCGTGCCGTGCCTCCTGCGGCTCCGCTTGCGGTTTTTCCGTTTTTTTTGCTTCTCCTCCGTACCAGGACGCCTTCGCCTGAAGCGCTCACCAGCGCTTGATCCGCGGAACGTCCCTCCAGGATGTCATTGATATGAACGACAAGCTTCACGACGCCTCGCCCGATACACTCGACAAGGGGGCCGAGGCCGAACTGCGCCGCGCCGCGCTCGAATACCACCGCTCGCCGACGCGCGGCAAGATCGAGGTCCGCTCGACCAAGACGCTGATCAACCAGCGCGACCTGTCGCTGGCGTATTCGCCGGGCGTGGCCTATGCGTGTACCGAGATCGAGCGCGACCCGTCGCTGGCGGCCGAGTACACCTCGCGCGCCAACCTGGTCGGCGTGATCACCAACGGCACCGCGGTGCTCGGCCTGGGCGACATCGGCCCGCTGGCCGGCAAGCCGGTGATGGAAGGCAAGGGCTGCCTGTTCAAGAAGTTCGCCGGCGTGGACGTGTTCGACATCGAGCTGGCCGAGCGCGATCCGGACAAGCTGGTCGACATCATCGCCTCGCTGGAGCCGACGCTGGGCGGCATCAACCTCGAGGACATCAAGGCGCCGGAGTGCTTCTACATCGAGCAGAAGCTGCGCGAGCGCCTGAACATTCCCGTCTTCCACGATGACCAGCACGGCACGGCGATCATCTCGTCGGCCGCGCTGCTCAACGGCATGAAGGTGGTCGGCAAGCAGATCGGCGAGGTCAAGGTGGCGGTGTCGGGCGCGGGCGCCGCGGCCATCGCCTGCCTGGACCTGATGGTGAGCCTGGGCGTCAAGCGCGAGAACGTGTTCGTGGTCGACTCCAAGGGCGTCATCTATGCCGGCCGCGACGCCAAGATGGAGCCGAACAAGGCGCGCTACGCGCAGGACACCGCGGCCCGCACGCTGGCCGACATCGTGCGCGATGCGGACGTGTTCCTGGGCTGCTCGGCCGCCGGCGTGCTGACCGCCGACATGGTCAAGACCATGGCGCCCAATCCGATCATCCTGGCGCTGGCCAACCCCGAGCCGGAGATCCGTCCCGAGATCGCCAAGGCCGCGCGTCCGGACTGCATCATCGCCACGGGCCGTTCGGACTACCCGAACCAGGTCAACAACGTGCTGTGCTTCCCGTACATCTTCCGCGGCGCGCTCGATTGCGGCGCCACCAAGATCACGGAAGAAATGAAGCTGGCCTGCGTGAAGGCCATCGCCGAGCTGGCCGAAGCCGAGACCAACGACGCCGTGGCCCAGGCCTATGCCGGCCAGGAGCTGAACTTCGGTCCGGACTACATCATCCCGAAGCCGTTCGATTCGCGCCTGATCGAGAAGATCGCGCCGGCGGTGGCCAAGGCAGCGATGGAGTCCGGCGTGGCGACGCGCCCGATCGCCGACCTGGACGCCTACCGCCACCAGCTCAACGACTTCGTCTACCACACCGGCATGACCATGCGCCCGGTGTTCTCCGCCGCCAAGGCCGCGCCCAAGCGCGTGGTCTACGCCGAGGGCGAAGAGGAGCGCGTGCTGCGCGCGGTGCAGACGGTGATCGACGAGGGCCTGGCCAAGCCGATCCTGGTCGGCCGCCCGCACGTGATCGAGATGCGCATCCAGAAGGCAGGCCTGCGCCTGAAGCCGGGCGTGGATTTCGAGCTGGTGAATCCGGAAGACGATCCGCGCTACCACCAGTACCACACCGCCTACCACGAGCTGATGGGCCGCAACGGCGTGACGCCCGACATGGCGAAGTCGGCGCTGCGCCGCTCCAACACGCTGATCGGCGCGCTGCTGGTGCGCCTGGGCGATGCCGACGCGATGCTGTGCGGCACGGTGGGCCGCTTCGACGCGCACCTCGAGCACGTGCGCGACGTGATCGGCCTGGCGCCCAACGCCAAGGTGTTCGCCGCCATGAACGGCCTGATGCTGGAAAAGCACACGCTGTTCATCGCCGACACCTTCGTCAACGAAGACCCGACGGCTGAAGAGCTGGCCGCGATCACCGAGCTGGCCGCGGAAGAAGTGCGCCGCTTCGGCCTGGAGCCGAAGGTGGCGATGCTGTCGCACTCGATGTTCGGTTCGTCCAAGAGCAAGTCGGCGCGCAAGATGCGCGCGGCGTACGACCTGCTCAAGACGCAGGCGCCGAGCCTGCAGGTGGAAGGCGAGATCCAGGGCGATGCCGCGCTGGTCGAAGACATCCGCCACCACTTCCTGCCCAAGAGCGCGTTTGCCGGCAGCGCCAACCTGCTGGTGATGCCGACGCTGGACGCGGCCAACATCGCCTTCAACCTGCTCAAGATCACGGGCGGGCACGGCGTGACGGTGGGCCCGATCCTGCTGGGCGCGGCCAAGCCGGTGCACATCCTCAACCCGGCGGCCACGTCGCGGCGCATCGTCAACATGACCGCGCTGGCGGTGGCGGACGTGTCGGCGACACGCTGATCGGCGGATCGCCCCGCATGGCCGCTGCGTTGCGCGGCGGCCAGGAAAAACGAAACGGCGCCTGAAGCGATTCGGGCGCCGTTTTCTTTTGCCGTGTCCGGATCGGCTGCCGACCGCCTAGAACTTGGCCCGCATGCCCACGCCCAGGGTGTCGGCGGTCGATAGCGAAGTGACCTTGTCGCGGAAGTAGGCCGCATACAGGTCGGTGCGCTTGGACAGCGCGTAGTCGTAGCCGATCGCCCAGGTGTTGCGCTTGACGTCGGCCGCGCCCGAGGTCTTGGTGTACGCGTACGACGCGAGGATGCTGCCCGCGCCCAGCGGCACCGACACGCCCAGCTGGCCGCCGTTGGCCTTCGTGTCGCCCGTCGAGATGGTGTTCTTGATGTGGTGCCGCGCCCGCGGCGTTCCGCTTTTGATGGCTAGCCTGAAATCAGGTCGTGCAGACGGAAGCCGGCGATGCGGTGGATCTGCTCCAGCGACGCGCGCAGCTCGGTGGCGCGGTCGTTCTCGAGGCGCCTGGCGAACACGTCGATGATGCCGTGCCGGTCGTAGCCGCGCACCGCCAGGATGAACGGGAAGCCGAACTTGTCGTTGTAGCGCGCGTTCAGTGCCTGCAGGCGCGCGAATTCTTCGGGCGAGCACTGGTCCAGGCCGGCGCCCGCCTGCTCGCGGGTCGATTCGGCGGTCAGCTCGCCGCGCACGGCGGCCTTGCCTGCGAGTTCCGGGTGGGCGCGCACCAGCTTGAGCTGCGGGCCTTCGCCGGCGCCGTCGACGGCACGGCGCATGGCGGCCGCGAGCGCGTCGGCCGAGGCGAACGGGCGCTGCCCGGCGGCCTGCTCGGCCACCCATGGCGAGTGCTCGTAGATGCCGCCCAGCGTGCGCACGAACTGCGCGGTGTCCATGGCGTTGAGCTGGGCGAGGGGGGCAGCGGTCTGGCTCATGCGGCGGTGCTCGGGACGGGGTGGCCGGTGTACGGATGGTGTTCGATCCAGTGGCGGGCGATATCGATGCGCCGGCAGATCCATACCTTGTCGTGCGATTGCACGTAGTCGAGAAAGCGCTGCAGCGCGCGCAAGCGCGCCGGACGGCCCAGCAGGCGGCAGTGCATGCCGATCGACAGCATCTTCGGCTGCGCCAGGCCGTCGGGGTCGCCTTCCTCGTACAGCACGTCGAAGGCGTCCTTCAGGTACTGGTAGAAGTGGTCGGCGGTGTTGAAGCCCTGCGGGCTGGCGAAGCGCATGTCGTTGGTGTCGAGCGTGTAGGGCACCACCAGGTGCGGCTTGCGCTCGCCCACGGAGGTTTCGACCTCGGTCCAGAAGGGCAGGTCGTCGCCGTAGTAGTCGGCGTCGTAGACGAAGCCGCCGTGCTCGACGACGAGGCGGCGCGTGTTGGGGCTGTCGCGGCCGGTGTACCAGCCCAGCGGCGCGCTGCCCGTCAGCTCGCGGATGATCTCCACGCCGATGCGCATGTGCTCACGCTCGGTGGCTTCGTCGATGTGCTGGTAGTGGATCCAGCGCCAGCCGTGGCAGGCGATCTCGTGGCCCAGGTCCACAAAGGCCTGCGTCACATCCGGATGGCGCTGCAGCGCCATCGACACGCCAAAGATCGTCAGCGGCAGGCCGCGCTGTTCGAACTCGCGCAGGATGCGCCAGACGCCTGCGCGCGCGCCGTACTCATAGAGGCTCTCCATGCTCATGTGCCGCGCCGGGTAGGCTGCCGCGCCGATGATCTCGGAGAGGAACGGCTCGGAGCCCGCGTCGCCGTGCAGCACGCAGTTCTCGCCGCCTTCTTCGTAGTTGAGGACGAACTGCAGGGCGATGCGCGCGCCGCCGGGCCATTTGGGGTCGGGCGGGGTCTTGCCGTAACCGATGAGATCGCGCGGATAGTTCTTGTGGGTCATGGCTGTCGTTCGAGGAGAGGTCATGCGGAGGTCGGAACGGCCCGGGCGGTCTGCGCCAGCTCCAGCGCAAGCTTGCGGTGAACGCTCAGATGGGCGCCGAGCTCCAGCGTGACCAGGCGACGGTTGTCGACCACCACGCGCCCGTTGATCACGCTGTGCGACACGCCGGACGGCGCGCAGAACACCAGCGCCGCGACCGGGTCGTGGTCCGCGCCGGCAAAGCCGACCTGGCGGCGGTCGAAGCTGACAAAGTCGGCCGACATGCCGGGCGCGAGCGCGCCGATGTCGTCGCGGTTGAGCACGCAGGCGCCGCCCAGCGTGGCGATCTCCAGCGCCTCGCGCGCGCCCATCGCCGCCGGGCCGAAACCGAGGCGCGCCAGCAGCATCGCCTGGCGCGCCTCGCCGAGCATGTGGGCGCCGTCGTTCGACGCGCTGCCGTCCACCCCCAGGCCGACCGGCACCCCGGCATCGCGCATGGCGCGCACGGGCGCGATGCCCGAGGCGAGCCGCATGTTCGAGCACGGGCAGTGGGCCACCCCGGTGCCGGTGCGCGCGAACAGCTCGATGCCGTGCGCGTCCAGCTTGACGCAGTGCGCATGCCAGACGTCGTGGCCGACCCAGCCGAGGTCTTCGGCGTATTCGGCGGGCGTCATGCCGAACCGCTCGCGCGAGTAGGCGATGTCGCTGTCGTTCTCGGCCAGGTGGGTGTGCATCGACACGCCGTAGCTGCGCGCCAGCCGCGCCGATTCGCGCATCAGGTCGCGCGACACCGAGAACGGCGAGCAGGGCGCCACGACGATGCGCAGCATCGCATGGCGGTCGGCGTCGTGCCAGGTCTCGATCAGGCGCTGGGTTTCGCGCAGGATGGCGGGCTCGCCCTCGACCACGCGGTCCGGCGGCAGCCCGCCCTGGCTGCGGCCAACGCTCATGCTGCCGCGCGCGGCGTGAAAGCGCATGCCGATCTGCCGCGCGGCCTCGATCGCATCGTCGAGCCGGCAGCCGTTGGGATACAGATACAGGTGATCGCTCGAAGTCGTGCAGCCCGACAGCATCAGCTCGGCCATCGCGGTGAGCGTCGACACGCGCACCATCTCCGGCGTCAGGCCCGCCCACACCGGATACAGGTGGGTGAGCCAGCCGAACAGCTCGGCATCCTGCGCGGCGGGCAGGGCGCGCGTCAGGCTCTGGGCCATGTGATGGTGCGTGTTGACCAGGCCGGGCGTGACCACGTGGTCGCGCAGTTCCAGCACGCGCACGTTGGGGCGGCCGATCGCGTCGCGATAGGGCACGGGCAGGTCGGCGGTGGCGCCGACCCACTCGATCACGCCGCCGCGCGCCACCAGCGCGCCGTCGGCGATCTCGCGGCGCTGCGCGTCCATGGTGACCAGCACGTCGGCGTGGCGGGCGATCAGGAGCGGGTCGGAGCTGGTGCGGTGGGTGGTCATGCGCTCACTCCGCGCTGTGCGTGGTGGCCGCGGCCGCGCGCATGGCGTGCTCGGCCGGCTGCATGCCGTTGTAGTACAGGTTCAGGATCACCGCCACCAGCGTGCCCAGCACGATGCCGCTGTGCGTGACCGGCTCCAGCCAGCGCGGCAGGTACTGGAAGAAGGCCGGCGCCAGCGTCGGGATCATGCCGAAGCCGATCGCGATGGCCACGATGAACAGGTTGTGGCGATGCCGGTTGAAGTCGATCGAGCCGAGGATGCGCACGCCCGTGGCGGCCACCATGCCGAACATCACGATGCCCGCGCCGCCCAGCACGAAGGCGGGCACCGAGGCCACCACGTGCGCCATCTTCGGGAACAGCCCCAGCGCGATCAGGATCACGCCGCCGGCCGCCGCCACGAAGCGCGAGCGCACGCCGGTGACGGTCACCAGCCCGACGTTCTGCGAGAACGAGGTGTAGGGAAAGGTGTTGAACAGGCCGCCGATCACCGAGCCCAGGCCGTCGGCGCGCAGGCCGCGGGTCAGGTCGTCATGCGTGAGCGTCTTGCCGGTGATCTCGGCCAGCGCCAGGAACATGCCGGTCGATTCCACCAGCGTGATCAGCATCACCACGCACATCGAGGCGACGGCGCCGGCGTGGAAGGTCGGCATGCCGAAGTGCAGCGGCGTGATGACGGCCATCCAGTCGGCGTCGGCCACGCCCGCGAAGCTGACCTTGCCGGCCGTCATGGCGATCAGCGTGCCGCAGGCGATGCCCAGCAGCACTGCGATGTTGCCGATCAGGCCGCGTCCGTACTTGGTCAGCAGCAGGATGATGACCAGTACCGACAGCGCGATCGCCAGGCCGCCCGGGTCGCCGTAGGCCGGGTTGGGCACGGTCCTGAGCACGCCGTCCACCATGGCCTTGAGGGTGGGCTGGCCGCCCGCGGCCCAGTTGATGCCCACGCCCATCAGCGACACGCCGATCAGCGTGATGACGGTGCCGGTCACCACCGGCGGGAACAGCCCCAGCACGCGCCCCATCAGCGGCGCAACCACGATGCCGAACAGCCCCGCCGCGATGACCGCGCCGTAGATGCCCAGCAGGCCGATGCCCGGGTCGCCGCCGATGGCGATCATCGGGCCCACCGAGGCGAACGTCACGCCCATCATCACCGGCATGCGGATGCCGAACTTCCACACGCCCAGGGACTGGATCAGCGTCGCCACGCCGGCGGCGAACAGGTCGGCGTTGATCAGGAAGGCGAGCTGCTCCTTGGGCAGATGCAGTGCGCTGCCCACGATCAGCGGCACCGCCACGGTGCCTGCATACATCACCAGGACATGTTGCAGGCCGAGGGCGAGCAGGCGGGCATAGGCGACGCGCTCGTTGGTCAGGTCCGCCGGCGGGGCGGCGAGGGTGCTTGCCATGGGGTCTCCTTGTGGCGGCGGGCCGGATGGCATCCGGCCGGTGGCGGCCAGCCTCTGTCGGGCCGGCTCGCCGGGTCGGCAAAACCGGGTGGCTAGAGGGGGGCGTCGCCCCGGCCCAGCACCGCGCGCAGGTCAAAGTCCGCGGGCGCTTCCGGGCGGACGCGGTCGGCACAGCATTGCAAGTGCTGGGCCATGTGCGCCTGCGCGGCGCCGACATCGCCGCGCTCGAGCGCGCGAAGGATGTCGAGGTGCTCGTCGAACGAGCAGGCGTTGTGGCCCGGCGCCTCGACGCTGGCGATCATCAGCGTGGTGCGCGAGACCAGCCGGCGCATGATCTCCACCACCAGCGGGTTGCCGGCCTGCTCGGCCAGCGCCACGTGGAATTCGGCCGACAGCCGGATCCAGCGCGGCCTATCGTGGCTGACGAAGGCCTGGCGCTCTTCGTTGACCCGCGCCAGCAGCGGCGCGACGGCCGCCTTCGGGCTGGCGCTGCGGCCGACCTTGTCGAGCACCGCGCGCTCCAGGATCTGGCGCAACTCGAACATGGCGTGGGCTTCGTCGATGGACGGCGCGGCGATGAAGGCGCCGCGGTTGGGCTCCAGGTCGACCAGGCCGTCAGCGGCCAGCCGGGAGAACACCTTGCGCACGGTATGGCGCGCGGTGGCATAGATTTCGCAGAGCGCATGCTCCGTCAGCTTGGTGCGCGGCGGCAGGCGGTGTTCCATGATCGCATCGTAGATCTCGTGGTACATCCGCTCTTCGACCGGCATGCGCGTTGTGCCCGACGCCTTCGCGCCCGACTTCGACGCCGCATCGGTGGAGACCAGCTTGAGACTTTTGGACATGGCAGACCCGCTAGAGAACAGTGCGATGCAGCATGGGCGACCGCGAAAACCTGTTGACAATTATTCGATCACGCCTCCAATATTGTCAACAAAATGTGTTCGGAGTTCCGACAGATTGGGGCAATCCCTGTTGCCCTTTCCCACGCAGACACGCGGGCGGACTCCGGACATGCGACGGCTTTGCCGGCTTGGCCGGTCCCTCCCACGCGGAGGCGGCCAGCGTCAGCCGGCAGGACGCGCGCCGGGATGCGTGCATCGCACGTACCGAGCAGGCCCCGGTGCCGGCCCTTGTCACACAAGGGTTTGGCGCGAGGTGCAAGTGGAGGCAGCGGCGCTTCTGATGATTCCAACAACAGAGGAAGACAAATGGGACGCTTGACCACCCATGTGCTCGACACCGCTGCAGGCACGCCGGGCAAGGACTTGGCGATCACCCTGTTCAAGATTGTCAACAATCTAAGGCAGCCGATCAAAACGGTCCGCACCAATCACGATGGCCGTTGCGAGGCGCCGCTGCTGGAAGGCGAGGCGCTGCAGGCCGGCATCTACGAGCTGGATTTCGCGGTGGGCGACTACTACCGCGCGGCCGGCGTCAGCCTCCCCGACCCCGCGTTCCTCGATGTGGTGACGCTGCGCTTCGGCGTGGCCGATGCCGGCGCGCACTACCACGTGCCGCTGCTGGTGTCGCCGTGGTCGTACTCGACCTATCGCGGCAGCTGAGCGGGAGGCGTCATGGAAGGCTATCTCCTCGACTGGGCCAACCTGCTGCTGCGCTGGCTGCACGTGATCACGGCGATCGCGTGGATCGGCTCGTCGTTCTACTTCGTCTGGCTCGACAACAGCCTGACCCGGCCGAGCGCGCCGGACCTGCTGGACAAGGGCGTGGACGGCGAGCTGTGGGCCGTGCACGGCGGCGGGTTCTACCACCCGCAGAAGTACCTGCTGGCGCCGAAGCAGCTGCCCGAACACCTGCACTGGTTCTACTGGGAGTCGTATTCGACGTGGATGTCCGGCTTTGCGCTGCTGACGGTGGTGTACCTGTTCAACGCCAACGTCTACCTGATCGACCGCAGTGTGTTCGACATGACGGCGACCACAGCGGTGCTGCTGGCGCTGGCGTTCCTGGCGGTCGGCTGGCTGGTGTACGACACCATCTGCCGCGTGTTCGGCAAGAGCGACCGGCTGGTGGGCGCGCTGGTGGCGGTCTACGTGGTGATCGCGGCGTATGCGGCGTGCCACCTGTTCGCGGGCCGCGCGGCCTTCCTGCTGATCGGCGCGATGATCGCGACCATCATGAGCGCCAACGTGTTCTTCTGGATCATCCCGGGGCAGCGCAAGGTGGTGGCCGCGCTCAAGGCCGGCGAGAAGCCGGACCCGATCCACGGCAAGCGCGGCAAGCAGCGCAGCGTGCACAACACGTACTTCACGCTGCCGGTGCTGTTCGCCATGCTGTCGAACCACTACAGCATGACGTACTCGCACCCATTCAACTGGGTGGTGCTGGTGCTGATCATGCTGGCCGGGGTGCTGATCCGCCAGTTCTTCATCCTCAAACACAAGGGCGTGTGGAACGGGTGGTATCCGGCGGGCGGCGTGGCGCTGCTGCTGGGCACGGCGGTGTGGCTGGCGCCGGTGCAGCGTCCGTCGGCGCCGCAGGCGAATACCGCGGCGGCTGCCACGGCGCTGGCGGCGCAGGGCGGGGCGGCGGCATCCGGCGGCTCGGCCTTCGCCAAAGTACAGGCAGTCGTGACCGCCCGGTGCTACCAATGCCACTCGGCGCATCCTACGCTGATGCCATCGCCGGCCAAGGGCGTGCTGCTCGACACGCCGGAACAGCTGGCCGCGCATGCACAGCTCGTGTACCAGCAGGCCGTGCAGCAGAAGCTGATGCCGCTGGGCAACGTCACGCAGATGACCGATGAGGAGCGCACGGTGATCGCCAAGTGGTTCGAGGACGGTGCCAGCACCACCCGCTGACGAGGCGAGCTTGGATGATCGGAGCATGCCGTCTGCCTTCGGGCGGGCGGCATGGCCGGTGAGGGTTGAACGGGGCTGCGGTCCCGTTTTTTTTTTTTTTGAGGGGGAAGCTGTGCGGATGGGCGGAGGACAGCGAAGGGCCCTTGTCGCCCTCCATCCGGTCATTCAAATCGCCGTCGATGCATGGCGGTCAGGCCGGCGGCGACGCAACTGCCCCGACCTCAGTACGTCAGCGGCACCTCAACAGCCGCAGGCGCGACATACTCCGTCATCCGGCGACGGGACAGATCCATGTGCGCGCGCACGATGTCTGCGGCGGCGTTTGCATCGTGGCGCTCGATCGCCTCGATGATCTGGTCGTGCTGGCTGGCCGCTTTGCCGAGATCCGCCTGCATGTCGCTGGTGGTCGGATGCCGATAGAAGATTTTTCCGAGCCTGGCGTGGTCGATCAAGATGCGGCGCAAACTCGGCATCAGGTAGGCGTTGTGAGCCATCACCCCGATCTGGAGATGGAACTGGTCGTTGTATAAGACGCGGCTCTCGACATCGTTGTCTTCGATGGCCTGACGAAACCGCAGCTGAATGGCCTTCAGCGCATCAATTTCGTGCTGTGCCGCATTCACCGCCGCCAATTGCGTGGTCGCGATGTAAATGAGCGGGGCGGCCAGGAAGAAATTCCTCAACGACTGGTGGTTCATCGACGAAACGCGCGCTGCCCGATTGGCTTCGAGGTCGATGTATCCCTCGGCCGCCATCTGCCGCATGATTTCCCGGACGGGGGGGCGGGAGAGGCCGAATTCCTCACTGAGCGCCAGCTCGTCCACCACCGCGCCGGGCGCCATTTCCATGCTGACGATCCGTCTGCGCAGCGCTTCGCTCAATAGCGCCTTCCGGTCAACAGAAGGATCGGCCACTTGCGCATCGCTTTCCGCGGCGACCTTCGTTCTCGTCATGTCCATTTCCTTGTCTATCAATCGTAGACATTTTATAGCATGAGGCGACGGCCGCCGCGTAGGCCTTGAGCGGCAACGGCTGCATCCATGCCGTCCTTGTTCGCTGCGTTCAGCGCGGTTCGCTTTTTCTCCCTTGGATTGCCCCCCGGTGTCGAGCCTCCGCCGCGCCATGCAAGCCGGATCGGGCATGGCCGACCGACCGCCTCCCATGACAACCGACCGCGTCTGTCTTCTCGGCCGTGCTCTGGGAACGGGCGGCTCCGGTACGTGCTTCCCACACCTTGCCGGGGCAGTGTCTCGCGCTCGTAAACCCTGATGGCATGCTGTCTATCGTCTAAATATCATCTGTCTACAATTTGTAGACATTGGCCGGCGGGTGCTTCGGGCGAGGTCATGCCATCGGCGCGGCAGCGTATCGGGAACGGCAGGTCCTCCCGCTCCGGGTAGGGCGGGCACCGCCAGTTCGATGCGTGGAAGTTTCCCGGCGCATGCATGCCGCGCCACGAAGTTGGGGATTGAAGCGATCCGGATTGAACGCGCGATTGCAATCGCGCGATGCGCTTCCCGTTAGCGGGTGTGGCGCAAATGCATTGAAACAGTGAGTTTTGAAATGACGAGAGTAACTTCCCTTCCCGCGGATGATTCGACATGCGGCTGGTTTCATCTGAGTCAGCCCCGCCGGCCAAAACCATCTCATTCCGGAACAACGAATGCGCGCTGGGCCGTCGTTGGCGCCGGTTTTACCGGCCTGGCTGCCGCGCGGCAATTGGCGCTCAATTTTCCGGACGATGAGGTGGTGCTGGTGGACGCCCAGGAAGTGGGTTTCGGCGCGTCGGGAAGAAATGCCGGTTTTGCAATCGACCTGCCTCACGATATCGGAGCGGAAGACTATATCGGCGACATTGAAACCGCAAAAATCAGTTTGAACCTGAACTTGACCGGACAGCGGATCCTCAAGTCCCTGGTTGACGCGCACCAGATTGATTGCCAGTTCCGGGCCTCCGGAAAGTATCAGGCGGCGGTTGAAGACCGGGGCGTGGCGGTACTCGAAGCCTACCGTCGCGGCCTCGACAAGCTTGGCCAGGCGTACGAAATGATTGACGGCAAGGATTTGCCCCATCACATCGGCACGTCGTTCTACCGGCAGGCACTGTTCACGCCGGGAACCGCCCTGATCCAGCCTTCTGCGCTGGTGAAGGGGCTGGCCGACAGCCTGCCCCGGAATGTCAGCCTGTATGAGCGCACCGCCATTGCCGATGTCGAGTACGGTGAAAAAATCGTGCTCTCCCATGCGCATGGCCGCATTGCCGCGGACAAGCTGATTCTCACGAACAATGCCTTTGGCATGCGCTTCGGCTTTCTGTGCGGGACGATGCTTCCGATTTTCACCTATGCGAGCCTCACGAGGCCGCTGACGCCGGCAGAGCAGGCGTGTCTTGGCGGGAAACCGTTCTGGGGCCTCATTCCGGCGGACCCGTTCGGGACCACGCTGCGCCGCACGCATGACAACCGCATCCTGGTCAGAAACAGCTTCAGCTTCAATCGCGACGGGCGCAGCAAGCAGAAGTATCTCGACCGCTTTGTCAGGACACACAGGCATGCCTTCGAGAGGCGATTTCCGATGCTGCCAGACGTCGAGTTCGAATACACATGGGGCGGCTCGCTGGCGCTGTCACGCAATCATATGGGCCATTTCGGCCCGCTCGCGCCCCATGTTTACGGCGCACTTTGCTGCAACGGTCTGGGCGTCACCCGGGGCACGGTCACCGGCACGTTGCTGGCGGATTACCTGGCGGGCAAGCGCAGCGATCTGATTGATTTCCTGCTGTCGTCACCCGGCCCGAACAGGAATCCGCCGGAACCGATTCTTTCAATTGGCGTGAATGCCAATCTTTGGCTGGGACAACACCGTGCCGGCGCTGAAGTCTAGAACTTAAAACATCCTATCCAAGGAAAGCGTATCGAACATCAATAGGTATTGCCGAATGCCATAAACCGATTTCATTGATTAGACCCGGATTCATCATTCCATTTCACATCATCCGGGCATTTGCAGGAGACAAAAGGTGGCAAACAACGTTTCTATCGAAGACGTTCCTTTGAATGGCTTCCATCAACTGCTCAGCATTCGATCCGGCGGCGGCTGGGTCCTGGACGGCTACGTACTGAGCATCATCGGCGTGGCCATGGTGCAGTTGTCGGCGGCGCTGCATTTGAGCGGCTTCTGGCAAGGCATGGTTGCGGCCTCGGCCTTGACCGGGATTTTCTGCGGAGGCTTCCTGGGCGGGCTGCTGACCGGATGCCTGGGTCGCCAGAAGCTGTACTTCTTCGGTCCGACGATTTTCGTGGTGTGCTCGCTGGCGCAGTTCTGGGCGGATTCCGGCGCGGCGCTGTTCTTCTTCCGATTCCTGATCGGGGTCGGTGTCGGGTTCGAATACCCGGTTGCGGGTTCCTTGCTGGTGGAGTTCATGCCCAGGAAAGATCGAGGCCCGCGCTTGGCGATGCTGACCATCCTGTGGTTCGCCGGTGCGGCGCTGGCTTACATGGTGGGCAACGCGATCCTGGATACCGGGCGTGCCGACGCATGGAGACTGGTCCTCGCAAGCCCGGCCGTCATCGGCGCACTGCTGTTGCTGGTGCGCATCGGGACGCCGGAGTCGCCTCGCTGGCTGTTGAGCAAAGGGCGGGCAGCGGAGGCCGAGCGCGTCATCCAGCAGGTCTATGGCCCCCAGTTTTCGCTCGAGAATCTTCCCGAACAACTGCCGGAGAAGAAGGTGTCGCTCCTGAGCCTGCTGCACTCCGGGTACGGCAAGCGCATGCTGTTCGTGTCGGTCTTCTGGAGCTGCTCGGTGATTCCCGTGTTTGCCGTGTACGCATTCGCGCCCACGGTACTGCAGGCGTTGCATCTGAAAGGGGCCTGGGCGTCGTTCGGCTCCGTGGCCATCACGCTGCTGTTCGTGGTCGGCTGCTTCGTTGCCACGCGGCTGATCAATACCGTCGGCCGCCGCAGCATGCTCATTCATAGCTTCCTGTGGTCGGGGCTGGCGCTGCTGGGATTGGGCCTCTTCTGCGACGGCTCGGAAATGCTGGTGCTCGTGCTGTTCGGTGCCTATGCCGTGTTTATCGGCGGTGCGCAGGTATTGCAGCTGGTCTATCCGAATGAGCTGTTTCCCACCGAAATCCGGTCGGCTGCGGTGGGCATGGGGGCCTCGTTGTCGCGCATCGGCGCAGCCATTGGAACGTGGGCGGTCCCCCTCGCGCTGCAGGGCATTGGTGTCGGCAACACGATGTTCGCGGCGGCCGGGGTGACGCTGTTCGGCCTGCTGGTGTCACTGGCCATCGCCCCGGAAACGCGCGCGCTCAGCTTGCAGGAGGCGGCTTCGCTCAGTCGCTAGTTTCCCCGTGTCGCCGGTGGCGCGACCGGCGACGCAGTCTCTTCCTTGAAAACGACGCTTCCGCTTGAACGGAGAAAAGCAATCATGAAATTCGAAGGCATCTACACGCCCGCAATCACACCCCTGACGCAGGAGGGGAACATCGACAAAGGCGCCTTTGCCGAAGTCCTGGAATCCCTGCTGGATGCCAACGTCCACGGCATCGTCATCGGTGGCTCGACCGGCGAATACTATGCGCACACGCCGCAGGAACGTTTTGAACTCGCCGCGCTCGCCAAGTCGGTGATCGGCACGCGCGTGCCGCTGGTGGTCGGCACCGGAGCCGTGCGCACCGAAGATTCGGTCGAGTATGCCAAGGCGGCCAAGGCCATCAAGGCCGATGCGATTCTCGTCGGCTCGCCGCCGTACGCGCTGCCGACCGAGCGCGAGAACGCGGCCCACGCGCTCACGATCGACCGGGCGGCGGGCCTGCCCATCATGCTCTACAACTATCCCGGGCGGATGAGCGTGTCGATGGGCCGCGAGTTCTTCAGCACCGTCTCGGCCGCCTCCAGCAACTTCGTTGCGATCAAGGAGAGCTCCGGCCAGACGGCACAGCTGCACATGCTGGCCGCGGCGTTCCCGAACATCGGCATCTCGTGCGGCTGGGACGACCAGGCGCTGGAGTTCTTCGCCTGGGGCGCCCGCAGCTGGGTGTGCGCGGGCTCGAACTTCATCCCGCGCGAGCATATCGCGCTGTACGAAGCCTGCGTCATCGAAAAGAATTTCGACAAGGGCCGCCGCATCATGGCGGCGATGCTGCCGTTGATGGATTTCCTGGAAGGCGGGAAATTCGTGCAGTCCATCAAGTTCGGCTGCGAACTGGCCGGACTGCGTTCGGGCGGGGTGCGGGCCCCGCTGGCGTCGCTCGACGAGAGCGAGAAGCAGACGCTGCAAGCCATCGTCGCGCGGCTGCGGCACGACGTCGCCACGGTCGTCGCGGAGGGCGTCTGATGGCCCAACTTCTGACCGTATCCGAATACGCCGCGATGGCCGGGAAGCTCGCGCTGCCGACGCAGGCGTTCATCGATGGCGCCTTTGTGCCCGCCGTGTCGGGCAAGACGTTCCAGACGACGAATCCCGCAACCGGGAACGTCCTGGCCGAGATCGCCGCCTGCGATACGCGCGATGTGGACATCGCGGTCGCCAAGGCCAAGGCCGCATTCGAGGACGGGCGCTGGCATCGCCGCTCGCCGGCGCAACGCAAGGCCACGTTGCTGCGCCTGGCCGACCTGCTCGAGCAGCACGCGCACGAGCTGGCGGTCATGGAGAGCCTCGACAGCGGCAAGCCGATCCGCGAATGCCAGGCGACGGATGTTCCCGAGACGATCCATACGATCCGCTGGCATGCTGAGCTGATCGACAAGATTTACGACAGCACGGCGCCGGTCGGATCGAATGCCCTCTCCCTGGTGGTCCGGGAGCCCATCGGCGTGGTCGGACTCGTCCTGCCGTGGAACTTCCCGCTGCTGATGCTGGCGTGGAAGATCGGCCCGTCACTGGCGGCCGGTTGCTCGATCATCGTGAAGCCCGCCAAGGAGACCTCGCTGACCGCGTTGCGCGTGGCCGAACTGGCCCATGAAGCCGGGGTGCCCGCCGGCGTGTTCAACGTGCTTCCGGGCGGCGGCAAGGAGGTCGGCGAACCGCTGGGCAGGCACATGGACGTGTCCATGGTGAGCTTCACCGGCTCGACGGACACCGGCCGGCTGTTCCTCAAGTACGCTGCCGACTCGAACCTGAAGCGCATCGTGCTGGAGTGCGGGGGGAAGAATCCCGCGGTGGTGATGAACGATGTCGACGATCTGGATGCCGTCGCCCAGCACGTTGTCAACGGTGCCTTCTGGAACATGGGGGAGAACTGCTCGGCATCGTCGCGCCTGATCGTCCATGCCGACGTGAAGGATGCACTGCTGGCGCGCATCGGCGTGCACATGCGCGAATGGAAGATGGGGAATCCGCTCGATCCGGAACACCGCGTCGGCTCGCTGGTCAGCGAATCGCATTTCCGGAAGGTCCGGTCCTACCTCGAGCAGGCCGGTGCCGAGCAGCTGCGCGTGGCCTTCGGCGGCGGTACCGAGGGCGGGATCTTCGTCGAGCCGACCGTCGTCGATGGCGTGGGGCAGGGCAGCCGGCTGTTCAGGGAAGAGATCTTCGGTCCGATCCTGTCGGTCACCACGTTCACCCGCATGGAAGACGCCATCGCGCTGGCGAACGATTCCGTCTATGGGCTGGCCGCGTCCGTCTACACGGGCAGCCTGAACAACGCCATCCGGCTCTCCCGTGAGATCCGCGCCGGCGTCGTCACGGTCAATTGCTTTGGCGAAGGCGACGTGACCACGCCCTTCGGCGGCTACAAGGAGTCGGGCTTCGGCGGACGGGACAAGTCGATCTGGGCACATGACCAGTACACCGAAATCAAGACCATCTGGATCGATGTGCCGGATTGCACGGCGGCCAAGTAGTGGAAGACAAGCCACGCTCGGCGCAGCCATGGCCAGGTCGGCCGCGGCTGCGCGGGGCGCGGTCAATGAAGATCGGACCCTGTCGGGTCGACATATCAATGCAAGCAGGTGTCATGCAAAGCAAGCGTAAGGCAACACTCATCGGGCTCTTCGCGGTTGTCTTGTGGAGCTCGATCGTCGGGCTGCTTCGTGGGGTCAGTGCAAGCCTTGGGGCAGTCGGCGGTGCGGCCATGATGTATACCGTTGTCTCGATTTTTCTGCTGTTCTCCGTTGGCTTCATCAAAGTGAATGCGTTTCCCAGGCGGTATCTCGTTTGGGGCAGCATCCTGTTTGTTTCCTACGAGCTGTGCCTCTCTTTGTCCATTGGCTATGCCAACAGCGACAGGCAGGCCATCGAGGTCGGGATGGTCAACTACCTGTGGCCGACCTTTACGATGCTGTTCGCCATTGCATTCAATCGCCAACCGTCGAACCTCCTGATCATTCCGGGTGTTCTGGTTGCCATCCTTGGGATTTGCCAAGTGCTTGGCGGCGACCAGGGCCTGGACTTCGCCGGCATGGCAGCGAACATCCAGGACAATCCGCTCAGCTACGGACTGGCGTTGTCGGGCGCGCTGATCTGGGCGGCATATTGCGCGGTCACCAGCAGGATGGCCGAAGGCAAGAACGGCATCACGCTGTTCTTCATGCTGACGGCGCTGGTGCTGTGGATCAAATATCTCGCCACGGGCGGTGGCGCGATGCATTTCAGTTACCAGGCGATCCTCTACCTGGTGATGGCGGCTTGTGCGATGGGGTTTGGTTACGCGGCCTGGAATGTGGGCATCCTGCACGGCAACGTCACGGTCCTCGCCGGCGCTTCGTACTTCATTCCGGTGTTTTCCGCTGCCCTGGCGGCCACCCTTCTGCGCACCCCGCTTTCGTCGGCCTTCTGGAAGGGCGCGTCCATGGTCTGCGCGGGGTCCATCCTGTGCTGGCTGGCGACACGCGGGCAACGTTCAACGGCACCTTCCTCGCCGGAGCGCGCCCGATGGCACGCGCACGAGCGTATCCACGAACAGTGAGTGCCGAGCGGACGCTCGAGCCTTGACGGCCCCGGTTGACGGAGCGACCGGGGCGGGTTGGCCTGTCGTCCCAATTCACGCAAGCGGTCAGCCATCGGCTGGGCGTGGCCGCTTGCACGCCGGTGACGTCGGCCTCGCCGAGCGAACCGCGCCACCAACGTCGCAATCAAGCCGCAACGAAACCATCAGGACAAAAGTCGGTCCCGGGAGACGCATATGAAAATCCGGCTGTTCATCGCACTGGCTTCGTGGGTCGTGGTTACGCCTGCGTCTTCGCAAGGCTCGGTGACCTTGTATGGGGTGCTCGACGAAGGGCTCAACTATACGAACAACGTCGGGGGGCACAGCCAGGTCGCGCTCGCCAGCGGATTTCCGCATGGCAGTCGATGGGGGCTCAAGGGTGCCGAGGCGATCGGTGGCGGGATCAAAACGATCTTCCAGCTCGAGAACGGGTTCGACGTTGATAGCGGCCGGGCCTTTCAAGGCGGACTGCTGTTCGGGCGCCAGGCGTACGTGGGCGTGTCCAGTGACACGCTGGGCGCACTCACCGCTGGCCGCCAGTACGATGCCGTGGTGGACTTCCTGGCACAGAACACCGCCGGCGGCACCTGGGGCGGATACATGTTCGCGCACCCGTACGATAGCGACAACCTGATCAACACGTTCCGGACCAACAATGCGGTCAAGTACACCAGCCCGGCACTGGGTGGCCTGAAGTTCGGGGCCACGTACGGCTTCAGTAACGATGTGAAGGCCTCGAACAATCGGCTGTTCAGCGTTGGGGGCCAATACACCGTTGGCGGATGGCTGCTGTCTGCCGCCTACCTTCAGGCTGACCATCCTTCCGCCACGTCCTACGGCGCGATCAACAACGGTGGGGATCAGAACCTGCTCGGCAGCCGGCTGAGGATCGTCGGCGCCGGGGCCACCTATACCTTGGGCAAGGCGACCTTGGGGCTCGCGTATTCCAATGCGGACGTCGGCGACCCTCAAAGCTCGGGCTACGTCGGTCCGATCATCCCGCCGGTGGGGCGGCTGTCTTCGCTCCGCTTCCAGAGTCTCGATGTCAATGTCAAATATCCGTTTGGCGCGTCGTATTGGGTCGGCGCGATGTACACCTATACGCGCACCAGCTTCAACGCTACGTCCGGAAGGCAGCATCCGACCTACCATTCGATCGGCCTCATGGCGGACCACCTGTTGTCGAAGCGGACCGATGTCTATCTGCAAGGGGTGTATCAGCACGCGGGTGGCGATGCTACCGGTACGGTTCTCGATGTGGCCTATGTGCCCGGTGCCGCGGGGGTCTCATCCAATCGGAATCAGGTGTTGCTTCGCGCAGGCGTTCGCCATTTTTTCTAGGGGTGACCCTACACGGTCAATTCCGGTGCTGGGTCAGCGGCAGGCTCAAAACCCACGAAACCCAATGCATCAACAAAATCGGCGCAAAGCGAATTCAATCGCCTTGCGCCGACGCGTGCGGAACCCCAACGGATTCCACATTGCCCAGCAGAAAATCAGTTGGTGGAGGTGTAGGCGCCCTTGGTCCAGCCGTTGCCGTCCCAGCACCACTCCGTGGTCGTGGTGCCGCTGCTTGCATAGACGCGGATATGGATAGCGCTGCCGACCAGCCAGCTGGTCACGGAGACGTTATCGCCGGGCTCGTTGAAGGCACCCGTGTACCACCCCTTCCCGTCCCAGCAACGCTCGGTGATCTTGCCATTATTGGCCGTGTACACACGGATCGACGGGACGGTTCCCCACGAAGTGGCAGCGGTCTGAACGCTCGACATATTTCGTCTCCAGAAAAAGTGAACGAGTTGGATCACTTGGTTGATTTCAATATCCATCAAGCAAATGCGGCGCGCTTTTCACCGCACTTGCCGGCCCGGGTTCAGGGCTCCAGTAGCATAAGCAAAGAAAATCCCGGCTGCTGCTGAGAGATACGAAGGGTAGATGGAGGGTAAATTGAATATGTTGATTATCAATCGCTGTGCATCATTAATTGTGTTGATTGCGCGGAATTAATATCTACAAAGCCGATCGGAAGGGGTGTTGAAAATGCCTAATCCAAAATGGCTACAAGAGGTCGTATCGGTGTGCCCATGCAGGAACGCGTCGCCATTGGACGCCCCCGCTGTTGCGCGGACGTACCGGCTACCCGCATGGGCGCATCGCAGGCAGGCTTACTGCACCGCACCAATGAAAGCCGCCAATTCCGCAGTCTTGGGATTGGCAAACAACGCCTTGGCCGGGCCGCTTTCGTGAATCAACCCTTGGTGCATGAACACAAGCTGATCACCCACGTCGCGCGCGAAGCGCATCTCGTGCGTGACCATGATGAGCGTCATGCCTTCGGCCGCCAGTTGCTTGACCACGGCCAGCACCTCATTGACCAGCTCAGGGTCCAGTGCGGAGGTGATCTCATCGCACAGCAGCACCTTGGGCTGCATGGCCAGTGCGCGGGCAATGGCCACGCGCTGTTGCTGGCCGCCGCTGAGCTGGTCGGGGTAGGCATCGTATTTGTCGGCCAGCCCCACCTTGGCCATCATCTGGCGGGCGAGATCAGCGGCCTCGGACTTTTTCATGCCCTTGACCACCACGGGCGACAGCGCAACGTTCTCACCTGCCGTCAGATGCGGAAACAGGTTGAACTGCTGGAACACCATGCCCACGTTCAAGCGCAGCGCGCGCAGCTGGGCCGGTGTGGCTTGCGAGCCCTTGAGCACCGCGTTGTCGACCACGATCTGCCCGTCGTCGATGGCCTCCAGCCCGTTGATGGAACGCAGCAGCGTGCTCTTGCCTGAGCCGCTGCGCCCAATGATGGCGACCACCTGGCCGCTTTCGACGCGCAGGTCCACGCCCTTGAGGACATGGTTGTTGCCGTAGTGCTTGTGTACGGCGCAGAGATCAACGAGCGGCATAGAGCTTCTTTTCCAGGTGAGAGGCACAGAGGGACAGCGGCCAGCACAGCGCCAAGTACGCCATGCCGACCAGCCCGTAGATGAGGAAAGGCTGGAAGGTGGCGTTGGCCAGCACGGAGCCCAGCTTGGTCAGGTCTTCAAACCCGATGATGGACGCCACCGCCGTGCCTTTGACGATCTGCACGGAGAACCCCACGGTGGGTGCAATCGACATGCGCACGGCCTGCGGCAGCACCACATGCCGCATCTGCTGGAAGTAACCCATGGCGAGGCTGGCGGAGGCTTCCCACTGCCCGCGCGGAATGGCCTCCACGCAGCCGCGCCACACTTCTGCCAGGTAGGCGCTGGTGTACAGCGTCAGGCCGATGGCGGCGGCAGTCCATGGCGACATCTCCAGGCCCGCCATCGACGCGCCAAAGAACACCAGGAACATCTGCATCAGCAGCGGCGTGTTCTGGAAGATCTGGATGTAGACCTGACTCACGCGCTGCAGGCCTGCGTTACGCCCGACGCGGGCAAACAGCACGACGAGGCCCGCCGCGCCACCCAGAGCGAAGGCCATCAACGACAGCAGCAGCGTGGCAAGCAGCCCCTCACTGAGTTTGAGGAGGATGGGCAGCAAAGGGATATCGGCAATCATGCGGCGTTCCGGGCTGAGGTGGTGGCTGTGGCTGTGCGTGCTGCCGCAGGTGCGGCCGCTGAGGCAGGTGCAGCCGGTGTGCGGCGAACCACGACAAAGCGCTGGGCAATCCAGGCCAGCAACTGACGCAGCAACAGGGCCAGCGCGAAGTACAGCGCCGTGACCACCAGATAGGTTTCAAAGGCGCGGAAGTTGCGCGACTGGATGAAGTTGGCGGCAAAGGTCAGGTCCTGCGCGGCGATCTGCGAGACCACCGAGGTGCCCAGCATCACGATCACGATCTGGCTGCTCAGTGCCGGCCAGACCTTCTGCAGCGCCGGCCGCAACACCACATGACGAAAGCACGCCCAGCGGCTCATGGCCAGCGCGCTGGCAGCTTCCAACTGGCCACGCGGTGTTTCCTGGATGCCCGCGCGCACGATCTCGGTGATGTAGGCACCCAGGTTGACCACCGTTGTGAGCAAGGCGGCTTGCCATTCGTTGATCTGCAGGCCCAGCGAGGGCAAGCCGAAGAACACGAACATCAGCTGAATCAGGAAGGGCGTGTTGCGGATGGCCTCCACATACACCTTGAACAGTCCGTTAAAGGGCGCGATGCGCCAGGCGCGGCACACGCCCCCAGCCAAGCCGATGGCGCCGCCGAGCACAGCGCCCGCCGCCGTGAGCGCGAGCGTAAAGCCGGCGCCCTGCGCCAACTGGCCGCTGTAACTGAAGACGGCGCCAAAGTCGAATTGATATGCCATTGAGGTGTTCCGGATGCCGCACGACCGCGCGTGCGGCAGGCCTGCGTTACGAAGGCGTTGCTTACAGTTTTGCGGGCAGCGGCATCTTGATCCAGCGCTGCGACAGATCGTTCAGGCGCCCGTCAGACTTGAGCTTGGTGATGGCGGCGTTCACCTTCTCCAGCAGTGCGGGTTCGCCCTTGGCCACACCCACATAGCAGGGGGTGTCTTCCACCGGGAACTTCACGTCCAACTGGCGCAGGCGCGTGCGCTCGTTCACCGCATTGGCCACGATGTTGCCCAGCGTCACCAGTTGCACCTGACCGATCAGGTAACTCTGTGCGGTGGCGTTGTTGTCTTCGTAGCGCTTGATGGTGGCCGAGGCCGGGGCAACGGCTGTCAGCGCCAGATCTTCAGTGGAGCCGCGCGTCACGCCAATCGTCTTGCCGGCCAGATCCGCCGGCGTCTTGATCGGGACATCCTTGGGGCCGTAGACGCTCTTGGGGAACGGTGCATACGCCTGCGTGAAGTCGATCACCTTGGCGCGCTCTGCGTTCTTGCCCAGGCTGGAGATCACCACGTCGACCTTGCCGGTGGTCAGGAACGGAATGCGGTTGGTGCTCGTGACGGGCACGAGTTCCACCTTGACGCCCAGTTCCTTGGCGACCAGGTTGGCCATGTCAATGTCATAGCCCTGCAGTTTCAGGTCTGCGCCCAGCGAGCCGAACGGCGGGAAGTCATTCGGAATGGCCACGCGGATCAGGCCCGCTTTCTGGATGTTGGTCAGCGCATCGGCATGGGCCGGACGGCCCGGCAACAAGGCGGCCACGGCGCTGGCTGCCAGCATGGCGTGGATGAATGTGCGGCGGGTGAGCAAGCGGGTCATTCAAGAACTCCTTCAGAAGTCGGGTCGAAGCGAAAGGAAACAGGATTGTTGTGCGTGCGGTCTGGTGCGGGGACCGGCGTGGCCAGGTCAATACCGCTGCGGCGCGCGGCCGACATCAAATGGGCGCGCATGGCTTCTGCGCTGGCGGTGGCATCACCCGCGCCAATGGCCTGCACGATGGCGTCGTGCTCGCGCGCGGGCTGGTCGTCTGCGCCGTTCTTGGCAAAGGGCAGGCGCAGGCTGTGGCCAATGGCGTGCTCCAGTTGGCCCGCCATCGCAACCAGGCCCGGGTTGCCTGACAACTCGGCCAGCAGCAGGTGGAACTGCAAGTCGGCCTCGGCCGCGCTGAGCAGGTCGTTGCGCTCCAGCGCATGGGCAAGCTGCTTCTGCAGCCACTGCAATTGACGCAGGCCGGCGGCATGCATGCGAGTCGCGGCCAGCGCTGTCCAGCCGGGCTCCAGCACCAGGCGCAACTCAATCAGTTGACGCGGCGACAGCGTGCCGAGCGCCGGCGTGGCGAATGGGCGGTGCATGCGCTCGGCATCCGCGTGCGGGCCGCGCACCACCACACCCTTGCTCGGCAGGATGTCTACGAGGCCAAGCGTTTCCAGCACGGTCAGGGCTTCGCGCAGCGAGGCGCGGCTCACCCCCAGGCTTGCCGCCAGTTCACGCTGCGGCGGCAGCCGGGTGCCACTGGCGTAATCGCCGCTCATGATGCGTTGCTGGAGCGCTTGTGCAACGGAGGATGGAATGCTGCGCATGGGCCTGAAAGAGGGAAAGACTCGGTCGTGGTCTGACCGGTCGCCCACGGCATATGCGAGTTTTGTGCCAAGCAACAAAAACAGCGTCTTGGCGCTGTGGCGCGGGGCCGGCCGCTTGCGCCATGCCCTTGCGTGAGGCACGCGCTGCCGGAGGGAGGCGTCAGCAGCTTGGGGTTGGTGCGCAGCCGCACTGTTTTGGAACGCCCGGGCGATGCCGATGCGAGAGAGAGAACGGCGTGGTGCCCCGGTTGACGGTAAGCGGCAGCCAATGCGCATGTACCACCACGACCACCAGCGCGTTCAGAAGATCGGGGACAGACGCGGCAGAAGCTGCGGCAGAACGGAACCGCGCCACCCGAGCCGTACTCGGAACCCGTGCAAGTGCGGGCGGACGACCATGGCAGGAGGGCGAGGCCGGGGTGCGGAGGGTGATGGCAAAGGCCTATGCCGCACGAGCCCGCCTTTGGGTGGGTGCCATGGCACCCGGTGCGTGGCATCCTCGCCCGTCACATCGGGGATAGGTCGATCTGGTGATTGGTTTTCGCCAGCCCGCTCTACGGCGGCAAGCACTTCCCGTGTTTCAGGGTTGACCTGACACGCCTCCAGCACCATCGACACAAACGCGCCGATGCCATCCAGAAGCCCCATCCGGTACGCCGGCGGATGCTTGGCGGCGTGGGCCAGTGCTCAGCGCAGCGATGCGGGCCGCGGTTCACGATGGATGCGCAGGTCTGATTGCGTGCGTCGCATGTCTCAACCTGGCCGGGACCGGACCTCCATCTCCAGCCGGACGCACCATGCTCTTCGCCGAGCCCGTCACCCGAGCTTACGCTGCGCGGGGCTCGCTGGCCGGGGTGGTTTCGTAGAGTTTCATGTCGTCGATGGCCAGGACGAACTCGATCAGGTTGTCGAGCGGCTGCTTGCCCGGCGCGGGAACGTTCGGCAGGGAAAACACGGCAGTCTGGAGCGCCGCGCGCCGCCGTTGCGCGCTGGGGCCATCGAACAGCCGGCACGCGCCTTCCCACAGCAGCGTGCGCCCCAGCGGGTTGTGGTCATATGTGCTGGCCGCGAGGCTCGGCAGGATGCTGTTGAAGGTCCGGGTGGGGGGCTCGGCCTCGTCGTCCGCCTTCAGTTGCAGCTGACCGAGGCACAGGCCATCGTAGGCGCGCCTGGCAACGTATTCGTCCAGCCCGGGGCCGTCGGCTTGGGTCACCGCCTTGAGGATGTCCTGGAGCAGGGCCTTGTCGAGTGGCGCGTGGGTCGACGCTTCAACCGCGCCGAGCAGCATCTGACGGGCCAGACCGAGCTGCGCGGGATGCAGTCTCAGGCGCAGCGATGCCAGTGCCTCCAGGCATCGCCACGCCTCGGGTATCGGCGCCTGTGGCTCGCCGGGCGACGGCTTGACGGCACAGTGCTCGGCAATCCGGGTCGCAACGTTCATCAGTCTGGATGCGATGCGCGGCGCTAGGCCGGCGTCCGTGGCGTGGGGGAGGAGGAGTTCCGTCTCCAGCGCGGCGGCTGCGCTCAGGTGGGTCTCTTGTACTGCTTCATGGTGCGTGGCGATGCCGATGGCGGGCAGTGCCAGCGGGGCCGATGACGGCGTACCGCGTGCACACAGGCCCATGGCCTGGAGATCGCTGGCGGAGCGCGCCCGCCTCGGGGGTACGCTGTTGGGGGCGGGCGTGCTCACGTTGTCGCCGGAGCGGATGGGCGTGAGGTCTGAACGAGGGACGTTGCGTATCTGCATGGGCGTCGAAACGATGAAGCGCGGTGGGGAAGGCGCTGGATCGCCGCCTTGGGCAGCGGGCCTGGAAGTCGCCGTCCGGCGCACCGCGCACGCCGGAAGGCGACGCGGGGAACGCAGGCGGCCGTGTAAGCGCGGCAGGTTACCCGCCATGCAGAAAGAGGGTCTGAGGGAAGGGGAAGCGGTGACGCCGAAAGCGAAACCGGATCCCGTCCGAAGCCGGCTGCCATGCCGACCGGCGCCATCCCGACCGTGCGCGGGGCCACGGGTACCGACGCCATCCGGATCCGCCCCGATCCGGACGCGTCGGTCGTGGTCCGTCGGACGTCCTTACTTGCCCACGCCCAGCAGCGCCATTACGCCCAGCGCCAGGAAGATCAGCGCGGCGATCCGGTGCACCAGCTTGATCGGCATGCGCGAGGCGAACTTGTCGCCCAGCAGCACCGCCGGCACGTTGGCCAGCAGCATCCCGATGGTCGTGCCCGCGACCACCGCGACGACGTCGTGGAAGCGCGCGGCCAGCGCCACGGTGGCGATCTGCGTCTTGTCGCCCATCTCGGCGAAGAAGAACGCGACGAGGGTGGTGCCCAGGATGCCGAGGCCGCGCTGCGTGCCGCTCGGGGCTTCCTCGTCGTCGAGCTTGTCGGGGATCAGCATCCACACCGCCATGGCGATGAAGCCCGCGCCCAGGATCCAGCGCAGGATGTCTTCGCCGAGCACCTGCGTGATCCAGCCGCCCACGACGCCGGCGCAGGCATGGTTGACGAGGGTGGAGATGAAGATGCCGAGGATGATCGGCACCGGCTTGCGAAAGCGCGCGGCCAGCAGGATCGACAGCAGTTGCGTCTTGTCGCCGATTTCCGCGAGCGCGACGATGCCGGTGGAGACGAGGAAGGCTTCCATGTTGCAGTGGGTGTCCGGGCCGTGTACGAACCAATGACGCACCTTTCCCGGCCCTGTCCGGAAAGGCGTGTCATCGGTCTCGCCAGGCGCGTCACCGGGTGCGGGGCACCCAGGATGTTGCTGACCACGCCATAACCGTCTGCCATTGCGACGACGGTCAAGTCTGTTGACGTGGCCCCCGGAGCATTGGCTCCAGGCGGCTACTCCCCAATGGAAGCCGGCATTATAAGGGGATCAGGCCGATACGCCAACCGCGAATTTGGCGGGTTCGCCCTGGATGTAAGTGGCGGCCACGGCACGGTCTTCGCCCAGCAGCGCCAGCGAGAACAGCTGTGCCTCCAGCGTTTCGGCGCGGGCATTGCGGCGCGCCAGCAGCGGCGTGGCGGCCGGGTCGAGCACGATGAAGTCGGCTTCCGCGCCCGGCACGAAGCTGCCGATGCGGTCCTGCCAGCCAAGCGCCTCGGCGGCGCCGCGCGTGGCCAGGTAGAACAGGCGCAGCGCGCTCAGGTGGTAGCCGCCCATGCGCGCGACCTCGTGCGCGGCGCCCATGGTGCGCAGCATCGAGAACGAGCTGCCGCCGCCCACGTCGGTGGCGAGCGTCAGCGCCAGGCGGTGCGCGTCGCTGGCGTGGAAGTTGTACAGACCGCTGCCGAGGAACAGGTTGGAGGTGGGGCAGTGCGCGACGGCCGCGCCGGACTCGGCCATGCGCCGGCGGTCGCCGTCGTCCAGCCAGATGGCATGGCCGTAGAGGGCGCCGCGGCGCAGCAGGCCGTAGCGGTCGTAGACGTCCAGGTAGCTGCGGGCATTGGGGAACAGCTCGGCCACCCATTTCACTTCGTCGGGGTTCTCGGCGACGTGGGTCTGGATGAAGACGTCCGGATGCTGCCGGGCCAGCTCACCGCAGGCCGCCAGCTGTGCTTCGCTCGAGGTCGGCGCGAAGCGCGGCGTGATGGCGTAGGCGAGCCGGTCCTTGCCGTGCCAGTGCGCGATCAGGTCGGCCGCATCACGCGCGCCGCGCTCGGCCGTGTCGCGCAGGTATTCGGGGCAGTTGCGGTCCATCATCACCTTGCCGGTGATCAGGCGCATGCCGCGCGCACGGGCCTGCTCGAACAGCGTCTCGGCCGAGCCGCGATGCACGGTGCTCCAGACCATTGCGCTGGTGGTGCCGTTGCGCAGCAGCTCATCGAGGAAGAACGATGCCACGCCTGCCGCGTACTGCGGGCTTTCGAAGCGGCGCTCCTCGGGGAAGGTGTAGGTCTCCAGCCAGTGCAGCAGGCCCGGCGATGGCGAGGCGATGATGTCCGTCTGCGGGAAGTGGATGTGCGTGTCGATGAAGCCGGGGACGATCAGCTTGCCGCTGTAGTCGTGCACCTGCGCGCCGGCGGGCAGGGTGCCCTTGAGCGCGGCGTGGTCGCCGGCCCGCACGACCTTGCCGGCGCCGATGACCAGCAGCCCGTCTTCCCAGTACTGATAGGCATCGTGCTCGCGATACTGCGGGTCGTGCAGGAAATGCAGCACGCGGCCGCGGTAGGCGTGGAGGGTGGCGTCGGGCGCGGGCGGCAAGGTGGTCATCTGTCGTCTCTTGCGGTTCAGGTATGGGCTCGCCAGTGGATATCGACGGCGTTCAGCCACAGGGCTTTGTCCTGCTCGGGCAGGAACGACGCCTCGAAGCTGTTGCGCGCGAGCGTGTGCGCATCGGCGGCGGACAGGCCGAGGGCGTTGAAGGTGGCGAGCCAGTTGGTGTTCATGTAGCCGCCGAAGTAGGCGGGGTCGTCCGAATGCAGCGTGACCGCGCAGCCGGCGTCCAGCAGCTGCTTGAGCGAGTGGTCGCGCAGGTCGGGGTAGACCTTGAGTTTTTCGTTCGACAGCGGGCACACCGTCAGGGCGACGCGGCTGGCGGCCAGGCGCTTGACCAGGGCGGCATCGTCGATGGCGCGCACACCATGGTCGATGCGTTCCACCTGGAGGATGTCGAGCGCGTCGATCACGTACTGCGCCGGGCCTTCCTCGCCGGCGTGGGCCACGAGGCGCAGGCCCAGTGCCTTGCAGCGGGCGAACACGCGCGCGAACTTCTCGGGCGGATTGCCGCGCTCCGACGAATCCAGCCCCACGCCGATGATGCGGTTGGCCGGGTCCTGGATGTAGGGCAGGGCCGCTTCCAGCGTGTCGAAGGCGTCTGCCTCGCTCAGGTGGCGCAGGAAGCAGAGAATCAGGCGGCTGGAGAAGCCGTGCGTGCGCTCGGCGTCGTCCAGCGCGCGGACGATGCCGCCGATCACCACGTGCATCGGCACGTCGCGCGCGGTGTGCGTCTGCGGGTCGAAGAAGATCTCGGCGTGGCGCACGTTGTCGGCCACGGCGCGCGCCACATAGGCGGCGGTCATGTCGTAGAAGTCCTGCTCGGTCAGCAGTACGCTGGCGCCGGCGTAGTACAGGTCCAGGAACGACTGCAGATCGTTGAAGGCATAGGCGGCGCGCACTTCGTCGACCGAGGCGTAGGGCAGCTTGACGCCGTTGCGCTCGGCCAGCGCGAACATCAGTTCCGGTTCGAGCGAGCCTTCGATGTGGATGTGCAGCTCGGCTTTCGGGCTGGTGGCGATGCGTTCTGCGAGGGCGGGCGAGATCGGCATGGTGCTTAAGCGGAGGTGGGGACGCGATAGGGAGCCGCCGCGCCGCTGCTCGCGCTGGCCAGCGCGTGCTGGTGCAGCTCGCGGACCTGCAGCAACTGCGCGACGACGGAGACCGCAATGATATCCGGCGCTTTGTCCGCGATGCCGGCCACGCCGATCGGACAGACCATCTCCGGCAGCCGCGCCGGGTCCACCCCGTGCGCGACCATGCGGTGCTCAAAGCGCGCGCGCTTGGTCCGGGAGCCGATCAGGCCGAAGTAGGCGAAGTCGGTGCGCCGCATGATGCGCTCGCACAGCGCGAGGTCCAGCGCGTGGTTGTGCGTCATCACCAGGAAGTAGCTGCCGGCCGGCGCGGCGTCGATGACGGCTTCCGGCGTGTCGGTCGCTTCGATGGCGACGTTGGGCGGCGCCTCGGCCGGGAACATCGCATCGCGCTCGTCCACCCAGGTCACGCGGCACGGCAGGTGGGCCAGTGCCCGCACGATGGCATGGCCGACATGGCCGGCGCCGCACAGCACGATCGACATGTCGGGCGGCAGCAGGGTTTGCGTGAAGCCGTTGGCGTCGATCACCACGCCGGCCGCCGCTGCGTCGCCGATGGTCGCGTCGACCGGCAGCGCCGCATCGGCCGACACGAAGCGGCGCACGCTGCGGCGCTGGCGCATGGCCTGGTCCGCCACGGCGAGCCACGCGGCGTCGCGCGCGTCCAGCCGCTCCAGCGACAGCCGCACCACGCCGCCGCAGCATTGGCCGAGCGCCGGCCCGAGCGGGATGCGCACGTATTGCCGGCGTGCGTCGCCGCTGGCCTGGGGCGCATCCATCATGGCCTGCGCGATCGCCATCGCGCGCCACTCCAGGTGGCCGCCGCCGATGGTGCCGAAGAAGGCGTCGGCGCACACCAGCATCAGCGTGCCCGGCTCGCGCGGCGCGGAGCCTTGCACATCGACCACCGTGACCAGCACGCAAGGCTGCCCGGCCTGCACGGCGGCCAGCGCATCGGCGAAGCGGAAGGGGCGCAGTTGCGTGTGGTCCATGGCGGTCTCCGGGCGCGGTGCGTCGGGTCAGGCGGACAGCGGCGCGCTGCGCAGCGCGTCCACCGCCTTGAGGATTGCCTCGCAGGTGGCGGGCGCATTCAGCGGCGGGCTGGTGCGGCCGTCGCCGACCGCCGCCACCGCATCGCGGATGGCGAAGAACACCGAGAACGGCAGCAGCAGCGGCGGTTCGCCCAGCGCCTTGGAGCGGTGGATGCTGTCTTCGGCGTTGGCGTTGTCGAACAGGCGCACGCGGAAGTCCGGCGGGCAGTCGTTGACGGTCGGGATCTTGTAGGTGGACGGCGCATGCGTCATCAGCCTGCCCGACGGGTTCCACCACAGCTCCTCGGTGGTCAGCCAGCCCATGCCCTGGATGAACGCGCCTTCCACCTGGCCGATGTCGATGGCCGGGTTGATCGAGCGGCCGGCATCGTGCAGCACGTCGGCGCGCAGCAGGCGCCATTCGCCGGTCAGCGTGTCGACCACCACTTCCGAGACCGCCGCGCCGTAGGCGAAGTAGTAGAACGGGCGGCCATGCAGCCTGGCCTGATCCCAGTGCAGCTTGGGCGTGGCGTAGAAGCCGTCGGACCACAGCTGCACGCGCGCCATGTAGGCCAGGCGCACCAGTTCGTCGAACGGCACGCTGCGTTGACCCTGCTGGGCCCCGATCTCGGCGTGGTCGTCGACCAAGGCGACGGTCTCGATGGGCACGTCGTAGTGCTGCGCGGCGAAGGCGGTCAGGCGCTCGCGGATCTGGCGCGCGGCATCCTGCGCGGCCTTGCCGTTCAGGTCGCTGCCGGTGGAGGCCGCGGTGGCGGACGTGTTGGCGACCTTGCTGGTGTCGGTGGCCGTCACGCGCACGCGGCCGAAGGCGACGCCCAGCTCATGCGCCACCACCTGCGCGACCTTGGTGTTCAGGCCCTGGCCCATCTCGGTGCCGCCGTGGTTCACCAGGATGGAGCCGTCGTTGTACACGTGCACCAGCGCGCCGGCCTGGTTGAAGTGCCGCACGTTGAACGAGATGCCGAACTTCACCGGCGTCAGCGCCAGGCCGCGCTTGAGCACCGGGCTGGTCGCGTTGAAGGCGCGCACGGCCTCGCGGCGGGCGCGGTAGTCGGACGAGGCTTCCAGTTCGTCGAGCAGTTCGTGGATGACGTTGTCTTCCACGGTCTGGCCGTACGGCGTGACGTTGTTCCTGTCCTTGCCGTACAGGTTGGCGCGGCGCACATCCAGCGGGTCGCGTCCGAGCGCGCGCGCGATGTTGTCCAGGATGGTCTCGATGGCGAACGCGCCCTGCGGCCCGCCGAAGCCGCGGAAGGCCGTGTTCGACTGCGTGTTGGTGCGCGCGCAGAAGCCGTCGATCTGCACCTCGGGCAGCCAGTAGGCGTTGTCGAAGTGGCAGATGGCGCGCGTCATCACCGGGCCGGACAGGTCGGCCGAGAAGCCCGCGCGCGCGGTCATGTCGACCTTCACGCCGAGGATGCGGCCGTCGTCGTCGTAGCCGGCTTCGTACGCAAAGCGGAAGTCGTGCCGCTTGCCGGTGATCATCATGTCGTCGTCGCGGTCGGGGCGCAGCTTCACCGGGCAGGCCAGCTTCCACGCGGCCAGCGCGGCGCAGCAGGCGAACAGCGCCGACTGCGATTCCTTGCCGCCGAAGCCGCCGCCCATGCGCCGGCATTCCACCAGCACCTGGTTGGCATGCCAGCCCAGCATGTGCGACACGGCGTGCTGCATCTCGGTCGGATGCTGCGTCGAGCACCACACGTGCATGCCGTTGTCTTCCTTCGGCACGGCATACGAGATCTGGCCCTCCAGGTAGAACTGCTCCTGCCCGCCCAGCGACAGGCGGCCGGCTTGCGCGTGCGGCGCGGCGGCGATGCGCGCGTCGGGGTCGCCGCGCTTGAGGTGCATCGGCGGCAGCACGGCGCGGCCGGCGGCGCGCGCGTCTTCCGGCGTCAGCAGCGGGGGCAGGGCTTCGTATTCGATGGTGCCCAGGCGGGCCGCGCGCCGCGCCGCGTCGTGCGACGTGGCCACCACCAGGAAGACCGGCTGGCCGACGTAGTGCACCGTGCCGGCGGCCAGGATCGGATCGTCATGAAGGATCGGGCCGCAATCGTTGGTGCCCGGGATGTCGGCCGCCGTGAACACGGCGATCACGCCCGGCGCCTGCTTCACGCGCGCCAGGTCCAGGTGCGCGATGCGCGCGTGCGGCTGCGTGCTCATGCCGAGCGCGGCATGCAGCGTGCCCGCCAGTTCGGGAATGTCGTCGGTATAGGTGGCGGTGCCGGCCACGTGCAGGTGCGCCGACTCGTGCGGCCGGGAGACGCCGACCACGGCGCCGCGCCCGGCCTGCGCGGCGGCCGCGATGTCGGCCTGCGCCAGCAGGAAGGATTCGGTTTGCTTGTTCATGCGAGGTCTCGTTCGCGCTTGCGCTCAGGCCACGGTCGGGATATCCGGTTCGACCGCGCGCACGTTGATCTGTGCCGCCGGCAGCGGGGCATCGGGTCGGGTTTCGAGCCAGAAGCGGTACACCGTGTTGGCGGCCGAGGTGCGGCGGTAGTGCTCGGTGGCGCGCATGTCGGTCAGCGGGGCGTAGTCGCGCGACATGGCGGCCATGGCAGCCCGCGCGGTCGCTTCGTCCCACAGCTTGCCGGTGATGGCGGCTTCGGTCTCGGGGGCGCGCTTGGAGGTGGCGGCCATGCCGCCGTAGGCGATGCGGGCGCTGCGCACGATGCCGCCGTCCAGCTCGATGGCCAGCGCCGCGCACACGGCGGAGATGTCTTCGTCGAAGCGCTTGGACAGCTTGTACGTGCGAAAGCGCAGCGCATCGCGGCCCGCGCGCGCCGGCACGCGCAGGCTGGCGACGAACTCGCCCGGCACCATCGCGTGCTTCATGTAGGCCAGGTAGAGGTCTTCCAGCGGCAGCTCGCGGTGTGCGTCACCGCGCTGCAGCACGACGCGCGCACCCAGCGCGATCAGCGCCGGGGCCGAGTCGCCGATCGGCGAGCCGTTGGCGATGTTGCCGCCCAGCGTGCCGGCATTGCGGATCGGCAGCGAGCCGAAGCGGCGCCACATTTCGGTGAGTTCGGGGTAGTCCTCGGCGAGGAAGGCATACGCTTGCTCCAGCGTCGCGGCGGCGCCGATCTCGAGCCAGCCGTCGCGTTTGTCCAGTGCGCACAGGTCGGCCACCTGGCCCACGTAGAGGAGGTCGCCCAGCTCGCGCAACTGCTTGGTGACCCACAGGCCGAGGTCGGTGCTGCCGGCCAGGACGCGGATGTCCGGGTGGGCCGCCTTCAGCGCGGCGAAGGCGGAGACGGTGCGCGGCGCGTAGAAGCGCGGCGCGTTTTCGACGCCGGCTGGCGCGTAGCAGAAGGTCTCGGTGCGCTGGATGGCGCGCAGCGTTTCGGCCAGCTGCGTGCGGTCGATGCCGGCGGGCGCGGGCAGTGCGTACATGCGCTGGCCGGCGTCGATGATGGGGCGGTAGCCGGTGCAGCGGCACAGGTTGCCGGTCAGCGCATCGCAGATCGCCTCGCGCGAGGGCGGCGGCGCATGCCCTGTGTTCTCGTACAGCGCGTACAGCGACATCACGAAGCCCGGCGTGCAGAAGCCGCACTGCGAGCCATGGCACTCGACCAGCGCCTGCTGCACCGGGTGCAGCGTGCCGTCCTGGCCGCGCACGTCCTCGACGGTGAACAGGGCCTTGCCGTCCAGCGTGGGCAGGAACTGGATGCACGCGTTGACGGCCTTCAGCCCGATGCTGCCATCGGGCTGCAGTTCGCCGAGCACCACCGTGCATGCACCGCAATCGCCCTCCGCGCACCCTTCTTTGGTGCCTGTGCAGTGGGCGTCTTCACGCAGGTACTGCAGCACCGTCCGGGTGATCGGGGCGTGCGTCACGGTGCGGACCTGCCCGCGATGGAAAAAGCGGATGGACTGAGTCTCCATGGGGATCTTGCGCCTGTCTCGTGTCTGTAACTGAACCATAGCACCACCCCCTTCCTGCAATATTCGGCCCAGGTGATAACCCGCATCGGAACGCCAGAATCGGGGGTTTACCCACCGGCCGCGATCTGGCGGCGCGCCCGGCAGGTGACTTACACTGAGTCGACTCCCCCGCGATGTTTCCGGTGGCGCGCCACCGCCCGCGCGCCCGATGCAGATGCACGGCAAAGACCACCTCGATACCTACCTCCTGCGCGTCCTGTACACGCTGCTGACCGAGCAGAGCGTGACGCGCACGGCTGTCAAGCTCGGGCAATCGCAGCCGGCCATCAGCAACACGCTCAAGCGGCTGCGGGAGATCACCGGCGACGCCATCCTCGTGCGCGGCAAGAACGGTATGGTGCCCACCGAGCGCGGCCATGAGCTGCTGGCGCTGGCGCAGCAGAGCCTGGAGGCGATGGAGCGCATCGCCCGGCCGTCGCAGGCGTTCGACCCCGCCACCACCACGCGCACCTTCCACCTCGGCGCGCCGGACTATCTCGACGCCTTCTTCCTGCCCAACATCATCGAGCGCCTGCGCAAGCACGCGCCGCAGGCCAGGCTGATCGTGCATCCGCTCAACGCGGGCGTCGATTACCTGGCCGCGCTGGAGCAGGGCGGCATGGACCTGGTGATCGGCAACTGGCTCTCGCCGCCCGAGCACCTGCACATTTCGCCGCTGTTCGACGATGAGGTCGTCTGCATGCTGGGCGCCCAGCATCCGCTGGCGCGCAAGGGCCTCTCGCTCAAGCACTACATCGAGATGCCGCACCTGGCCCCGGCACCGTACGCCGTCATGCAGCGCAGCATGATCGACCAGGCACTCGCCGAGCAGGGGCTGAAGCGGCGGATCCAGGTGTCGTTGCCGTATTTCGGGCTGGTGCCCTATGTGCTGATGCGCACGGACCTGGTCTTCACGACCGGCCGGCAATTTGCGGCGCATTGCGCACAGTACCTGCCGGTCCGCATCCTGCCGGCTCCGGTGGCCTTCCCCAAGATGCGCTTCTACCAGCTCTGGCACGAGCGCAGCCACGCCGCGCCGGATGTGATGTGGCTGCGCAGGATGATCGGCGAGGTGGCGGCGGAGTTGCCGCAGCATCCTCAGCTGGAGACGGCGGCCTGAGCCGGCGGCGCCCCGGTACGGCCCGCCTGACGCCTACTTGCCGCCGGCAACCGCCTTCCCGTAGTTCGGAAAGAACACCTGCTCCCCGTTCACCTTGAACTCGGCGATCGCCCGCTGACCGGCGCTCGAGGTGATCCACTCGATCAGCCGGGTCGCGTCGGTGTAGTTGATGCCGGGGTGCCTGGCCGGATTGACGGCGATGATGCCGTAGGGGTTGAACATGCGCGGGTCGCCGGCCAGCACGATGTCGAGCCCGGTGCGGGCGCGGTAGGCGCCGTAGGTGGCGCGGTCCGACAGCGTATAGGCGTTTATCTGCGCAGCCATGTTCAGGACTTCGCCCATGCCCAGGCCCGCGCTCACGTACCAGGGCTTACCCTTGGGGTCGATGCCGGCGGTCTTCCAGTAATGCTGCTCCATGACATCGGTGCCGGAATGGTCGCCGCGCGAGACGAACTTCGCGCCGGCGGCGGCGATGGCCTCCATGCCCTGGATGACATTGCTGCTCGCGTGCACGTGGGCCGGATCGGCGCTCGGGCCGACCAGGATGAAGTCGTTGTACATCACGTCGCGCCGGTCGATGCCGCCGCCGGACGCGACGAAGGCGTCCTCCAGCTGCCGGGCGTGCACCAGCACCACGTCGACATCGCCGGCTTCGCCCAGCTTGACCGCCTTGCCGGTGCCCACGGCGATCACCTGCACGTGCACCCCGGTGGCGGCCTCGAACTTGGGCAGCAGCACCTTGAGCAGGCCGGAGTTTTCCGTGCTGGTGGTCGTGGCCATGCGGAGCTCGCCTGCATATGCGGCACCGGCGCCGACGATGGCCAATGCCAGGCAGAAGCGCGCGGGAAACCGGAGGATGTCGGACAGTTTGGACATGGCGCGGGAGTCTCAGGCAACGTGGACGCTTTATGTCGGATGCTGCATGATGTCGGCGTGCGGCGGCCAGAACGCCCACCGGAAACGGTTGGATTGTTCCCGCGCCTTTCGGGGAAGTAAATAGGAAACCAATAACATAATGACATTCCAGTTCGATGTGTTTCCGGTGGTCGGGCCGGACGACAATCCCAGGGCCAACGGCAAGGTGTTCCAGCTGCTGCGCGCGGTGCGCGAAACCGGCTCGCTGCACCGCGCGGCCAAGCAGATCGGCCTGTCCTATCGCCACGCATGGGGCGTGATGCGCGGATGGGAAGACATGCTCGGGCGGACGCTGCTCGATATGGAGCGCGGGCGCGGCGCCTCGCTCACCCTGTTCGGCGAGCGCATGCTGCGCGCGGAGATGCGGCTGCACGAGCAGATCGATCCGCTGTTGCGGCAGGCAACGGGGCAGTTCCTGTCGGAGCTGGAAGACGCTGCGCAGCCGCAGGCGCGCATCCGCTTTTCCGGCAGCCATGACCCGGCGGTCGAAGTGCTGGCGCAGGTCTTTGCCGGCCAGGCCGACGCCGCGAACCTGGACACGGTGTTTTGCAGCGCCGTCGAGGGCCTGATCTGCCTGCAGGAAAAGCAGTGCGAGGTGGCCGGCTTCTACGTGGCGCCGCAGCAGGGCAGCGGCTCGATCGCGCACCAGACCCTGCGCAAGTGGCTGCGGCCCACCGCGGTGCGGCTGATCGCGCTGGCCGACCGGGAGCAGGGGCTGATGATGTCGGCGCAGTGGGCCGGGCGCGTGCAGTCGCTGACCGACCTGGTGCGCACCCGCGCCCGCTTCATCAACCGCCAGCGCAGTTCCGGCACGCGCCTGCTGTTCGACCAGCTGCTGGTGGCCGAGGGCCTGTACCCCGACCAGATCCACGGCTATGACGAGCAGGAATTCTCCAGCGACAAGGTCGCGGAAGCGGTGCAGGCGGGCCGCGCCGACGTCGGCTTCGGCCTGCGCCCGGGCGCCGAAGCGCACGGCCTGCACTTCGTGCCGCTCACGCGCGAGACGTACTACCTCGCGGTGCGCCGCAACGACGCCATGGCGCCCTGGGTGCGCGAGCTGACCGAGCGCATCGGCTCGCCCGCCTTCCGCGCCGGACTGGACCACCTGGCCGGCTACCGCGCCCCCGAGCACGTCGTGCTGACGACCGCCGAACAGGCGCTGCCCTGGCACGCCGACGAGCCCCGGGCGGCCGCGCGGTAACTCGTGCGAACATGGCGGGTGTCGCGCGGGGCCCGCGCTTTCCACCCGTCCTGTCCATGTCCCGTTTTTCCATCACCGCCCAGTCGCTGCGCATGCTGCGCCGCGACTGGCGCGCGGGCGAACTGAACCTGCTGCTGATCGCGCTCGTGCTGGCCGTGGCCGCGCTGGCCTCGGTCAGCTTCCTCGCCGATCGCATGCACGCCGGGCTGGAGCACGATGCCCGCCAACTGCTCGGCGCCGACGTGGTGGTGGTCTCCGATCTGCCGTTGCCGCCGGATATCGAGGCGCATGCCGCATCGAGCGGCCTGCGCGTCTCGCATACGGCCACCTTCCCCAGCATGGCCAGCGCCCTGGCGGCCGGTGCCTCGGGCGAGCCCGCGTCGCAGCTGGCGGCGGTCAAGGCGGTGGACGCCGGCTATCCGCTGCGCGGCACCGTCAAGGTGAGCACGGCGCGCGAAGCCGCGGGGGCGCCCGTCCACACGATTCCGGAGGCGGGCACGGTGTGGGTCGATCCCCCCTTGCTGGAGGCGCTGGGCGTGCGCGTGGGCGAGGCCATCCGGCTCGGCACGCGCACCTTCAGGATCACGCGGGTCATCACCCAGGAGCTGGATCGCGGCGCCGGTTTCATGAACTTTGCGCCGCGCGTGATGCTGCCCATGGCCGACCTGCCGTCCACCGGCCTGGTCACCTTCGGCAGCCGCGTGACCTACCGTCTGCTGGTGGCCGGCCCCGACGCCGCCACCGCCGCCTTCCACGCCTGGGCCGAGCATGAGCTGCAGGCGCGCCATCTGCGCGGCGTGCGCATCGAGTCGCTGCAGAACGGCCAGCCCCAGATGCGTGAGACGCTGGACCGCGCCGAGCGTTTCCTCTCCCTCGTCGCCCTGCTGGCGGCGATGATCGCGGCGGTGGCGATCACCATGGCGGCGCGGCGCTACACCGCGCGGCATACCGATGCGGTGGCCATCATCAAATGCCTGGGGCTGCGTCAGGGCCAGATTCTCGGCCTCTTCGCGCTGGAGTTCCTGGCGGTCGGCGTGATCGGCTCGGCGGTGGGCGTGGCGTTGGGCTACGGCGCGCACTGGCTGCTGGTGGCGTCGCTGGGCAGCCTGGTGACGGTGTCGCTGCCGGCGCCGTCGGCATGGCCGGCGCTGGTCGGCGTGGCGGCGGGGCTGGTGCTGCTGGTGGGCTTTGCCGTGCCGCCGCTGCTGAGCCTGGTGCGCGTGGCGCCGCTGCGGGTGCTGCGGCGCGATGCCGGCGAGCGCGCCATCGCCACCTGGGTCGGCTATGCGCTGGGCTCGGCGGCGTTCTTTGCGCTGCTGGTGGTGTCGGCGCGCGATCTCAAGCTGGGCGCGCTGACCGCGGCCGGGTTTGGCGCCGCCATCGTGGTCTTCGCGCTGATGGCCGCGGGCGGCCTGCGGGCCCTGGCGGCATCGCTCGGCCGGGCGCGCGCGCTGGCGGTAGGCTGGCGCTTCGCGCTGGCCGTGCTGGAGCGTCGCCGCGGCGTGAGCGTGCTGCAGACGGTTTCGCTCGCGGTCGGGCTGATGGCGCTGCTGCTGCTCGCCATGACGCGCAACGACCTGATCCGTTCGTGGCACAACGCCACGCCGGCCGATGCGCCCAACCGCTTCATCATCAACATCCAGCCCGACCAGGTGGCGCCGGTGTCGCAGGCGCTGGCGCAGGCGGGCGTGGTGCAGCCCAGGCTGTATCCGATGGTGCGCGGCCGCCTGACGCAGGTGAACGGCCAGGCCATCGGTCGCGATTCCTATGCCGAGTCGCGCGCGCGCAACCTGGTCGAGCGCGAGTTCAACCTGTCCTACGCCGCCGCCCAGCCGCCCGAGAACCGCATCATCGCCGGGCAGTGGTTCAGCGGCCAGCGGCCCGAGGCGTCGGTGGAGGAGGGGATCGCCAAGACGCTCAACCTGCGCCTGGGCGATGTGCTGCGCTTCGACGTCGCCGGGCAGACGGTGGATGCGCCCATCACCTCGCTGCGCAAGCTCGACTGGAGCTCGATGCGCGTGAATTTCTTCGTGATCCTGCCGCCGGTGGCGCTGCGCGACATGCCGCAGACCTACGTGACGGCATTCCGCATTCCCGCGGGCCGCGCCGATCTGCCCGCCAGGCTGGTGCAGGCGTTTCCGAACCTGACGGTGGTCGACACCGAACTGATCCTGCAGCAGGTGCAGGACGTGCTGGACCAGGTGACGGCGGCGGTGGAGTGCCTCTTCGTCTTTACGCTGGCGGCCGGCGTGCTGGTGCTGTACGCGGCGCTGTCCGGCTCGCGCGACGAGCGCCTGCGCGATGCCGGCGTGCTGCGCGCGCTGGGCGCGGGTTCGGCCGTGGTGCGGCAGACGCAATATGCCGAGGTGCTGATCGTCGGCGGACTGGCCGGCCTGATGGCGAGCGCTGGCGCCATCGCCATCGGCTGGGTGCTGTCGGCGCAGGTGTTCGATTTCCCGTATCGTTTCAACCCGGCGATCCTGCCGGTGGGCATCGCGGCCGGTATGCTATGCGCCTTCGCGGGCGGCTGGCTGGGCCTGCGCGAGGTGCTGCGGCGCCCGGCCATGGCCACGCTGCGCGATGCCTGAACCAACGACCGACCGATGTGATGCTGTATGACTGACGCTGCTTCCGGCCAGGAAACCCTGGCCTTCGACCTGCTCGGCGGCGAGGCGCGCGTGCGCGAACTTGCCGACCGCTTCTACGACCTGATGGACCTGGAGCCGGCGTTCGCCGAGCTGCGCGCGCTGCATCCGCCCAGCCTGGAAGGCTCGCGCGACAAGCTGTTCTGGTTCCTGTGCGGCTGGCTGGGCGGCCCCAGCCACTACATCGAGCGCTTCGGCCACCCGCGCCTGCGCGCGCGCCACCTGCCGTTCGAGATCGGCACCCGGGAGCGCGACCAGTGGATGCGCTGCATGGCCCTGGCGATGCAGGACCTCGGCATCGACGACGCCCTGCAGATGCGGCTGATGCAGGCCTTCTGGCAGACCGCCGACTGGATGCGCAACGTGCCGCGCTGACCGCGCCGTCCCAACCCATCACGACCACGCCGGAGCCCCGCCATGATCGGCTTGCCCACCGCGGACGATGTCCTCGCCTTCTGGTTCGGCACCGCGCCGATCGCCGCCCCGTGCGCGACGTGGTTCGACCGGTCGGACGCCTTCGACGCCGACATCCGCGCGCGCTTCCTGCCGCTGTGGGAAGCGCTCTGCGCCGGCTCTGCCGACACCTGGATGGACACGCCGCTGGAGGCCATCGCGCGCATCGTGGTGCTCGACCAGTTTCCGCGCAACATGTTCCGCGGCACGCCGCGCGCCTTTGCCAGCGATGCGATGGCGCTGCACACCGCGCGCATCGTCGTGGCCGCCGGCTGGGATGCCGAGCTGCCGACCCGCTTCCATCGCATGTTCTGCTACCTGCCGTTCGAGCACGGCGAGGCGCTGGCCGCGCAGGACGAGTCGATCCGCCTGTTCACGCGCTTGCGCGATCAGGAAGGGGATGCCGATTCGTTGATGTGGGCGCACCGGCACCGCGACATCATCGCCCGCTTCGGGCGCTTCCCGCATCGCAATGCCGCGCTCGGGCGCGCGTCGACGCCCGAGGAGATCGGCTTCCTGAGCCTGCCGGGCGCGTCGTTCTAGGGGCTTGCGCGGCGAGGCGTGCTTTCAGACGCCCTGCCGGTTGGACATGCCGCGCCGCTCAGCGGCCCAGGATCGAAAACATGAGCGTGCCCGAGAACATGAGCAGCACCAGCGCCGCGCCGCGCAGCAGCTTGGGCGTATGGGGCGCCCAAGCACGCCGTGACGTCAGCAGAACGCCGAGATACGACCAGCCGATGCCGATCGGCGCGAGCACGATCAGGAACACGGCCATGGCCCACGCAAAATAGGCCGCGGACCGGAACGCTTCGAGCGGAAACAGGGTGCTCGCGAACAGCAGCGCCTTCGGATTCATCAACGTGGTGACGAACACATCGCGGAAACCCACGGGGCCGGCCTCGACATGCTGCAGTGCCCGGCTTTTCGTCCACATCTTGACCGCGAGGTAGAGGATGTAGACCGAGCTCAGCAGCTTGATGGCATCCAGGAGCCAGGGCCGGCTGGCCGCCAGCGAGCACAGGAAGAACCCCCAGAGCGAGATCGCGATGACGTAGCCGAGCGCCTCGGCCATGACGAGATGGCGCGTCCGCCGTACCCCGACCTTGAGGCCCGAGGACAGCAGCAGCGTGTTGGTCGGTCCCGGCATGATCAGCACCAGCGACACGTAAAGCGACATCTTGAGCAATGTCTCCTGAATGGGCACACCATCTCCTGGGTTGATCGTCCCGCATGGGTTGTTTCATCGGCGGCGCTCGCGCCACCGCGGCCGCCGGCGGTCATCCGGTCCGTGTGTCCGGCGAGGCTCGCCGGTCTCTGCGCTGTTGCGGGAGGGCGCCGGATGCGTTCGCGCTTACGTGCGCTCGCGCCGTTCCGCCCATTTGTCGACCGGATGGCGCGGCGCGCGCTCGAGCCGGTCGATCAGCTCGGCGGGATCGGCGCTGACGTGCAGCAGGTCGGCATGGTGCCGCTTGAGGAAGCCTTCCTCCACCGCGTGGTCGATGAAGGCGAGCAGCTTGTCGTAGAAGCCCGCCACGTTGAGCAGGCCGATCGGCTTGCCGTGATAGCCGAGCTGCAGCCAGGTGAAGGTCTCGAACAGCTCTTCATAGGTGCCGATGCCGCCCGGCATGGCGATGAAGGCGTCGGCGCGGTCCGCCATCATCTGCTTGCGCTGGTGCATGCTGTCGACGATGTGCAGCTCGGTCACGTCTTTGTGGCCGACCTCCTTGCGCACCAGCGACTTGGGGATGATGCCGATGACCGGGTTGCCGCCCCGCAGCACGGCATCGGCCACGATGCCCATCAGGCCGATGTTGCCGCCGCCGTAGACCAGCGTGAGCCCGCGCCCGACCATCTCGTTGCCCAGCGCGATGGCGCCGGCCTTGTATTCCGGGCGCTCGCCCGGGCTGGAGCCGCAATAGACGCAGATCGATTTCATAGAGCGGGGTGGGTGGCCGTCGGATCGCTGCTGCGGCTCACCGCCAGCAGGTCGAAGGCGCGCCGGGGTTTGCCGCGCAGGTAGGGCGCGAGAATGGACAGGATGTGATAGCTCGCGCCGTGCAGGTGGTCGCGGATGGCGTTCGGATCGTTGTACTGGCGCGGATGCTGCACGAACTGGAACGACAGCCAATAGGTGCCCACCACAACCATGTTGGTGCAGATCGCGTCCACCTGTTCGGGCGTCGCCTCCATCTCGCCGTCCTGGATGAACTGATGGCAGATGTCCATCGCGAAATGGCGCTTCTGCTCGACGATGCGCTTGAAGTTCAGCTCCAGCATGCGGTTGCGCGCCAGCAGGTCGTTGATGTCGCGGTACAGGAAGCGGTAGTTCCAGATGAACTCCGACATGTACTGCAGATAGCCCCAGGTTTCGTCCAGCGTGGCCTTGTGATCATCCGGCAGCCGCAGGCGGCGGCTGATCTCCTGCTCGAACTGGACGAAGATCGAGTTGATGATGTCGTCCTTGTTGCGGAAGTGGTAGTACAGGTTGCCCGGGCTGATCTCCAGTTCTTCGGCGATCGTCGTGGTCGTGACGTTGGGCTCACCCAGCTCGTTGAACAGGCGCAGCGACACTTCGAGGATGCGGTCGCGGGTGCGGCGGGGTCCGGTGGCGTGCGGCTTGGTTTCCATTGAACTGCCAAGGCGCGGGGCCCTGTCTCCGTGGCATGTTGTTGCCCGGATTATAAGAGATCGTGCTGGAGCAACGATCCCCGCCGGCCGCGGGGCCCGCGCGCTGCGCGCGCTCAGCGCAGCAGCGATGCCGCCCACGGCCAAGCGATCGCCACCCAGGTGCCCGCGCACAGCAGCAGGGCCAGCATGACCGCCGCGCTGCCGAAGTCCTTGGCGCGCTTGGACAGCCCGTGCTGCTCCAGCGAGATGCGGTCCACCGCCGCCTCCACGCTCGAATTGAGCAGCTCGACGATCAGCACCAGCACCAGCGTGCCGATCATCAGGATGCGCTCCACCACCGTGGCCGGGATGATAAAGGCGCACGGCAGCAGGACGGCGCACAGCGTCAGCTCCTGGCGGAACGCGCTCTCCTCGTCGATGGCGAAGCGGATGCCGCTGATGGAATGCTTGAGCGCGAACAATGCCCGCGTGAGGCCACGGTTGCCTTTGTGCGGATTGTCGGCGGGCGAGTAGGCGCCCGCTGCAGGCGGCGGAGCAGAGCGTTTCGGCGGCGTGGTGGGTTTCATGGACAGCAAGCGTCAGGCTCCCGTGGCGGTGGAAGGCTGCGGGGCCTGGGTGTCGGCCGCCTGCGCCGCGGGCAGCGGGCGCAGGTGGGCCAGGAACTGCTCGGACGCCGCGCGCCACGAGAAGCGCTCGGCATGCGCGCGCGCCGTGGCGCGGTCGATGCGCAGCGCCTCCAGGCAGGCCTCGCGCAGGTCTTCGCGCATCACGCCGGCCGGCGCGTCGCCCAGCACATCGATCGGTCCGGTCACCGGATACGCCGCGACGGGCAGGCCGCTGGCCAGCGCTTCGAGCAGCACCAGGCCGAAGGTGTCGGTGCGGCTCGGGAAGACGAACACATCGGCCGAGGCATACACCTTGGCCAGTTCCGGCTGCCTGAGCACGCCCAGGTAGTTGGCGTTCGGGTACTTGGCCTTCAGGCCGGCCAGCGCCGGGCCTTCGCCCACCACCCACTTGGAGCCGGGCAGGTCCAGCTCGAGGAAGGCCTCGACGTTCTTCTCCACCGCCACGCGTCCCACGTAGAGGAAGATCGGGTGTGCCGTGTTGAGCGCGTTCGGGCGCTGCATGGTGAAGACGTCCAGGTCCACGCCGCGCGTCCACAGCACGCCGTTGGTGATGCCGTAGGCCTCCAGGTCGCGCAGCACCACGGGCGTGGGCGCCATCACCGCCTGTGCGGGGCCGTGGAACCAGTGCAGGAAGCGGTACGTCCATGCCAGCGGAATGGCGAAGCGTGCCTGCACGTACTCCGGAAAGCGCGTGTGGTACGCCGTCGTGAAGGGCAGCTTGTGGCGCAGCGCATACGCACGCGCGGCCAGGCCGAGCGGCCCCTCCGTGGCGATATGCAGCGCCTGCGGCGCGAACGCCTCGATGCGCCGGCACACCCGCTTGGCCGGCAGGATCGACAGCCGGATTTCCGGATACGTCGGGCACGGCACCGTCGTGAATTCGAGCGGCGTGATCATGTCGACGATGTGCCCCATGGCTTCGAGTTCGCGACGCGTCGACGTGAGAGTGCGGACGACGCCGTTGACCTGCGGTTCCCAGGCATCGGTGACGATCATGACTTTCACGGGTGCTCCTTGGGGCATGGGTGTCGCGTGGGCGGGGGCGGTCTGGATGAGATCGACTGTGGTCATGGGGTTTCCGGTCAGGCAGCGGCGGCCGCGGCGCGGCGCGCGCGGCGGGAGGTGCTCGGCGCATCGAGCAGATGTGTCCAGTAGACGATCTGCAACTCGCCCTCCATCGTTTCGACCAGCGCCGAGAGGCTCTCGACCCAGTCGCCGTCGTTGCAGTAGAGCTGGCCGTTGATCTCGCGGATCTCGGCCTTGTGGATGTGCCCGCAGACCACGCCGTCGCAGCCGCGCCGGCGCGCCTCGTCGGTCATCACGCGCTCGAACGAGTTGATGTAGTTGACCGCGTTCTTCACCTGGTGCTTCAGGTATTGCGACAGCGACCAGTACGGGAATCCCAGCCGCACGCGGATGCGGTTGAAATGCCGGTTCATCGCCAGGATCAGCGTGTACAGCGTGTCGCCCACGTAGGCGAGCCAGCGCGCGTGCTGCATCACGCCGTCGAACAGGTCGCCGTGCACCACCCACAGGCGCTTGCCGGTGGCGGTCACGTGGATGGCGTCCTCGGCCACCTCGATGTCGCCGAAGTTCAGGCCGTGGAACTGGCGCGCCATCTCATCGTGGTTGCCGGGGATGAACACCACGCGGGTGCCCTTGCGCGCGCGGCGCAGCACCTTCTGCACCACGTCGTTGTGCGCTTGCGGCCAGTACCAGCCGCGGCGCAGTTGCCAGCCGTCGACGATATCGCCGACGAGGTACAGCGTGTCGGACGCGTTGTGCTTGAGGAAATCCAGCAGGAAGTCGGCCTGGCAGCCCGACGTGCCGAGGTGGATGTCCGACAGCCAGATGGCGCGATAGCGGTGGACTTTCTCGGCGGGCGGATCGGTGTCCGCCTGCGCCTGGTGGTCAGGGGCCATCGCGGGCGCCGGCGCGGCGGACGGCGCTTCGTGGTTGCGCACGTCGCCCCGTCCGGCAGGCGCGCCAAGCGCGCCGGCGGCGGTGAGTCCGGCGGCCATCTGCATCAGGGGCGCAGCGGCGTTCCAGTCGGAACTGATGGAGGGCGCGGCGCGAAAGCGTTGCGCGAGGCGGCGAAGAAAACCGGGGCGAGTTGGCAAGACCATGTCGGCAACAGTGGCTGCGTTGGATGGATTTCGCCACCACTGTGTGAACGAGCCGTGTCGGAAACATGACCGTCACATGACGCCACGGCGTTCGGCGCCCGGGCGGTCTGCTCGAGAGCCGCGCCCCGCACGGGTCTCAGGCCGGCGATGCCGGACCGGGCGGATCGATGCGCGCAAGTTCCGCCAGCACCGCACCGCGCGAGCGCGCGTCGCACAGCAGCGACACATGGCCGATGCCGGAGAGCGGCACGTGCCGCGCGCCCGTCAGCCACGCGGCGCCGGGCGGCCCGACGATGGAGTCGTGCCAGGAAAAGATCGAGGTGATGCGCTCGCGCGTTGCCGGCGTCTCGGCGGCGGCCAGCTCGCGCAGCCACGGATTGGCCCAGGCCATCTGCCTGACGTTGCGTCCCCGGCCCGCGCGCGCCATCGCCGTGCCGCGATGCGGCGTGCCCAGCGTGATGACCCGCGCCACCGCAGGCGCCCCGCGGGCCTGCCGCAGGAAGGACCGCGCCGCCAGCCCGCCCATGCTGTGGCAGAGCAGCACCGGCGCGCGGCCGTAGCGATGCGTCATCCGCGTCACCGCATCGGCGATGGCGCCGGCATAGTGGTCGATGTCGCCCAGCAGCGGCATCAGGTCGATCGCCTCGGCGGGATGACCGGCCGCGGCCAGCGCGCGCTGCATCGGCAGCCAGACCGCGCGGTTGCAGCCGTAGCCATGGAGCATCAGCACCGGCACGCGAGCCGGGCCCGGCGCGGCGGGCACGAAGGCGGCCCGAGCGCGAAACGGCTGCAGCACATTGAAGATCCAGGCCACCGACACGCACTCGCGCAGCCAGCACGACAGCGCGCCGCCGATACCGAGGCGCTGCGCTGGTGGCACGGTCATGCGGCACCACTCCGGCTCGTCCGGCACGCGCGTGCCCAGGCCCGTCAGCGCGATGGCGAAGGCCCAGCCGACCGAGACCAGGTAACCGCCGGCCAGCGCGCCCAGCGCGGCGGCGGCGGCCCAGCGCCAGTCCGGGGCGGCCCACCGGTGCACCGCGTAGGCGACGCCCAGCGTTGCCGCGCATTGCAGGGCGACGGCCGCCCGGCGCGCATTCGCCGCCGTCACCGAGGCCCAGGGCACCGGAGCGGCTGGCAGGCTGGCGCGGGTCATGGCGGAATCCGCTGGCGGGTGGCGGCGCTCAGTCGCGTATCAGCCGCGTGCCGGCCAGCCGATCATGCAGGAACTGGCGCCGCGGATCGAGCCAGGCCAGCGCGGCCCACGCCAGCACGCATGCCAGCGCGACGCCGGCCCCCGCCCAGCGCGAGAGTCCGCTGACATGGATGACACCGGCCGCCACGGCCACCCAGATCCACGCCAGCAGGTAGCGCGCAATGGCTTGCCCGAGCGATACCGGCGCGCCGTCCGCACTCACCAGGCGGATGCGCCACGTCTGCATCGCCAGCGTCTGCCCGCGCTTGCGCCAGAACCCGACGAAATACAGCCCGAGCGCAAGGAAGCCCCAGACCTGCAGCCCCACGTCGCCCGTGCGCGCCAGCGGCGGCACGATCGCGCGCAGGACCAGGAAGAGGGCCGTGGCGCCGAACAGCACGCCGAACAGCAGCAGGCCTTCATAGAGCATCGCGGCAAGGCGCCGGCGCAGGGGCGGTGCGGTCGATGCATCGATCGCACCGCCGGAGGCGGCGGGGGAGGCAGGAGAAGTGGCGGCCATCGGTATCCAGGGCCCCGCAGGCGGACTGCGGCGGCGTCATGCGCCGGTAGCGGGGAAGGCGGCGCGCGCCCTGATTATGCCAAAGGGCGTACCGCCGGCCTTATCCGCCGAGCACCGTGGACGGCGGCGGATTGCCCATTTCGCCGCCCGGACCGGCGGGCGGCGCCGACGGGTGTGGTGTTACGGCGGGCACGGGCGCACTCGCGGGTGCGGTGGCCGGAGCCGGGGCGGGCGCGGCAATCGGGGCCGATGCCGCCACGGCCGACTTGGACGTCGCAAGCGGATTCGGCGCCGAACGCGTGCTCCCGGGCCGGGTGCGGGCGCCGTGATGGACTGCCTTGGCGGCATCCTTGGCCAGGCTGGTACTGCCCGGCAGCGCAGTCACCGCGGATTGGGGCTTCTGTGCCTTGGCTGCGGCGGCCAGAGCCTTCTTCTGCTCTTCGGGCAACTGCTGGTAGTTCTGCCACGCTTCGCTTTTCTTCTGCACCGGCAGCGACTTGCTGGTCTGGTAGTTCTCGCGCGCGCGGTGGCGCTGCTCCGGCGTCAGCTTGGCCCAGTCGACCATGCGCGTCTGCAGGCGCTGCTGCTGGGCCGGCGTGTATTTCGGATAGGCCTGGGCGATCTGCAGCCACTTCTTGCGCGCCAGCTCCGGCATGCCGTTCCACTCCGGCGCCAGCGGCGCCAGGATGCGCTGCTGCAAGATGCTGAGCTCGGACCAGTTCGGGTGAAGCGAGGGCTGAGGGTTTGTCGCGGGCGCTGCCGGCGCGAAGGCCGGCATACTGGTGGCTGCGGCCGGCGCGGTTGCGGTCGGGCTCGAAGCCGCCGGCACCTGCGCCGCTGCGACGCTCGCCACGATGCCCGCCGCACAGGCGAACGCCGCGCCGGCCAGACGGCGACGCAGGGTCCGATCGCCTCGCGGTGCCTGGCCGGGGGTGCGTTGGATGTGGCTCATCGACCAGCCTTTACTGATCGCGCTTGAGGTACTGATGGAAGCCTTGATCGGCGTAGGCGGCCAGCGGCAGGTCGTCGAGCATCATCGCGGTGTCGACTTCGGCGAGCTCGTCCACGCGCTGCTGCTGCTGCCACTGATAGATGCCCGCCAGCCCTGCGACCAGCGCGATGGCCGGCCACAGCAGGCCCAGGCGGCGCAGCAGGCTGAGCACCTTGCGTGCCGCGGGCGGCGCATCGCCGTCCACGTCCAGCGACATCGAACCGACGCCTGGCAGTGCCAGGGCGGGAGAACGGACCGTCTGTGGCGCCTCGGCCTTCTTGTGCGCGAGCGCCGTCCGGCGCGCGGCCGCCAGGCGGTCGCGGACATCGGGCGGCAACTGTCCCGCCGACTCGTTCAGAGCGGTGTGGACGGCGTACGCGAAGCGGCGTTCTCGGAGTTCTGCTGGGTTCATAGTCGGATTCCTCGCGCCCGGAGCGCTTGCGCGAGGGCGTGCGTTGCCCGCGAGCAGTGCGTCTTCACACTGCCCTCGGAACAGCCCATGGCCTGGGCTGTCTCGGCAACATCCATGTCTTCCCAGTAACGCATCAAGAAGGCCTCCCGTTGACGTGCCGGCAGCTTCTCGATTTCGCGCTCCAGGATCTGCAGCACCTGGGCGCGCTCGACCTTGTCGGCGCTGCTTTCCGCCGCAGTGGAGCCGGCTTCGCTTTCGATCAGTTCGAGCGGGTCGGTGTCGTCGCCGTCGGTGTCCGTGCGGAAGCTGGAGAACAGGCTGACCCAGGTGTTGCGCACCTTGGTGCGCCGGAACCAGTCGTGGATCGTGTTCTGCAGGATGCGCTGGAACAGCAGCGGCAGCTCGGCCTCGGGCTTGTCGCCGTACTTCTCGGCCAGCTTGATCATCGCATCCTGGACGATGTCGAGGGCGGCATCGTCGTCGCGGACCGCGAACACCGCCTGCTTGAAGGCGCGTTTTTCGACGCTTAGGAGGAAGGCCGACAGTTCCTGTTCAGAGGCCATACAACGGCGGGAGCGAATCCTGTGGGGTGCTGCGCGGCAAAATGTGATGGCTGATGCGCGCGAACAGTGCGGTCAAGCCGCCAAAAATGGTGCGATGCTAGCAAAAATGCGGGTCGCCGGACAGCCTGGCGGCGTGTCGGGCCCCGCGCTGTGGCGAATGGCGCGGTCGCTGGACCGGCCTGCGGCATTGCAGTATCATCGCCGGTTCACAACATCTGTGGTTGTCTCATCTGGCCGCTCAACAGGCGGCCATCCATGCAGACGCGCACCGCTCGAACCCGCGCCACAAGCCCGGTAGAGAGCATCCAAACAATTTTTTGCCGAAAATTGCAAAGGACTGACATGAATATGCCAAGCGCGGAATTTTCCCACGCCAATAGCGGTTCACCTGCCGAAATGATGGGGTCTGACATCCTCGTCAATGCGCTCGCGGCAGAGGGCGTCGAGTTCGTCTGGGGTTACCCGGGCGGCGCGGTGCTCTATATCTACGACGCGTTCTACAAGCAGAACAAGATCGAACACATCCTGGTGCGCCACGAGCAGGCGGCGGTCCATGCGGCCGACGGCTATGCGCGCGCCACGGGCAAGGTCGGGGTCGCCCTGGTGACGTCCGGCCCGGGCGTGACCAATGCCGTGACCGGCATCGCCACCGCCTACCTGGATTCGATCCCGATGGTGATCATCACCGGCAACGTGCCGACGCACGCCATCGGCCAGGACGCCTTCCAGGAATGCGACACCGTCGGCATCACGCGCCCGATCGTCAAGCACAACTTCCTGGTCAAGGACGTGCGCAACCTCGCTTCGACCATCAAGAAGGCGTTCTACATCGCCTCGACCGGCCGTCCGGGTCCGGTGGTGGTGGACATCCCGAAGGATGTCTCGCGCGAGCTGTGCAAGTACGAGTATCCGAAGACCATCGAGATGCGCTCGTACAACCCGGTCAACAAGGGCCACTCCGGCCAGATCCGCAAGGCCGTGAGCCTGCTGCTGCAGGCCGAGCGTCCGTACATCTACACCGGCGGCGGGGTGGTGCTGGCCAATGCCAGCGAAGAGCTGCGCCAGCTGGCGGCCCTCACCGGCTACCCGGTGACGAACACGCTGATGGGTCTGGGCGCCTTCCCCGGCGCCAGCAAGCAGTTCCTCGGCATGCTGGGCATGCACGGCACGTACGAAGCCAACATGGCCATGCAGCACTGCGACGTGCTGATCGCCGTCGGCGCGCGCTTCGATGACCGCGTGATCGGCAGCCCGGCGCACTTCGCCTCGCAGCCGCGCAAGATCATCCACATCGACATCGATCCGTCGTCCATTTCCAAGCGGGTCAAGGTGGACATCCCCATCGTCGGCAACGTCAAGGACGTGCTGCAGGAGATGATCGCCCAGATCCAGGCGGGCGAGGCCAAGCCGAACAAGACGGCGCTCGCCAAGTGGTGGGAGCAGATCGAGCAGTGGCGCAGCGTCGACTGCCTGAAGTACGACCGCACCTCCGAGATCATCAAGCCGCAGTACGTGGTCGAGAAGATCTGGGAACTGACCGCGGGCGATGCCTTCGTCTGTTCCGACGTGGGCCAGCACCAGATGTGGGCCGCGCAGTTCTACAAGTTCAACGAGCCGCGCCGCTGGATCAACTCCGGCGGTCTGGGCACGATGGGCGTGGGCCTGCCGTATGCCATGGGCGTCAAGAAGGCGTTCCCGGACAAGGAGGTCGTCACCATCACCGGTGAGGGCTCGATCCAGATGTGCATCCAGGAACTCTCCACCTGTCTGCAGTACGACACGCCGGTGAAGATCTGCTCGCTCAACAACGGCTACCTGGGCATGGTGCGCCAGTGGCAGGAGATCGAGTACGACAACCGTTACTCGCACTCCTACATGCAGGCGCTGCCTGACTTCGTGAAGCTGGCCGAAGCGTATGGCCACGTGGGCATGCGGATCGAAAAGACCGCCGATGTCGAGCCCGCGCTGCGCGAAGCCTTCCGACTCAAGGACCGCACCGTGTTCCTCGACTTCCAGACCGACCCGACCGAAAACGTCTGGCCGATGGTCCAGGCAGGCAAGGGCATCTCTGAAATGCTGCTCGGCGCGGAGGATCTGTAATGCGCCACATCATTTCCGTCCTGCTGGAAAACGAACCGGGCGCGCTGTCGCGCGTGGTGGGCCTGTTCTCGGCGCGCGGCTACAACATCGAGACGCTGACGGTCGCCCCGACCGAAGACGCCTCGCTGTCGCGCATGACGATCGTCACAACCGGTTCGGACGACATCATCGAGCAGATCACCAAGCACCTGAACCGCCTGGTGGAAGTCGTCAAGGTCGTCGACCTGACCGAAGGTGCGCACATCGAGCGCGAGCTGATGCTCGTCAAGGTGCGCGCGGTCGGCAAGGAACGCGAGGAGATGAAGCGCACGGCGGACATCTTCCGCGGCCGCATCATCGACGTGACCGAGAAGACCTACACGATCGAGCTGACCGGCAATGGCACCAAGCTTGACGCGTTCCTCGATGCCATCGATCGCACCGCCATCCTCGAGACCGTCCGCACCGGCGGTTCAGGCATTGGCCGCGGCGAGCGCATTCTGAAGGTTTGAGCCGACAGCATTCCGCTGCCGGAACCCATGCATATCTGAAAAACAGGACATCAACATGAAAGTGTTTTACGACAAGGACGCCGACCTCTCCCTCATCAAGGGCAAGAACGTCACCATCATCGGCTACGGCTCGCAAGGCCACGCTCACGCCCTGAACCTGAACGACTCGGGCGTGAAGGTGACGGTCGGCCTGCGCAAGAATGGCGCATCGTGGAACAAGGCCGTCAACGCCGGCCTGCAGGTCAAGGAAGTGGCCGAGGCGGTGAAGGACGCCGACGTCGTCATGATCCTGCTGCCGGACGAGCAGATCGCCGACGTGTACAAGAACGAAGTGCACGGCAACATCAAGCAGGGCGCCGCGCTGGCGTTCGCCCACGGCTTCAACGTGCACTACGGCGCCGTGATTCCGCGCGCCGACCTGGACGTCATCATGGTTGCGCCGAAGGCCCCGGGCCACACCGTGCGCGGCACCTACGCCCAGGGCGGCGGCGTGCCCCACCTGATCGCCGTCCACCAGGACAAGTCCGGCTCGGCCCGTGACATCGCCCTGTCGTACGCCACCGCCAACGGCGGCGGCCGCGCCGGCATCATCGAGACCAACTTCCGCGAAGAGACCGAAACCGACCTGTTCGGCGAGCAAGCCGTGCTGTGCGGCGGCACCGTCGAACTGATCAAGGCCGGCTTCGAGACGCTGGTGGAAGCCGGCTACGCGCCGGAAATGGCCTACTTCGAGTGCCTGCACGAGCTCAAGCTGATCGTCGACCTGATCTACGAAGGCGGCATCGGCAACATGAACTACTCGATCTCGAACAACGCCGAGTACGGCGAGTACGTCACCGGCCCGCGCGTCGTGACGGCCGAGACCAAGCAGGCCATGAAGCAGTGCCTGCACGACATCCAGACCGGCGAGTACGCCAAGAGCTTCCTGCTGGAAAACAAGGCCGGCGCCCCGACGCTGATCTCGCGCCGCCGCCTGACCGCCGATCACCAGATCGAGCAGGTCGGCGCCAAGCTGCGCGCGATGATGCCGTGGATCGCCAAGAACAAGCTGGTCGACCAGTCCAAGAACTGATCGATCGCGCCTTGTGCGACGGAGCCAGCCCTCGGGCTGGCTTTTTTCATGCTGGCCGACGCCGATTGCGGGATGCCCGCGGTGCTGGCGCCGCCGTGTGTCGGCTAGAATGCCGCATTTCCTTCACGACGCATCCCGAGGTCTGATTTTGAACAACACGTATCCGCACCCCATCATCGCGCGCGAGGGCTGGCCGTACCTGGGCGGGATCTTCATCGTCACGCTCATCGTCCATGCCGCCGCCGGACTTGGCTGGGCGTGGCCGTTCTGGTTGCTGACGGTGTTCGTGCTGCAGTTTTTCCGCGATCCGGCGCGCACGGTGCCGACGCAGGCCAATGCCATTCTGTCGCCCGCGGATGGCCGCATCGTCGCTGTCGAGCAGGTGCGCGATCCGTACGCTGACCGCGATGCGCTGAAGATCAGCGTGTTCATGAACGTGTTCAATGTGCACTCCAACCGCGCGCCGGTCGACGGCACCGTGCAGCAGGTGCAGTACTTCCCCGGCAAGTTCGTCAACGCCGACCTGGACAAGGCCTCGCTCGAGAACGAGCGCAACGCCGTGGTGCTGCGCCGCGCCGACGGCCAGGTCGTCACGTCGGTGCAGGTGGCCGGGTTGATCGCACGCCGCATCCTTTGCTATACCAAAGTCGGCGAGACGCTCGCGCGCGGCCAGCGCTACGGCTTCATCCGCTTCGGCTCGCGCGTCGACGTATACCTGCCGCTCACGGCGCGCCCGCGCGTGACCATCGGCGAGAAGGTGTCCGCCACGCTGACGGTGCTCGCCGAGCTGGACTGACCCGGAGGCCATCATGCCCGCGTTCAACCGGCGCAAGAAGCGCTTTACCGCCAGCAACGTGATGCACCTGCGTCCGTTGCGCCACAACCAGCCGCGCTCGGACGACGACGAGCTGGAGGTCGTGCGTCCGCGCCGGCGCGGCATCTACCTGCTGCCCAACGCCTTCACGACGGCCGCGCTGTTCGCCGGCTTCTTCGCTATCGTCCAGGCGATGAACCTGAACTTCGAGACCGCCGCCATCGCCATCTTCGCGGCCATGGTGCTCGACGGCATGGACGGCCGCGTCGCCCGCATCACCAACACGCAGAGCGCCTTCGGCGAGCAGTACGACTCGCTGTCCGACATGTGTTCCTTCGGCGTGGCGCCGGCGCTGGTGATGTACGAATGGATCCTGCGCGATCTGGGCAAGTGGGGCTGGCTGGCGGCCTTCGTCTATTGCGCGGGCGCCGCGCTGCGGCTGGCGCGCTTCAACACCAACATCGGCGTGGTCGACAAGCGCTTCTTCCAAGGCATGCCGAGCCCCGCTGCCGCGGCATTGATCGCCGGCTTCGTCTGGCTGGCGATCGACAACAAGCTGCCGGTCAAGGAGCTGTGGATGCCGTGGGTCGCCTTCGGGCTGACGCTGTACGCGGGGCTGTCGATGGTGTCGAACGCGCCGTTCTACAGCGGCAAGGCGCTGGACGTGCGGCACCGGGTGCCGTTCGGCGTGATGGTGCTCGTGCTGGTGCTGTTCGTGGTGGTGTCGAGCGACCCGCCGGTGGCGCTGTTCGGGTTGTTCGTCGTCTACGCGGTGTCGGGCTACGTGCTGTGGGGCTGGCGTGCGCTGCACGGTCGGCCGGGCAGCCCGCGCCTGCCGCGCGAGCCCGTGCCGGCAGATGCCGACGAGTGATCGATCGGCGCCTTCGTGCGCGGCACCCTAGGTTTCTGCTTGCGCGCTTGCGCCGGTTTTTGAATTCGTCTATAGTCGTCCGCATGCTTTCGCGCCCGATTTCCATTCTGATTACGCTAGTCTCGATTGATGGCCTACTAGGTCGTCAGGTCGGGACACGCGCATAGGAATCGCAGAACAGGCAACCAGGAACCGCCTAGTCTTCGCGAAACAGGAATCACAGCGCCCCGGCCTGCAACCATGCACGCCGGGGCGTTTTGCATTCTGCGCCGCGAAAAAAGGGCCACCCGAGATCACCACCGAGATCGACGTCAAAAACGTCACCCCACAAGGAGCCGCCATGAGCGACAAACTGATTATTTTCGACACCACCTTGCGAGACGGCGAGCAGTCGCCCGGGGCGTCGATGACCAAGGAAGAAAAGATCCGCATCGCCAAGCAGCTCGAGCGGCTGAAGGTGGACGTGATCGAGGCGGGGTTCGCCGCCAGCTCCAACGGCGACTTCGAGGCCATCCGTGCCATCGCCCAGTCGGTCAAGGATTCCCGCATCTGCTCGCTGGCGCGTGCGAACGACCGCGACATCTCCCGCGCCGCCGAGGCGCTCAAGCCGGCAGGGCAGTTCCGCATCCACACCTTCATCGCCACGTCCGCGCTGCATATGGAGAAGAAGCTGCGCATGACGCCGGACCAGGTGTACGAGCAGGCCCGCCTGGCTGTGCGTTTCGCGCGTCAGTTCACGGACGACATCGAGTTCTCGCCGGAAGACGGCAGCCGCTCCGACATGGATTTCCTGTGCCGCGTGCTGGAAGGCGTGATCGCCGAGGGGGCCACCACCATCAACCTGCCGGACACGGTCGGCTATGCGGTGCCGGAAGGCTATGCCGCGCTGATCCGCTCGGTGCGCGAGCGCATTCCCAACTCCGACAAGGCGATCTGGTCGGTGCACTGCCACAATGACCTGGGCATGGCGGTCGCGAACTCGCTGGCCGCGGTCAAGCTGGGCGGCGCGCGCCAGATCGAGTGCACGATCAACGGACTGGGCGAGCGCGCCGGCAATACCAGCCTCGAAGAGGTGGTGATGGCCGTCAAGACCCGCCGCGATTACTTCAACCTTGATGTCGGTGTCGACACCACGCAGATCGTGCCGGCCTCCAAGCTGGTCTCGCAGATCACCGGCTTCGTGGTGCAGCCGAACAAGGCGGTGGTGGGCGCCAACGCCTTCGCGCATGCCTCCGGCATCCACCAGGACGGCGTGCTCAAGGCGCGCGATACCTACGAGATCATGCGCGCCGAAGACGTGGGCTGGACCGCCAACAAGATCGTGCTGGGCAAGCTCTCGGGCCGCAACGCGTTCAAGCAGCGTCTGCAGGAACTCGGCATCGAGCTCGATTCCGAAGCCGAACTGAACGCCGCCTTCACGCGCTTCAAGGAGCTGGCCGACCAGAAGGCCGAGATCTTCGATGAGGACATCGTCGCCATCGTCTCCAACGAAGCCCAGCACGCCGAGGGCGAGCACTTCCGCTTCGTGTCGCTGTCGCAGCGCTCGGAGACCGGCGAGCGGCCGCACGCGCGCATCGTCTTCGTCGCCGACGGCAAGGAAGTGACAGGCGAGGCAGAGGGCAACGGCCCGGTCGACGCGACGCTCAACGCCATCGAGAGCAAGGTCGCCAGCGGCGCCGAGCAACTGCTGTACTCGGTCAACGCCATTACCACCGGCACCCAGGCGCAGGGCGAAGTGACGGTGCGCCTGTCCAAGTCGGGCCGCATCGTCAATGGTGTGGGCACCGATCCGGACATCGTCGCGGCATCGGCCAAGGCGTACCTGGCGGCGCTGAACAAGCTGCAGGACAAGAGCAGCGAGAAGCTCAATCCGCAGATCTGACTTCGGGTCTCGGATTTCGATCGACACATGCAGGCGCCAGCCCCGGCCTGAACACGATCACAACAGAGCGCGCACCCGGTGACCCACCGGGCCGCGAAGCGGGTGCGGCCGCAACGGATGCGTCAACAGCGCCATCCGGAACCGGCCGCCTTTGAAAGGCGATGCCCGTGCGATCCACGGCATGGCCGACCCGAGCATCCACGCCAGGCCAGGCGCCTCGCGTGGATGTTGCCGTTGCGGCGCGCTCAGCAGCGCGAGTTCGCATCGTGGTCGTACATCGGGTCGGGGCTGACCTGCGTGAGCCGGACGATGCCGTCGCGGTCGAAATAGAAGTGCATCAGTGACGGCCACACGCCTTCCTGCTTAAAACGATAGGACCACACCTGCCGGTCCATCAGGCGGAAGTAGGCGGTCTCCTCGGGCTTGCCGAACATCCGCAGCACATCCTGCTGCGTCGAGGTGCCGACGCGGATCTGCGCGAAATCCAGCGTGGTCAGGATCTGCCGGAATGACACCAGGCGCCCCGAGGCGTCGAAATCCGCGGCGTAGGTGAACTGCCCGTAGGGCTGGGTCGGATACAGCCAGCGCGTGCCGCCGCCGGCGCGCGGGTACTGTTCGGGCGGCTTGCCGAAGCGCGCTTCCACGACGGACGCGGGCTGGCCGATCAGGGCCTCGCCGGCCGGGACGGGTGCCAGCACCGCGCAGCCGGCGGCCGCCACCGATGCCATGGCCGACGCCCCCATGCGAACGATCCAACGCACTTTCATGATGCGGCCTCCTGCAATGCCTTGAGTGTAGGGCGGAACGCGGCTTGTGCCGGCGCGGCGCCACGCCTTACCATCCGCTCCTCACGGGGAGTTCCATATGTTTCGTCTGTTGATGGCTGCGCTGGCGGCCATGGGGCTGTGTGGCGCCGCCGGCGCCCAGCCCGCGGTCGCGCCGATCCGGCTGGCATTGATCGAGGGCCTGTCCGGCCCGTTCGCCAACGCGGGCGAGGCAGTGGACCGCAACCTGCGCATCGCCATCGAGGGCGTGAACGCGCGCGGCGGAATCCGGTTGCCGGACGGGCGCCATCCGCTCGCCCTGGTGCGGTTCGACAGCAAGAACATGGTCGATGAGTCCCTGCTGCAGCTGCAGGCGGCCAGCGATGCGGGCATCCGCTTTGTCCTGCAGGGCAACAGCTCGGCGGCCGCGGCGGCGCTTTCGGCGTCGATCGCGCGCCACAACGATCGCGCTCCGGACGCGCGCATGCTGTTCCTCAACTACGCCGCCGTCGATCCGGCGCTGACCAACGAGGCCTGCAGCTTCTGGCATTTCCGCTTCGACGCCTCGGCCGACATGCGCATGCATGCGCTGACCGAAGTGATTCGCGCCGATCCGTCCGTCAAGCAGGTCTACCTGATCGGCCAGGACTACACCTTCGGCCGGCAAGTGGCGCAGCTGGCGCGCCGGCAACTGGGCGAGAAGCGGCCGGACATCGCCATCGCCGGCGAGGTGCTGCATCCGATCGGCAAGGTGAAGGATTTCGCGCCCTACGTGGCCCGCATCGCGGCGTCGGGCGCCGATGCCGTCATCACGGGCAACTGGGGCAATGACCTGACGCTGCTGGTCAAGGCGGCGCGCGATGCCGGCCTGAAAGCCCGCTTTTTCACCTTCTACGGCAATTCGCTCGGTGCCCCGGGCGCGATGGGCGAGGCGGGTGTCGGCCGGGTCGTGGCGGTGGCGGAGTGGCATCCGAACCTGGGCGGGACGGGGTCCGACGCGTTCTACAAGGCGTTCCGCGCGCGCTACCCGGCGCCGGCGGACGACTATCCGCTGCTGCGCGACCAGATGATGATCGACCTGCTGGCCACCGCCATCGAGCGTGCCGGCACGACCGAAGCCGGCGCGGTCGCGCGTGCGCTGGAAGGCGCTTCGCTCGACACCGGCTTCCATCGCCTCACGCTGCGGGCCGAGGATCACCAGGCCATCCAGCCGCTGGTCGTCATGCAGATGGCGCGCGCGGGGACGCCGGGCGCGCCGTTCGATATCGAGGGATCCGGCTACGGTTTCCGGACGCTGAAAGTGATTCCTCCAGCCCAAACGGCCCTGCCCACCACGTGCCGGATGGCGCGCTATTGAGGCAATCCGCCTCGGTGCTGTCATCGGGCGGAGGAATTGGGCTATAATCGCGCCCTTGTCATTCAGTCGGGCATCCGGTTGGGCTGACAAGATTGTGTTCAACACGGCACCGGTGGCGTCTGCAAAGGGCGCTGCAGTGTCCGCAAGTCAAAGGAAACGAAAATGTCCGTCGCTGACATCAACAAGCAAGAAGTCGTCAAGCAATTCGCCCGTGGCACCAACGATACGGGCAGCCCCGAAGTGCAGGTCGCACTGCTGACCGCTCGCATCAACGAGCTGACCCCGCACTTCAAGGCGCACATGAAGGATCACCACAGCCGCCGCGGTCTGCTCAAGATGGTGAGCCGCCGTCGCCGTCTGCTCGACTACCTCAAGAAGAACGATGCCGACCGCTACCGTTCGCTGATCGAGAAGCTGGGTCTGCGTAAGTAATGGTGGGTCTCACGCGTTGCGCGTGACGAACAAGTGCCTGCGTCAGCATGCTGATGCAGGCATTTTGTTTTTTGCGGCCGCGTTCGCGGCCGTGCCGGGCAACCGGCAAGCGATGGCAGCCGGCTGACCGGCTGCCGGGGACCGGGGGCGGCAGGGAGCAGAGTCTTGTGTCATTCCAGCACGGTGCTGGGCGTCAGCACCGCGCTGGAATGGCATAAACACACCTCTGCAACCGCACCGTCTTCCGGAGCGTGTTGGTCGCGGCGCAAGCAACGATGCGCGCCGCGCATACCGAACAGGAGAAGACATGTTCAACAAGATCGTCAAGGAATTCCAGTGGGGCAACCACAAGGTGCGCATGGAGACGGGCGAGATCGCTCGCCAGGCCAGCGGCGCCGTGCTGCTCGACATGGACGACACCGTGGTGCTGGCCACCGTGGTGGGCGCCAAGAACGCCAAGCCGGGCCAGGATTTCTTCCCGCTGACCGTCGACTACATCGAGAAGACCTACGCCGCCGGCAAGATCCCGGGTGGCTTCTTCAAGCGTGAAGGCCGTCCGTCGGAAAACGAGACGCTGACCTCGCGCCTGATCGACCGTCCGCTGCGTCCGCTGTTCCCGGAAGGCTTCTACAACGAAGTCCAGGTCGTCATCCACGTGCTGTCGATCAACCCGGAAGTGCCGGCCGACATCCCGGCGCTGGTGGCCGCTTCGGCCGCGCTGGCCGTGTCGGGCCTGCCGTTCAACGGCCCGGTGGGCGCCGCCCGCGTGGGTTACAAGGACGGCCAGTACCTGCTGAACCCGAACCGCGCGCAACTGGCGCATTCGGACCTGGACCTGGTGGTTGCCGGCACCGAGCGTGCCGTGCTGATGGTCGAATCCGAAGCCAACCAGCTGTCGGAAGAGGTGATGCTGGGCGCCGTGGTGTACGGCCATGAGCAGATGCAGATCGCCATCAATGCGATCCACGACCTGGTGCGCGACGGCGGCAAGCCGGAGTGGGACTGGCAAGCGGCGCCGAAGAACGAAGCCCTGGTCGCCAAGGTGTCCGAGCTGGGCCTGGCCGATCTGCAAGCCGCTTACCAGCTGCGCCAGAAGTCGGCACGCAGCCAGAAGCTGAAGGAAGTCTACGCATCGGTCGCGGCCAAGCTGGCCGAAGCCGGCGTGGAAGCCGACGGCGTGGAAGTCGACAACATCCTGTTCGAGCTCGAATCGAAGATCGTGCGCGGCCAGATCCTGAACGGCGAGCCGCGTATCGACGGTCGCGACACCCGCACGGTGCGCCCGATCGAGATCCGCTCGTCGGTGCTGCCGCGCGCGCACGGCTCGGCGCTGTTCACGCGCGGTGAGACGCAAGCGCTGGTGGTGGCCACCCTGGGCACCAAGAGCGACGAGCAGATCATCGACGCGCTGCAGGGCGAGTACCGCGACCGCTTCATGCTCCACTACAACATGCCGCCGTTCGCCACCGGCGAAACCGGCCGCGTGGGCAGCCCGAAGCGCCGCGAAATCGGCCACGGCCGCCTGGCCAAGCGCGCGCTGATCCCGGTGCTGCCGAAGGAAGACGAATTCGCCTACACGATTCGTCTGGTGTCGGAGATCACCGAGTCGAACGGCTCGTCGTCGATGGCTTCGGTCTGCGGTGGCTGCCTGGCGCTGATGGATGCCGGCGTGCCGGTCAAGGCGCACGTGGCCGGCGTGGCCATGGGCCTGATCCTGGAGGGCAACAAGTTCGCCGTGCTGACCGACATCCTGGGCGACGAAGATCACCTGGGCGACATGGACTTCAAGGTGGCCGGTACCGATAACGGCATCACCGCGCTGCAGATGGACATCAAGGTGCAGGGCATCACCAAGGAAATCATGCAGGTGGCTCTGGCGCAGGCCAAGGAAGGCCGTCTGCATATCCTGGGCAAGATGCAGGCCGCGATGGGCCATGCACGCACCGAACTGTCGGAGCATGCGCCGCGCATGATCACCGTCAAGATCAACCCGGAGAAGATCCGCGACGTGATCGGCAAGGGCGGCTCGACCATCCAGGCGCTGACCAAGGAAACCGGCTGCACGATCGACATCCAGGAAGACGGCACGATCACCATCGCGTCGACCTCGTCCGAGGGCATGGCCGAAGCCAAGCGCCGCATCGAAGGCATCACGGCCGAAGCCGAAGTGGGCAAGATCTACAGCGGCACCGTGCTCAAGCTGCTGGACTTCGGTGCGATCGTCAACATCCTGCCGGGCAAGGACGGCCTGCTGCACATCTCGGAAATCGCCAACGAGCGCGTCAACCAGGTGTCGGACTACGTCAAGGAAGGCCAGATGGTGCGCGTGAAGCTGCTGAGCACCGACGAAAAGGGCCGCATGCGCCTGTCGATCAAGGCCGCCAAGGCTGAGGAAGGCGATGTGCCGGCCACCGCGCCGCAGGCGCCGGGCGCTGGCGACGCGACGTCGCAGCAGCAGTAAGCGCGGGAATCTCCGCCACGGAAACGGCTGGACAGTGTCCAGCCGTTTTTTTGTTTACACTGCGTCGCGGGTTCCACCAACGCGACCGACCATGAGCCGCCTGTTCGAGCAAAACCGTATCGCCATCGTCTGGGATTTCGACAAGACGCTGATTCCGCGCTACATGCAAGTGCCGCTGTTCGAGCGTTACGACATCGCCGAGCAGGGCTTCTGGGATGAGGTGGGCGACGGCTCCAGGCGCATCGAGTCGCGTGGCCAGAAGGTCAATCACGAGACCTTCTATCTCAATGTGCTGCTGCGCCACGTGCGCGATGGCCGCATGGCCGGGCTCGATAACGCCGCGCTGCGCCAGCTCGGCGCGGAACTGGAGTTCTTTCCCGGTGCGGCGGAATTCTTCGAGCACAGCAAGACCTGGGTTGCCGGCAACCCGGCCTATCAGGCCTTCGATATCCGGCTCGAGCACTACATCGTCAGCACCGGGTTGACCGAGATGATCAAGGGTTCACCCATTGCCCCGCACATCGACGGGGTGTGGGGATGCGAGTTCCTGGAGGCGCCGGACACGGCCGGCCGGCCGGTGATCTCCGAGGTCATCTACGCCATCGACAACACGACCAAGACGCGCGCGCTGTTCGAGATCAACAAGGGCGTCAATAAGCATCCCGAGGCGGTCAGCGTGAATGCGTCGATCGCCGAGGCGGAACGGCGCGTGCCGTTCTCCAACATGATCTACGTGGCCGACGGCCCGAGCGACATCCCGGCGTTTTCCGTTGCCCGCAAGGGCGGTGGCCGCACCTATGCGGTCTACAACCCCGACAGCGCGCGCTCCTTCGAGCAGGCCGACAACCTGCGGGCGAGCGCCCGTGTCGACAGCTTTGGTCCTGCCGACTACCGGCCGGGCTCGCAGACCGAGATGTGGCTCAAGTTGCATATCGGCAAGATCGCCGACGCCATCGTCCACGGCAAGCAGGAGATCCTGCGCGAGACCACGCGCGGCATCCCGCAGCATTTTGTCGAGCCCAAGCGCAGCGCATCGTAATCCCGATCCCGAATGCCATGAGAGCGATTGAAATCACGCAGTACGGCGGTCCCGACGTCCTGAAACCGGCCGAGCGGCCGATGCCGGAGCCGAAGGCCGGCGAGGTGCTGATCCGCGTGCGCGCTGCCGGGGTGAACCGGCCCGATGTGTTCCAGCGGACCGGCAACTATCCGGTGCCGCCGGGCGCTTCCGATATCCCGGGCCTGGAAGTGGCCGGCGAAATCGTCGGCGGCGATCTCGCGCACGCCGACAACCGGTATGGCCTGCGCGCGGGCGATCGGGTCTGTGCGCTGGTGCAGGGCGGCGGCTACGCCGAGTTTTGCACGGCGCCGCTTGGCCAGGTGTTGCCGGTGCCGGCGGGGTTGTCCGACATCGAGGCGGCGGCGCTGCCCGAGAACTATTTCACGGTGTGGTCCAACGTGTTCGACCGCGGCCAGCTGGGGCAGGGCGCGCATGGCAAGGGCGAGACGCTGCTGGTGCAGGGCGGCTCCAGTGGCATCGGCACCACGGCCATCCAGATGGCCTCCGCGCTCGGCTATCGCGTGTTCTCCACGGCCGGCAGCGACGAGAAGTGCGCCGCCTGCGTCGCGCTGGGCGCGGCGCGCGCCATCCACTACAGGACCGAGGATTTCGCCGAGGTCGTCAAGGCCGAGACGGGGCGCGGCGTCGATGTGGTGCTCGACATGGTGGGCGGCAGCTACGTCGCGCGCGAGATTGCCTGCACGGCGGACGATGGCCGTATCGTGCTGATCGCGCTGCTGGGCGGCGCCAAGGCCGAGGTGCCGCTGGGCGAGATCCTGCGCAGGCGCATCACGCTGACGGGCTCGACGCTGCGGCCCCGTCCCGTGGCGTTCAAGGCGGCGATCGCCGCTCACCTGCATGACACGGTGTGGCCGCTGCTGGCTTCCGGTCGCATCCGGCCGGTCATCCACGAGGTGATGCCCGCGGAGCATGCCGCGCAGGCGCACGCGCTGATGGAATCGAGTGCGCACATCGGCAAGATCATGCTGACCTGGGGCTAGCGCACGCATGCGGTCGCGTCCGGGCGACAAAATTGACCCCGTTTTTGCCGCCACGGTAGAATGCCGGGTTTATTTGACTGTCGACTTGGCGGAACAACAACGTGAGCGCAAGACCGAAGCTGGTGGTGGGCAACTGGAAGTTGCATGGCAGCCTGAACGGCAACGCCGAGCTGCTTGAGAAGATCAAGGCAGCCGGGCAGACCCGCGCCGCGCTGGCCGTCTGTGCACCGTTCCCGTACCTGGCCCAGTGCCAGTCGGTGCTCGCCGGCTCGTCGGTGGCCTGGGGCGCGCAGGACGTGTCGGCCGAGACGCGCGGCGCCTTCACCGGCGAGGTGGCGGCGTCGATGCTGTCGGAATTCGGCTGCGGCTACGCGATCGTCGGGCACTCGGAACGTCGCACGTATCACGGCGAGACCGACGCGCAGGTGGCGATCAAGGCGCTGCGCGCGCTGGAGCACGGCATCACCCCGATCGTCTGTGTCGGCGAAACGCTGGCGCAACGCGAGGCCGGAGAGACCGAGCTGGTCGTGGCCCGTCAGTTGGAGGCGGTGCTGGAGTCGCTGTCGGTCGAACAGCTGGGTCACATCGTCGTGGCCTACGAGCCGGTCTGGGCCATCGGTACCGGCAAGACCGCGACCAGCGAGCAGGCGCAGGCAGTGCATGCGTTCCTGCGTGGCCGCGTGGCTGCTTGCGATGCCGGTGTCGCGCAGCGCATGCCGATCCTGTATGGCGGCAGCGTCAAGCCGGACAACGCGGCCGAACTGTTTGCGATGGCGGACATCGATGGCGGCCTGATCGGCGGCGCATCCCTGAAGGCCGAAGATTTCCTGGCGATCGGCCGGGCCTGATCGGCCCCCGAGATCGCCGTCCGTTGTGGCTCCTGGGGTCACAACACATTATTGAGAGAAGCGAAATGGCAATTTTGAAGACTCTGCTGCTGGTGGCGCAAATCCTGAGCGCGCTTGGCGTGATCGGCCTGGTGCTGCTGCAGCATGGCAAGGGCGCCGACGTGGGCGCGGCCTTCGGCTCCGGCGCATCGGGCAGCCTGTTCGGGGCTACCGGTTCGGCCAACTTCCTGTCGCGCACGACGGCGATCCTCGCGACGGTGTTCTTCGTCGCCACCCTGACGCTGACGCTGCTCGGCACCAGCAAGGGCAACGTTTCTGCGGGTGTCATGGGTGGTGCCGCACCGGTTTCGGCGGCTTCCGCGCCCGCAGCATCGGTGCCGGCCCCTGCCTCGGCCCCGGCCGTGCCGAAGTAATCCGGGCGACGGCGCGCCGCGCGGTTTTGCGGTGCGCCTCAACGGTGCAATTTTTTGTTTGTGCATTGAACAAAAGCGTTGCTTTGCGGTAGAATGCGAGGCTTGAAACAATAAGGGAACGGAGATGGCGGATCGCCTGAGCCGGCTTCCTGAAGAAAGGTTTTTTCCCCCAGCCGACGTGGTGAAATTGGTAGACACGCTATCTTGAGGGGGTAGTGGCGAAAGCTGTGCGAGTTCGAGTCTCGCCGTCGGCACCAATCATTTTCGGGGTCTGTTCAACGGGATTGTTCCGTGCAGGCCTCATCCGCAAAACGGCGCGGCAGTCAGGGCGTCGTGAGGCTGCGGACCCGGCGCCTTTGATGGGGCGACAAGGCGCCGCCTGCGGGCAGTGCTTGTTGCAACCATTCAAAAAGGCGGGCGTCCCTTGAACCTCGAAGCCTATTTCCCCGTTCTGCTGTTCATCATCATCGGTGTCGGCCTTGGCCTGGCGCTGATGACCATCGGCCGGATTCTCGGTCCGAACAATCCCGATCCTGACAAGCTCTCGCCGTACGAGTGCGGCTTCGAAGCCTTCGAAGATGCGCGCATGAAGTTCGACGTGCGCTACTACCTCATCGCCATCCTGTTCATCCTGTTTGATCTCGAGACCGCGTTCCTCTTCCCCTGGGGCGTGGCGCTGCGCGACATCGGCTGGCCGGGTTTCTTCGCGATGGGCGTGTTTCTTCTCGAGTTTCTTGTGGGCTTCGTCTACATCTGGAAAAAAGGCGCGCTCGATTGGGAGTGATGTGAAATGGCGATCGAAGGCGTACTCAACGAAGGCTTTGTCACCACCACCGCTGACAAGCTGATCAACTGGACCCGCACCGGGTCGCTGTGGCCGATGACGTTCGGCCTGGCCTGCTGCGCGGTGGAAATGATGCACGCTGGCGCATCGCGTTATGACCTGGACCGCTTCGGCGTGGTGTTCCGCCCGTCACCGCGCCAGTCCGACGTGATGATCGTGGCCGGCACGCTGTGCAACAAGATGGCGCCCGCGCTGCGCAAGGTCTACGACCAGATGGCCGAGCCGCGCTGGGTCATTTCGATGGGCTCGTGTGCCAACGGCGGCGGCTACTACCACTATTCGTACTCCGTCGTGCGCGGCTGCGATCGCATCGTGCCGGTTGACGTGTACGTGCCGGGCTGCCCGCCGACAGCCGAAGCGCTGATCTACGGCATCATCCAGCTGCAGGCGAAGATCCGCCGTACCAACACCATCGCGCGCAAGGGCTGACATGACCGACAAGCTTGCCACCCTGCAGTCCGCGCTCGAAAAGGCGCTGGGCAATCGCATCCAGAGCCTGACCGAGGCGGTCGGTGAAATCACGCTCGTGGTGAAGGCGGCCGATTACCTGGAAACCATGCGCACGCTGCGCGACGATGCCGCGCTCAAGTTCGAGCAGCTGATCGATCTGTGCGGCGTGGACTATTCCGCCTACGGCGACGGTGCCTGGAACGGCCCGCGCTTTGCCGCCGTGTCGCACCTGCTGTCGGTCACGCACAATTGGCGCGTGCGCGTGCGCGTGTTCGCGCCGGACGATGATCTTCCCGTCGTGGCGTCCGTGGTCGATGTCTGGAACGCCGCCGACTGGTTCGAGCGCGAGGCGTTCGACCTGTATGGGCTGGTCTTCGAAGGCCACCCGGACCTGCGCCGCATCCTGACCGACTACGGCTTCATCGGCCACCCGTTCCGCAAGGATTTTCCGGTGTCGGGCTATGTGGAAATGCGTTACGACCCCGTGCAGCGCCGCGTGATCTACCAGCCGGTGACCATCGAGCCGCGCGAGATTACGCCGCGTGTGATCCGCGAGGATCAATACGGTGGCCTGAAGCACTGAAGGGCGCCTGATCATGGCAGACATCAAGAACTACACCCTCAACTTCGGCCCGCAGCACCCGGCCGCGCACGGCGTGCTGCGTCTGGTGCTGGAGCTGGATGGCGAAGTCATCCAGCGCGCCGACCCGCACATCGGCCTGCTGCACCGCGCGACCGAGAAGCTCGCCGAGCAGAAGACCTGGATCCAGAACGTGCCGTACATGGACCGTCTCGACTACGTGTCGATGATGGTCAACGAGCATGCCTACGTGATGGCCATCGAGCGCCTGCTCGGCGTCGACGTGCCGCTGCGCGCGCAGTACATCCGCGTGATGTTCGACGAGATCACGCGGATCATGAACCACCTGATGTGGATCGGCGCTCACGCGCTGGACGTCGGTGCCATGGCGGTGTTCCTGTACGCCTTCCGCGAGCGCGAAGACCTGTTTGACATGTACGAGGCCGTGTCGGGCGCACGCATGCACGCGGCGTATTACCGTCCGGGCGGCGTCTACCGTGACCTGCCGGACTCGATGCCGCAGTACAAGGCATCGAAAGTGCGCAACGAGAAGGCACTGGCGGCCATGAACGAAACGCGTTCGGGCTCGCTGCTGGACTTCATCGAGGCCTTCACCGACCGCTTCCCGACGTACGTCGACGAATACGAAACGCTGCTGACCGACAACCGGATCTGGAAGCAGCGCCTGGTCGGCATCGGCGTGGTGACGCCCGAGCGCGCATTGCAGAAGGGCATGACCGGGCCGATGCTGCGTGGCTCCGGCATTGCGTGGGACGTGCGCAAGAAGCAGCCGTACGAAGTGTACGACCGCGTCGATTTCGACATCCCGGTGGGCGTGAACGGCGATTGCTACGACCGTTACCTGGTGCGCGTGGAAGAGATGCGCCAGAGCAACCGCATCGTCCGCCAGTGCGTGGAATGGCTGCGCAAGAACCCGGGCCCGGTGATCACCGACAACCACAAAGTGGCACCGCCGTCGCGCGTCGAGATGAAAACTAACATGGAAGAGCTGATCCACCACTTCAAGCTCTTCACCGAAGGCATGCACGTGCCCGAGGGCGAAGCGTATGCCGCCGTCGAGCATCCGAAGGGCGAGTTCGGCATCTACGTGATCTCGGACGGCGCCAACAAGCCGTATCGCCTGAAGATCCGCGCGCCGGGTTTCGCGCACCTGGCGGCGCTCGACGAGATGGCCAAGGGGCACATGATCGCCGATGCGGTGACGATCATCGGTACGCAAGACATCGTGTTCGGCGAGATCGACCGCTGAGCCGACAGGAAACAACGGTTTGACGCGCTGGCAGGCGCGGCTGTGAATCGAGGACGCACGCCGGGGCGCGAGCCCCGCGTCCCGCACCAATCGCAACGAAAATGCTATCAGCAGAAGCTCTCAAGGAAATCGACCGGGCGGTCGCGAAATATCCCGCCGACCAGAAGCAGTCCGCCGTGATGGCGGCGCTGGCGGTCGCGCAGAGCGAGAAAGGCTGGGTCTCGCCCGAAGTCATGCAGTTCGTGGCCGAGTATCTCGAAATGCCGCCGGTGTGGGTCGAGGAAGTGGCGACGTTCTACAACATGTACGACACCAAGCCGGTGGGCCGCTTCAAGCTGACCGTGTGCACGAACCTGCCGTGCGCGCTGTCGGGCGGCGAGCGCGCGGCCGATTACCTGAAGCAGAAGCTGGGCATCGGCTTCAACGAGACGACCGCGGACGGCACCTTCACGCTCAAGGAAGGCGAGTGCATGGGCGCATGTGGCGATGCTCCGGTCATGATCGTCAACAACACCCATATGTGCAGCTTCATGAGCAACGAGAAGCTCGACGCGCTGATCGCCGACCTGAAGGCGAAGGCGCCCGCCAATGGAGCAGGCAAGTAAATGACCTCCCTGCACGATCGACACATCCAGCCGCTGATTCTCGCCGGCCTGAACGGCGACAACTGGCACCTCGAAGACTATGTCAAGCGCGGCGGCTACCAGCAGCTCAAGCGCATCCTGACGGAAAAGATTTCGCCTGAACAGATCATCGCCGACGTGAAGGCCTCGGGCCTGCGCGGCCGTGGCGGCGCGGGCTTCCCGACCGGCCTGAAGTGGAGCTTCATGCCGCGCCAGTTCCCGGGCCAGAAGTACCTGGTCTGCAACACGGACGAGGGCGAGCCCGGCACGTTCAAGGATCGCGACATCATCCGCTACAACCCGCACGCCTTGATCGAAGGCATGGCCATCGGCGGCTACGCGATGGGCATCACCGTGGGCTACAACTACATCCACGGCGAGATCTGGAACGAGTACAAGATCTTCGAGCAGGCGCTCGAAGAGGCGCGTGCCGCAGGTTTGCTGGGCGACAACATTCTCGGCTCCGGCTTCAACTTCCAGCTGCATGCGCACCATGGCTATGGCGCGTACATCTGCGGCGAGGAAACCGCGCTGCTCGAATCGCTGGAAGGCAAGAAGGGCCAGCCGCGCTTCAAGCCGCCGTTCCCGGCCAGCTTCGGCCTGTATGGCAAGCCGACCACCATCAACAACACCGAAACCTTTGCCGCGGTGCCGTTCCTGCTGTCCATCGGTCCGGACAACTACCTGAAGATGGGCAAGCCGAACAACGGCGGCTCGAAGATCTTCTCGGTGTCCGGCGACGTGGAGCGCCCGGGCAACTACGAGATTCCGCTCGGCACGCCGTTCTCCAAGCTGCTGGAGCTGGCCGGCGGCATGCGTGGCGGCAAGAAGCTCAAGGCGGTCATCCCGGGTGGCTCGTCGGCGCCGGTGGTGCCGGCCGACCTGATGATGGCCTCCGACATGGACTACGATTCGATCGCCAAGGCCGGCTCGATGCTGGGTTCGGGCGCCGTGATCGTGATGGACGAGACGCGCTGCATGGTGAAGTCGCTGCTGCGCCTGTCGTACTTCTACTTCGAGGAGTCGTGCGGCCAGTGCACGCCGTGCCGTGAGGGCACCGGCTGGCTGTACCGCGTGGTCGATCGCATCGAGCACGGCAAGGGCCGCCAGGAAGATCTGGACCTGCTCAACAACGTGGCCGAGAACATCATGGGCCGGACCATCTGCGCGCTGGGCGATGCCGCCGCGATGCCGGTCCGCGGCATGCTCAAGCACTACTGGGACGAGTTCGCGTATCACGTCGAGCACAAGCAGTGCATGGTGCCCACCTACATCTAAGCGTGGCAGAACATGGTTGAAATCGAAATCGATGGCAAGAAGGTCGAGGTTGCCGAAGGCAGCCTGGTGATGGAGGCCGCCCGTCAGGCGGGCACCTATATCCCGCACTTCTGCTATCACCGCAAGCTGTCGATCGCGGCGAACTGCCGGATGTGCCTGGTCGAGGTCGAGAAGGCGCCCAAGGCGCTGCCGGCCTGCGCCACGCCGGTTACCGCGGGCATGAAGGTCTTCACCAACTCCGAGAAGGCGGTGAAGGCGCAGAAGTCCGTGATGGAGTTCCTGCTGATCAACCACCCGCTGGATTGCCCGATCTGCGATCAGGGCGGCGAATGCCAGCTGCAGGATCTGGCCGTGGGCTACGGCAAGTCCGAATCGCGCTACAAGGAAGAGAAGCGCGTGGTGTTCCATAAGAACGTCGGCCCGCTGATCTCGATGGAAGAGATGACGCGCTGCATCCACTGCACGCGCTGCGTCCGCTTCGGCCAGGAAGTGGCCGGCGTGATGGAGCTGGGCATGCTCAACCGCGGCGAGCATTCCGAGATCACCACGTTCGTCGGCCAGACCGTCGATTCCGAGCTGTCGGGCAACATGATCGACCTGTGCCCGGTCGGCGCGCTGACCAGCAAGCCGTTCCGCTACTCGGCTCGCACGTGGGAGCTGGCACGCCGCAAGTCGGTGTCGCCGCACGATGGCCTGGGCGCCAACGTGATCGTCCAGACCAAGAACCAGCGCGTGATGCGCGTGCTGCCGCTGGAAAACGATGCCATCAACGAATGCTGGCTGTCCGACAAGGACCGCTTTGCCTATGAGGGCCTCAACAGCGACGAGCGCCTGACCCAGCCGATGCTCAAGCAGGGCGGCCAATGGCAGACCGTGGACTGGACCACGGCGCTGGAGTATGTCGCCAACGGCCTGAATGCGATCAAGCGCGACCACGGTGCCGAGCAGATCGGTGCGCTGGCCAGCCCGCACAGCACGCTGGAAGAGCTGTTCCTGCTGCAAAAGCTGGTGCGCGGCATCGGCAGCGACAGCGTCGACTTCCGCCTGCGCCAATCCGATTTCTCCGCCAAGCCGACGGGCGCACCGTGGCTGGGCATGCCGATCGCCGATGTGTCGCTGCTGCAGCGCACGCTGGTGGTGGGCGCCTTCCTGCGCAAGGATCATCCGCTGCTGGCCGCGCGTCTGCGCCAGGGTGGCAAGAAGGGCGCGCAACTGAGCGTGATCGGCGCCGGCGGCGAAGACCTGCTGATGCCGGCGACGCAGCTGCTGGGTGCGCCGTCGCAGTGGCTGTCGCTGCTGTCGGAAGTGGCCGTGGCGATCGCCGCCGCCAATAGCGTTGCCCGCCCGGTCGGTACCGATGGCATCGAGGCCGGCGAAGTCGCCAAGCGCATCGCCGCGAGCCTGGCTTCGGGTGAGCGCAAGGCGGTGTTCCTGGGCAACGCTGCCGTGGCCCATCCGCAGTTCTCCAAGCTGCATGCGCTGGCCCAGTGGGTCGCGCAGCAGACCGGCGCGACGCTGGGCTTCCTGACCGAAGCCGCGAATACCGTCGGCGGTTACATCGCCGGTGCGCTGCCGCAAGGCAACGGCCTGGACGCTGCCGCCATGCTGGCGCAGCCGCGGCGTGCCTACGTCATCCTGGGCGCCGAGCCGGAATTCGATTCGGCGAATCCGCAGCAGGCGCGTGCCGCGCTGGCGCATGCCGACACCGTGGTGATGCTGTCGCCGTTCGCCTCGCGCGCCGCGATGGAACACGCCGACGTGCTGCTGCCGGTTGCGCCGTTCACGGAAACCTCGGGCACCTACATCAACTGCGAAGGCCTGCCGCAAAGCTTCAACGGCGTGGTCCGCAGCCTGGGCGATTCGCGTCCGGCATGGAAGGTGCTGCGCGTGCTGGGCAATCTGCTGGGCCTGTCGGGCTTCGAGTACGAAACGTCGGAAGCCGTGCGTGACGACGTGCTGGCCAAGCCGGTCGCCGAGCGGCTGTCGAACGCCACCGCCGCGCAGACTGCTGCACCGGTTGCTGCCGCAGGCGGTATCGAGCGACTGGCCGACGTGCCGATCTACCATGCCGATCCGATCGTGCGCCGTGCCGGTTCGCTGCAACTGACGGCCGCGTCCCGCGCCGCGGTGCGCGCCGGTCTGCCGGCCGACCTGTTCGAACAGTTGGGCCTGGCCGTCGGCGACGCCGTGCGCGTCTCGCAGGGGCAGGGCAGCGTGGTGCTGCCGGCGGTGCTGGACCGCACGCTGGCCTCCGGTGTGATCCGCGTGCCGGCCGCGACCGAGGCATCGGCGCAACTGGGCCCGATGTTCGGTACGGTGAGCGTTGAAAAGGCCGAATCTTCCGCGCTGGCGGCTACGGTGTAAGGATCAACATGATCGAGTCGATTACCTCTTTCGGCGCGGCGACCTTCGGCGGCTGGTGGCCGCTGATCTGGACGCTGGTGCGTGCCGTTTGCATCATCCTGCCGCTGCTGCTGTGCGTGGCTTACCTGATCCTGTGGGAGCGCAAGCTGATCGGCTGGATGCACGTGCGCGTGGGTCCGAACCGCGTGGGCCCGATGGGCCTGCTGCAGCCGATCGCCGACGTGCTCAAGCTGCTGCTCAAGGAAGTCATGGTGCCGAGCGCGGTCAGCCGTGGCATGTACATCATCGCGCCGCTGATGGTGCTGATGCCGGCCGTGGCGATCTGGGCGGTGGTGCCGTTCCAGGCCGAGGCCGTGGTGTCGAACATCAACGCCGGCCTGCTGTACGTGATGGCGATCAGCTCGGTGGGTGTGTACGGCGTGATCCTGGCCGGCTGGGCCTCGAACTCCAAGTACGCGTTCCTGGGCGCGATGCGCGCCTCGGCACAGATGATCTCGTACGAAATCGCCATGGGCTTCGCGCTCGTGACGGTGCTGATGGTCACCGGCAGCCTGAACCTGTCGGACATCGTCAACTCGCAGAACCGCGGCTTCTTCGCCAACCACGGCATCAACATCCTGTCGTGGAACTGGCTGTCGCTGCTGCCGATGTTCGGCGTGTATTTCATCTCGGGCGTGGCCGAAACCAACCGCCACCCGTTCGACGTGGTGGAAGGCGAATCGGAAATCGTGGCCGGCCACATGATCGAATACTCGGGCATGGCGTTCGCGCTGTTCTTCCTGGCCGAGTACATCAACATGATCGTCATCTCGGCGATGACGGCGACGATGTTCCTGGGCGGCTGGTCCGCGCCGATCGATGCGCCGGTGTTCAACTGGATTCCGGGCTTCTTCTGGCTGCTGATCAAGGTCTTCCTGTTGCTGTCGGTCTTCATCTGGCTGCGTGCGTCGTTCCCGCGCTACCGCTATGACCAGATCATGCGCCTGGGCTGGAAGATCTTCATTCCGCTCACCGTGGGTTGGCTGATCATCGTTGCCATCTGGCTGGTGTCGCCGTGGAACATCTGGAAGTAACGGGACAATAGGAAGGCACCATGTTGCTTGCCATCAAGGAATTCTTTAACAGCCTGCTCCTGAAGGAACTCTTCAAGGGGTTGGCGCTGACCGGGCGCTACCTGTTTGCGCGCAAGATCACCGTCCTCTTCCCGGAAGAGAAGACGCCGCTGTCGCCGCGCTTCCGCGGCCTGCATGCGCTGCGCCGCTATCCGAACGGCGAAGAGCGCTGCATCGCGTGCAAGCTGTGCGAGGCGGTGTGCCCGGCCCTGGCCATCACGATCGAGTCGGACCAGCGCGACGACGGCACCCGCCGCACCACGCGCTACGACATCGACCTGACCAAGTGCATCTTCTGCGGCTTCTGCGAAGAGGCGTGCCCGGTGGACGCCATCGTCGAGACGCACATCCTGGAGTACCACGGCGAGAAGCGCGGCGATCTGTACTTCACCAAGGACATGCTGCTGGCCGTGGGTGACCGCTTCGAGCCGGAAATCGCCGCCAACAAGGCAGCCGACGCGAAGTACCGCTGATGCAGATTCAAGACGCCCGCGACTGCGGCTGCGGGCGGCGCAGTTGAAATTCCGGTTGGACAACGGCTCCTCGTGAGCCAGCCAGTTGCGGCGGTATCATGCCGCCGCGGCTTTGGATGAGCGCGTGCCGCAAAACGGCCCGCGTCAGGATCATGGAAATCACGACGATCATCTTCTACTGTTTCTCGCTGGTGCTGGTGCTGTCGGCGCTGAAGGTCATCACCGCGAAGAACCCGGTGCACGCGGCGCTGTTCCTCGTGCTGTCGTTCTTCACGGCGGCGGCGATCTGGATGCTGCTGAAGGCGGAGTTCCTCGCCATCACGCTGGTGCTGGTCTACGTGGGCGCGGTGATGGTGCTGTTCCTGTTCGTGGTGATGATGATCGATGTCGACATCGAGCATCTGCGGCGCGATTTCTGGACTTACGTGCCGATGGGTGCGTTCGTGGGGGCTGTCATCATCATGGAAATGGCCGTGGTCCTGACCAAGGCCTTCATGGGGCGCTCGCAGCCGGTGCAGGAGTTGCCCAAGGCGCTGTCGGGCCCCAACACCCAGGCGCTCGGCAAGCTGATCTACACCGACTACATCTATGCGTTTGAAGTCGCCGGCGCGGTGCTGCTGCTGGCGATCGTGGCCGCCGTGGCGCTGACCGCCCGCCGCCGCAAGGACAGCAAGGCCCAGAACGTGGCCGACCAGATCCGCGTGCAGCGCAAGGACCGCGTCCGCCTGGTCTCGATGCCGGCGGAGAAGGCCGCGTCCGCGGCCCCGGCCGAGACCAACCGCTGAGCCCCGGGAGAATCCACATGCTATCGCTCGCCCATTACCTCGTGCTCGGCGCCGTCCTGTTCGCCATCAGCATCGTCGGCATCTTCCTGAACCGCAAGAACGTCATCGTGCTGCTGATGGCGATCGAACTGATGCTGCTCGCGGTCAACATGAACTTCGTCGCGTTCTCCCATTACTTGGGTGACCTGGCGGGGCAGGTGTTCGTGTTTTTCATCCTGACGGTGGCCGCGGCGGAATCCGCGATCGGTCTCGCCATCCTGGTGGTGCTGTTCCGTAACCTGGACACCATCAACGTTGACGATCTGGACAGCCTCAAGGGCTGATCGCCGCATCCACACATAAGAAGCTCCATGGCTACCACGCTCAATCCCAACCTGCTGCTGGCGATCCCGCTCGCGCCGCTGGCCGGCGCGGCGATCGCCGGGCTGTTCGGCACCAAGTTCTTCGGCGAGAAGATCGGCCGCGCGGCGTCCCACAGCGTCACCATCCTCGGTGTTGCGATCGCCTTCATCCTGTCGGCGCTGGTGCTGTTCGACGTGATGGGCGGCGCCGGTTACAACGGCACCGTCTATGAATGGATGGCGGTCGGCTCGCTGAAGATGGAAGTCGGCTTCCTCATCGATTCGCTGACCGCGATGATGATGTGCGTGGTGACCTTCGTCTCGCTGATGGTGCACATCTACACCATCGGCTACATGCAGGAAGACCCGGGCTACAACCGCTTCTTCGCGTACATCTCGCTGTTCACCTTCTCGATGCTGATGCTCGTGATGAGCAACAACTTCCTGCAGCTGTTCTTCGGCTGGGAAGCGGTGGGTCTGGTGTCGTATCTGCTGATCGGCTTCTGGTTCAAGCGCCCGACGGCCATCTACGCCAACATGAAGGCGTTCCTGGTCAACCGCGTGGGTGACTTCGGCTTCGTGCTCGGCATCGGCCTGCTGCTGGCCTACGCCGGCAGCCTGAGCTACGCCGATGTGTTCGCGGCACGCGAGAAGCTCGCCGTCATCGGCTTCCCCGGCACCGACTGGCAGATGCTGACGGTCGCCTGCATTTGCCTGTTCATCGGCGCGATGGGCAAGTCCGCGCAGTTCCCGCTGCACGTGTGGCTGCCGGACTCGATGGAAGGCCCGACCCCGATTTCAGCGCTGATCCACGCGGCCACCATGGTGACGGCCGGCATCTTCATGGTCGCGCGCATGTCGCCGCTGTTCGAGCTGTCGGACACCGCGCTGTCGGTGGTGCTGGTGATCGGCGCCATCACCGCGCTGTTCATGGGCTTCCTCGGCATCATCCAGACCGACATCAAGCGCGTGGTGGCGTATTCGACACTGTCGCAGCTCGGTTACATGACGGTGGCGCTGGGCGCGTCCGCCTACCAGGTGGCCGTGTTCCACCTGATGACCCACGCGTTCTTCAAGGCGCTGCTGTTCCTGGGCGCGGGCTCGGTCATCATCGGCATGCACCACGACCAGGACATGCGCAACATGGGCGGCCTGCGCAAGTACATGCCGATCACGTGGCTGACGTCGCTGGTGGGTTCGCTGGCGCTGATCGGCACGCCGTTCTTCTCGGGCTTCTATTCGAAGGATTCGATCATCGAGGCGGTGCGTGAGTCGCACCTGCCGGGCGCGGGCTTCGCCTACTGGGCGGTGCTGGCCGGCGTGTTCGTGACCGCGTTCTATTCGTTCCGGATGTACTTCCTGGTGTTCCACGGCGAAGAGCGCTTCGGCAAGGAAGACTCGCATCACGAGGGCAACCACGTGGACGAGGAAGAGACCGCCGACCACCACCACGGCCTGGCGCCGGGCCAGAAGCCGCACGAGTCGCCGTGGGTGGTGACGGTGCCGCTGGTGCTGCTGGCGATTCCGTCGGTCGTCGTCGGCGCGATGGCGATCCAGCCGATGCTGTTCGGCGAGTTCTTCAAGCACGGCGTGGTCTTCACCGATGTCATCTTCAACGCCGAGCACCACGAGGCAATGAAGGTGCTGGCCGAGGATTTCCACGGCTGGGTCGGGATGGCGCTGCACGGCTTCACGTCGGCTCCGTTCATCCTGCTGGTGTCCGGCGTGGCGCTGTCGTGGTTCTTCTACCTGAAGCGCCCGGACATTCCGGCCGCGATCGCCAAGCGTTTCTCCGGCCTCCACACGCTGCTGGACAACAAGTACTACATGGACAAGATCAACGAGATCGTCTTCGCCAACGGTGCGGTCAAGTTCGGCCGCGGCCTGTGGAAGGGCGGCGATCAGGGCGTGATCGATGGCGTGGTCGTCAACGGCAGCGCGCGTCTGGTGGGGTGGTTCGCCAGCGTGGTGCGCCTGCTCCAGTCCGGCTACATCTATGACTATGCGTTCGCGATGATCGTCGGCACCGTGCTGCTGCTGACGTACTTCGTGTTCCTGGCGGGCAAATAAGGGATAACGAAAAATGGTTCTGTCTTTTGCGATCTGGCTGCCGATCTTTTTTGGCGTGCTGGTGCTGGCTTCGGGCTCAGACCGCAATCCCGGCTATGTCCGCTGGATGTCGCTGATCGGCTCGCTGGTCAGCTTCGTGATCACGCTGCCGCTGATCACGCGCTTCGACAAGTCGACCGCGGCGATGCAGTTCGTCGAGAAGTCGACCTGGATCGAGCGCTTCCACATCAGCTACTACCTCGGGGTCGACGGCATCTCGATGTGGTTCGTGGTGCTGACGGCGTTCATCACGGTGATTGTCGTGATCTCGGCGTGGGAAGTGATCACCGAGCGTGTCGCGCAGTACATGGCGGCGTTCCTGATCCTGTCGGGCCTGATGATCGGCGTGTTCGCGGCGCTCGACGGCCTGCTGTTCTACGTGTTCTTCGAGGCCACGCTGATCCCGATGTACATCATCATCGGCGTGTGGGGCGGCCCGAACCGCGTGTACGCGGCCATCAAGTTCTTCCTGTACACGCTGCTGGGCTCGCTGCTGACGCTGGTTGCGTTCCTGTACCTGTACTTCCACAGCGGCACGTTCGAGATCCTGCAATGGCACCAGCTGAAGCTGTCGCTGAACGAGCAGATCCTGCTGTTCATCGCCTTCTTCATGGCGTTTGCCGTGAAGGTGCCGATGTGGCCGGTGCACACCTGGCTGCCGGATGCCCACGTGGAAGCGCCGACCGGCGGTTCGGTGGTGCTGGCCGCCATCATGCTGAAGCTGGGCGCGTACGGTTTCCTGCGGTTCTCGCTGCCGATCGCGCCGGACGCGAGCCATAGCCTGGCGGCCTTCGTCATCGCGATTTCGCTGATCGCCGTGATCTACATCGGCCTGGTGGCGCTGGTGCAGGCCGACATGAAGAAGCTGGTGGCGTATTCCTCGATCGCGCACATGGGCTTCGTCACGCTGGGCTTCTTCATCTTCAACGAGATCGGCGTCGAGGGCGGTATCGTGCAGATGATCTCGCACGGCTTCATCTCGGGCGCGATGTTCCTGTGCATCGGCGTGCTGTACGACCGCGTGCACTCGCGCCAGATCGCCGACTACGGCGGTGTGGTGAACACGATGCCGAAGTTCGCGGCGCTGTCGGTGTTCTTCGCCATGGCCAACTGCGGCCTGCCGGCCACCTCCGGTTTCGTGGGCGAGTTCATGGTGATCCTGGGTTCGGTCAAGTTCAACTTCTGGATCGGCCTGCTGGCGGCCACCGCGCTGATCTTCGGCGCAGCGTACTCGCTGTGGATGGTCAAGCGCGTGATCTTCGGCGACGTGGCGAACAAGCACGTGGCCGAGCTGCAGGACCTGAATGCGCGCGAATTCTTCATGCTGGGCGTACTCGCGATCGCGACCCTGTACATGGGCCTGTATCCGAAGCCTTTCACCGATGTCATGCATGCGTCCGTGGTGAATCTCCTCACCCACGTGGCCCAGACCAAGCTGTAAGCGGGGAGTCGAAACGATCATGCAAAACATGAACTGGGCACCGTTGTTGCCGATTATTTTCCTGTCGGTGATGATCGCCGTGATCCAACTGGCCGACGTGTTCCGCCGCGAGCAGGGCAGCAGCCCGGCCTACGGCCTGAGCCTGTTCGCCACGCTCGCGCTGACCCTCTGGTTTGCCGTGCAGGCCGCCTCGGGCGAGACACACTACGTGTTCAGCAACATGGCCGTGTTCGATCCGATGGCGCAGGTGCTGTCTTCGTTCTGCGCGCTGGCGACGCTGGTGACCTTCGTCTACACCCGCGGCTACCTGGCTGACCGCGAGATGTTCAACGGCGAGTTCTACATCCTCGCGCTGTTCACGCTGCTGGGCCAGATCGTGATGATCTCGGGCAACAACTTCCTGACCCTGTACCTGGGCCTGGAGCTGCTGTCGCTGGGCTCGTACGCGCTGGTGGCGCTGCGCCGCGGCTCGAACGTGTCGTCGGAATCGGGCATGAAGTACTTCATCCTCGGCGCGCTGGCCTCGGGCCTGCTGCTGTACGGCATGTCGATGCTGTACGGCGCGACCGGCTCGCTTGACCTGGGCAAGGTCTTCCACGCGATCGAGACCGGCGACATCAACAAGACCATCCTGGTGTTCGGTGTCGTGTTCATCGTGGCCGGCCTGGCGTTCAAGCTGGGTGCCGCACCGTTCCACATGTGGGTGCCGGATGTGTACCAGGGCTCGCCGACGGCGGTGACGCTGCTGATCGCCGGCGCGCCCAAGGTCGCGGCGTTCGCGATGACGCTGCGCATCCTGGTGGAAGGGCTGCTGCCGCTGGCGTTCGACTGGCAGAACATGCTGATCGTGCTGGCCATCGCGTCGCTGGCCATCGGCAACATCACCGGCGTGGTGCAGACCAACTTCAAGCGTCTGCTGGCGTATTCGACGGTGTCGCACATGGGCTTCCTGCTGCTGGGCCTGCTGTCGGGCGTGAGCAGCGGCAAGCCGGACCTGACCGCGCAGGCGTACAGCGCGTCGATGTTCTACGCCATCACCTACGTGCTGACCGCGCTGGGTGCCTTCGGCGTCATCCTGCTGCTGGCGCGCAAGGGCTATGAGGCCGAGGAGATCGCCGACCTGAAGGGCTTGTCGAAGAAGAGCCCGTGGTTCGCGCTGCTGACGCTGTTCATGATGATGTCGCTGGCGGGCCTGCCGCCGACGGTGGGCTTCTACGCCAAGCTGTCGGTGCTGGGCGCGGTGGTCGACGCCGGCATGTCGTGGCTGGCCATCGTGGCGGTGCTGTTCTCGCTGGTGGGCGCGTTCTACTACCTGCGCGTCGTCAAGGCGATGTATTTCGACGCGCCGGCCGACGAAGGCCCGGTGCAGGCGACGTTCGGCCTGCGTTCGCTGCTGTCGGTCAACGGTCTGCTGGTGCTGCTGCTGGGCATCTTCCCGGCCAGCCTGATGGGCCTGTGCTACCAGGCGATCCGCCTGACGCTGGCGTCCTGAGTCGGCGGCGAACGGCATGGGCACTTCGACAGGCAGCCTGTTTGTCATCGTGCTGGCATTGATCTGTGCCAACCTGCCGTTCGTCAACCAGCGCGTGCTGGCCTTGCTGCCGGCACGCTGGCCGTGCAAGCCGTTCTGGCTGCGCGGCGTCGAGCTGATGGCCATGTATGCCGTGGTCGGCCTGGTCGGCTTCGGCATCGAATCGGGCCAGGGCAATGCCTTTTCGCAAGGCTGGCAGTTCTACGCCATCACCGCCTGCCTGATGCTGGTGTTCGCCTTTCCCGGGTTCACCTGGCAGTATCTGGTGCGCCGCCAACGTCATTGATTTCCAGCCGGGCACGCCAATGGTCCGGCGTTCGAGGTTCCCATGAAACCCGATCCTGCCCGCCTGTCCGCCGATTCCAATGAGGCCGTGTCCGATCCGGATGCCGGCCTGCGCGAAACGCAGCTGGCTTCGGCGCTGGTGCACCAGGGCAAGTTCCTGACGCTCAAGCAGGATGTCGTCCGCCTGCCGGATGGCCGCAACGCCAGCCGTGAATACCTGATCCATCCGGGCGCGGTGATGATGATCCCGCTGTTCGACGATGGCACCGTGCTGATGGAGCGCCAGTTCCGCTATCCGGTGGGCAAGGTGATGATCGAATTCCCGGCGGGCAAGCTCGATCCGCGCGAGGGCGCGCTGGCCTGCGGCAAGCGCGAGCTGCGCGAGGAGACGGGCTACGTGGCGCAGCGCTGGGATTTTCTGACGCGCATCCACCCGGTCATCTCGTATTCCACCGAGTTCATCGATCTCTATCTCGCCCGCGACCTGCAGCCGGGCGAAAGCGCGCTGGACGAGGGCGAGTTCCTCGAGACCTTCAGCGCGCCGGCCGGCCAGTTGATCGACTGGGTGCGCACCGGCAGGATCTCCGACGTCAAGACCATCATCGGCGTATTCTGGCTGGAGAAAATCCTGTCGGGCACGTGGACGCCGGGCGACGCCTGAACCGCTTGGATGGCCTGCTCCGGCGGCTTGACGTGCCGCCGGGTGCCCTCATCTGACAACGCTTCGCCACCCGGACGGACGGCCGTGCGGAAAAATTAGCACGACCGTTCAAAAATTTTCGAATCGGGGATACACTGCTCCCCATGCGCTGGACCGATCATGAAAGTGCTGGACCTCCGTTGTGCCAATGACCATCGCTTCGAAGGCTGGTTCGGCTCCGATGCCGACCTGCAGTCGCAGCGCGAGCGCGGTCTGTTGACGTGCCCGGTCTGCGGCCATACCGAGGTTGAGCGCCTGCCGAGCGCACCGCGCCTGAACCTGTCGTCGTCGCGACCGGATGCCGCCCGGCAGAGCGGCACCGTGAAGACATCGGCGGACGAGGGTGGCGCGCTGGCGACCTTGCAGCAGCGCTATCTCAAGGCCGTGCGCCACCTCCTGGCCAATACCGAGGACGTGGGCGAGCGGTTTGCGGAAGAGGCGCGCCGGATGCACTACAACGAGGCGCCGGAGCGGGGCATTCGCGGGACGACATCGCACGAAGAGGCGCTGGAGCTGGCGGAGGAGGGCATCGAGGTGATGCCGCTGCTGGTGCCGGACGCGCTCAAGCAGCCTGTGCACTAGTCGCGCGCAATCAGGTCCGCGCCGGTCCGAAGCACGCTCCGCCGGTTGCCGCGGCGGTGGCGACACCACAGGAGACAGGCATGGATCTGAACTACTCGGCGGCCGACGATGCGTTCCGCCAGGAAGTCCGCGGCTGGCTGGAAGCCGAACTGCCCAAGGACATCCAGGACAAGGTGCTGAACCACCGCCGCCTGAACCGCGACGATTTCGTCCGCTGGCACAAGGCGTTGGCGGCCAAGGGCTGGTCGGTGCCGCACTGGCCGGTCGAGTGGGGCGGCACCGGCTGGAGCCCGATCCAGAAGCACATCTGGGACGAGGAATGCGCCCGCATCGGCGCGCCGGGCGTGCTGCCGTTCGGCGTCAGCATGGTGGCGCCCGTCATCATGAAGTACGGCAACGAGGCACAGAAGCGCTATTACCTGCCGCGCATCCTCGACTGCACCGACTGGTGGTGCCAGGGCTACTCCGAGCCCGGCTCCGGCTCCGATCTCGCTTCGCTCAAGACCCGCGCCGTGCGCGAGGGCGACCACTACATCGTCAACGGCCAGAAGACCTGGACCACGCTCGGCCAGCACGCCGACATGATCTTCTGCCTTGTGCGCACCGATCCGCAGGCCAAGAAGCAGGAGGGCATCTCGTTCCTGCTGATCGACATGAAGACGCCGGGCATCACCGTTCGGCCGATCATCATGCTGGACGAAGAGCACGAAGTGAACGAGGTGTTCTTCGACAACGTGCGCGTGCCGGCCGAGAACCTGATCGGCGAAGAGAACCGTGGCTGGACGTACGCCAAATACCTGCTGGGCCACGAGCGGACCGGCATCGCGCGCGTGGGGCATTCGAAGCGCGAGCTGGCGTTCCTCAAGCGCGTCGCCCTGCAGCACCAGAAGAACGGCAGGCCGCTGCTGGAAGACCCGGTGTTCGCGGCCAAGGTGGCATCGCTGGAGATCGAGCTGATGGCGCTGGAGATCACTGTGCTGCGTGTGGTGTCGAGCGAGGGCGTGGGCCGGGGGCCGGGCCCCGAGGCGTCGCTGCTCAAGATCAAGGGCACGCAGATCCAGCAGATGCTGACCGAGCTGATGGTCGAGGCGGTGGGCCCGTATGCGCAGCCGTTCGACCCGGACTACCTGGAAGGCGAGACGCCGCGCGCCGTCACCGGCGACAACGATGCCGCGCCGCTGGCGCCGTACTACTTCAACTATCGCAAGACCTCGATCTACGGCGGGTCGAACGAGATCCAGCGCAACATCATCAGCCAGATGATCCTCGGCGTCTGACCAGAACGAACAGCGGAGACAACCATGGATTTCTCGTTCACCGACGAACAGAAGCAGCTGGCGGATGCGGTACGCCGCTTCATCGACAAGGATTACGGCTTTGAAGCGCGCAACAAGGTCGTCTACTCGCACGCGGGCGTGTCGCAGGCGCATTGGGACGCCCTGGCCGAGCTGGGCCTGACCGCGCTGCCGGTGCCGCAAGCGCAGGGCGGCTTCGATGGCCGCGCGATGGACCTGCTGGTGGTGATGCAGGAACTGGGGCGCGGTCTGGTGGTGGAGCCCTATGCGGCCACCGTGCTGGGCATGCAGGCACTCAAGCTGGCGGGCGGCCAGGAGGCGCTGCTGGAGCCGGTGGCGGGCGGCGCGCTGAAGCTGGCGGCGGCTTTCGGCGAGCCGCAGTCGCGCTACGAACTGTTCAACGTGACCACGCGCGCGGCGCGGCAGGGCGGCGGCTGGACGCTGTCGGGCGCCAAGGCCGTGGTGGTGCACGGCGGGCAGGCCGACAAGCTGGTCGTTTCGGCGCGCACGGGCGGCGAGGCGCGCGACACATCGGGCCTGTCGCTGTTCCTGGTCGATCGCGAGGCCGCGGGCGTGACGGTCAAGGACTACCGCACCATCGATAACCTGCGCGCGGCCGACGTCCGCTTCGACAATGCGCCGGCCACGCTGCTCGGCCAGGCCGGCGAGGCGTGGGAGATCATCGATGCGGTGGCGGATCTCGGCTGCGTGCTGCTGTGCGCCGAGGCGATCGGCCTGATCGATGCGCTGAACGCCGCCACGCTGGAATACACCAAGACGCGCCAGCAGTTCGGCGTGCCGATCGCGCGCTTCCAGGCGCTGCAGCACCGCATGGTCGACATGTTCATCCATGCGGAGCAGGCGCGCTCGATCACCTATCTCGCGGCCGCGCATTTCGAAGACGGCGATGCCGAGGCGCGCCGCCGCTACGTGTCGGCCGCCAAGGCGCGCGTCGGCCAGGCGGCCCGCGAAGTGGGGCAGGAGGCGGTGCAACTGCACGGCGGCATGGGCGTGACCAACGAGCTGCCCGCCGCGCACATGTTCAAGCGGCTGACGATGATCAACACCACGCTCGGCGATGTCGATCACCATCTGGCGCGCTTTGCGTCGCGGCCGGGTTTCCGCGACGCCGCGTGATGCCACCCGGCGCGCCCCGCGCAGCCGCGGGGCGCTGTCTTTTTGAGCGGCCGCGCCCGCGCAGCGGAGGCGGCGATGGAGGAGAAACCATGACGGAAGCAGCGTTGCCGTACACGTTCTATTTCGACGATTTCCAGGTCGGCCAGACGATGGAGATGGGCACCTACGCGGTGACTGAGGACGAGATCCTGGCCTTCGCCCGGCAGTACGACCCGCAGCCGTTTCATGTCGACCCGGAGGCGGCCCGGCGCAGCATCTACGGCGGCCTCATTTCCAGCGGCTGGATGACCTGCGCGGTGATGATGCGGCTGATGGTGCAGAACTTTCTCAGCAAGTCGTCCAGCATGGGTTCGCCGGGCGTGGACGAGATCCGTTGGCTCAGGCCGGTGTATCCGGGTGATACGCTGTCGGTGTCGAGCACCTGCCTGGAGGTGCGGCCGTCGCAGTCCAAGCCCGACCGCGGCGTGGCGATCAACCGCTGGGAAGCGCGCAACCAGCACGGCGAGCTGGTCTGCACCCTGGTCGGCATGGGTCTGTTCGGCCGCCGCCCGGCCGCCTGAACCGGGTCACGAGGAGACTGCCAACGATGCGTGTCATCGAATCGCTCGACGCGCTGCGGGGATTGATCGGCCAGGAGGTCGCGGTCAGCGACTGGGTGGAGATCACGCAGCAGCAGGTCAACCAGTTTGCCGAGGCCACGGGAGACCGCCAGTGGATCCACGTGGATGTGGAGCGCGCCCGGCGCGAGTCGCCGTTCGGCGCGCCGGTGGCGCACGGCTTCCTGACGCTGTCGCTGCTGCCGGCGCTGATGCAGAGCGCGCTCGACATGCCCGATGTGAAGATGGGCGTGAACTACGGCCTGAACAAGGTCCGCTTTCCGGCGCCGGTGCCGGTGGGCAGCCGTCTGCGCGCCCGCGTGAGCCTGCTGGAGATGGAGATGCTGCCGCCGCTGCAGCCATCGCCGGATGCGCCCGCGCTGACCGGCGCGCAGATGACCTGGGGCGTGACGATCGAGTGCGAAGGGCAGGCGCGGCCCGTGTGCGTGGCCGAGTCGATTTCGCGCCGCTATTCCTGACCTGAGCCCGCGCGGCGATCGCTGCCGCACCGGAAAGCTGATGTTCCCGTGAGGGGCGTCAGCTTTTTTTCTTGCGTATCGACGGTTCTGTGCTTGTCTGCCCGCGCCCTGCATGGGGGCGTTGCCTATGCAAGATGCGCAGGTTTGGCGCGGCTCCGGCACGGTTTTGGGGCGGGGTTCACGGCCCGTGAGCGAAATGCGATGGCACGCTAGTTGCGATTTTGGCCGCTGGGGGTCGTTCTCGCCACCCATCACCAAGGAGCCGAAATGAAACGTCGTGAGCTGCTCAAGCTGTCGGCCGTTGCCGCCGCAGCGCTGTTGTCGGTACCGCATGTCGCGCTGGCCCAGGCCAAGGCGCCGATCAAGGTCGGCGTCCTGCATTCGCTGTCGGGCACCATGGCCATCTCGGAGACGTCGCTCAAGGACGTCGCGCTGATGATGATCGACGAGATCAACAAGAGCGGTGGCGTGCTGGGCCGCAAGCTGGAGCCGGTGGTGGTGGACCCGGCCTCGAACTGGCCGCTGTTCGCCGAGAAGGCGCGCGGCTTGCTGACGCAGGACAAGGTGGCGGTCACGTTCGGCTGCTGGACTTCGGTGTCGCGCAAGTCGGTGCTGCCGGTGTACGAGGAGCTGAACGGCCTGCTGTTCTATCCGGTGCAGTACGAGGGCGAGGAGATGTCCAAGAACGTCTTTTACACCGGTGCGGCGCCCAACCAGCAGGCGATTCCCGCGGTGGAATACCTGATGAGCAAGGAAGGCGGCGGTGCCAAGCGCTTCTTCCTGCTGGGCACCGACTACGTGTATCCGCGCACGACCAACAAGATCCTGCGCGCCTTCCTGCACAGCAAGGGCGTGAAGGACAGCGACATCGAAGAGGTCTACACGCCGTTCGGCCATGCCGACTACCAGACCATCGTCGCCAACATCAAGCGGTTCGCGCAGGGCGGCAAGACGGCGGTGGTGTCGACCATCAACGGCGACTCCAACGTGCCGTTCTACAAGGAGCTGGGCAACGCGGGCCTGAAGGCCAAGGACGTGCCGGTGGTGGCCTTCTCGGTGGGCGAGGAGGAGCTGCGCGGCATCGACGCCAAGCCGCTGGTCGGCCACCTGGCGGCGTGGAACTACTTCATGTCGGTCAAGAACCCGGTCAACGACGATTTCAAGAAGAAGTGGGCGGCCTGGGTCAAGAGCAACAACCTGCCGGGCGGCGACAAGCGCGTCACCAACGACCCGATGGAAGCCACCTACGTCGGCATCATGATGTGGAAGCAGGCGGTGGAGAAGGCCGGCTCGACCGACGTGGACAAGGTCCGCAAGGCGATGGTCGGCCAGCAGTTCAAGGCGCCGTCGGGCTTCATGCTGGCGATGAACAACAACCATCACCTGTCCAAGCCGGTGATGATCGGCGAGGTGCGCGGCGACGGCCAGTTCAACGTGGTGTGGAAGACACCGACGGCGATCCGCGCCAAGCCGTGGAGCCCGTACATTCCGGGCAACGAGGGCAAGCCCGATCAGGTGATGTGACCGGGCGGACCGGCCCGCAGCGCCGGCCGGTCTCTTTTTCGACGTTGCATGGCGTGGCGGTCTGCAAGGGCCGCCGCGTTCCGGATGGCCATGACACGCTTCCTCGCCGCACTGCTGTGCGCCTTCTGCCTGGTTGCCACGCTTGCCGCATCGGCATGGGCGGCCGGACAACCGCTGACCCAGGCCGATCTCAAGCCGCTGGCCGAAGACGACTTCGACGCCAAGGTGAAGGTGCTCAACGCCCTGGCCGCCGCGCCCGCCGAACAGGCCGGCCCCATCCTGCGGGCGTTGCAGAATGATGCGCTGTTCTATGCGCCCGCTGCCGGCATGCTGCGCCAGGAGGGCGAGCGCTATCTCGATGCGATCAGCGGCCAGCCGGTTGCCATGAAGGCCGATGACCTGCAAGCGCTGACGCTGAACAATGCCCTGCGCGCCCAGGTGGACAGCGCGGCCAGCGGCTTCGTGCTGCAGTCGCCCGACCGGGCCGTGCGCGCGCAGGCCATCGATACGCTACTGGCGCATCCCGAGACGGCATCGCGCACGGTGGTCGATGCGGCGCGCAAGCAGGAGACCGATCCCGAACTGCGGACCCGCCTGCATCTGCTGTGGGCCAACCTGGCGCTCGACGACGGCTCGCCTGCCGAGAAGCTCGAAGCGCTCAGGCTGCTCGCCGGCGATACCAACCCGCAGACCCGCCAGCGCATCGCGCCGCTGCTCGCCAAGGACAGCGGCGCCGACGACGCGCTGCGCGCCGCTGCCCGGCAGGCGCTGGACAACCTTGCCGCGCAGGCGCGCAAGGCCGAGCTGATCGGCAACCTGTTCGCCGGCCTGAGCCTGGGCTCGGTGCTGTTGTTGGCCGCGCTGGGGCTGGCGATCACCTACGGCCTGATCGGCGTCATCAACATGGCGCACGGTGAGTTCCTGATGATCGGCGCGTATGCCACCTATGTGGTGCAGACGCTTTTTCGCAACCATTTCCCTGCGGCGTTCGACTGGTATCTGCCCGCCGCGCTGCCGGCCGCGTTCCTGGCCGCGGCCGTCGTCGGCTTCGTGCTGGAGCGCATGGTGCTGCGGCACCTGTACGGCCGGCCGCTGGAGACGCTGCTCGCCACCTTCGGCGTCAGCCTGCTGCTGATGCAGGCCGTGCGCAGCGTGTTCGGTGCGCAGAACGTGGAGGTGGCCAACCCGAGCTGGATGAGCGGCGGCATCGCGCTGTATCCGGGGCTGATCCTGCCGTATAACCGGCTGGTGATCCTGGCCTTCGCGCTGGTGGTGGTCACGCTGGCGTGGGCGGTGCTCAACCGCACGCGGCTGGGCCTGTTCGTGCGCGCCACCACGCAGAACCGCGCCATGGCGGCGTGCGTGGGCGTGCGGACCTGGAAGGTGGACAGCTACGCCTTCGCGTTCGGCGCGGGCATCGCCGGCCTGGGCGGCTGCGCGCTGTCGCAGATCGGCAATGTGGGGCCGGACCTCGGGCAGGGCTACATCATCGATTCCTTCATGGCGGTGGTGCTGGGCGGGGTGGGGCAACTGGCCGGCACCATCGTCGGCGCGTTCGGGCTGGGGCTGATCAACAAGTGCATCGAGCCGTTCTATGGCGCGGTGCTGGCGAAGATCTTCGTGCTGGTGCTGATCGTGCTGTTCATCCAGAAGCGTCCGCAGGGGCTGTTCGCCCTCAAGGGCCGCAGCGCGGAGGCCTGACATGGCGCAGCCACCGTTCTCCCTCGACATTCCCGCGCGCATGCCGCTGCTGTCGCGGCGGGGCTGGTCCGTGCTGGCGGCGGCGGCGCTGCTGGTCTGCGTCGGCGTGCCGGTGTGCGCGCTGGCGGTGCCGGCGGGGCATCCGCTGCACCTGTCGGCCTATGCGCTCACGCTGGTGGGCAAGATCATGTGCTACGCGCTGGCCGCGCTGGCGCTCGACCTGGTGTGGGGCTACTGCGGCATTCTGAGCCTCGGCCACGGCCTGTTCTTCGCGCTCGGCGGCTATGCGATGGGGATGTACCTGATGCGCGCCATCGGCCGCGACGGTGTGTACCAGAGCGATCTGCCCGATTTCATGGTCTTCCTCGACTGGAAGGACCTGCCCTGGTTCTGGCACGGCACCGGGCATTTCGCCTGGGCCGCGCTGCTGGTGGTGCTGGTGCCGGGCGTGCTGGCGTGGCTGTTCGGCTTCTTCGCGTTCCGCTCGCGCGTCAAGGGCGTGTACCTGTCGATCATCACGCAGGCCATGACCTACGCGGCCATGCTGCTGTTCTTCCGCAACGAAACGGGCTTCGGCGGCAACAACGGCTTCACCGATTTCAAGCGCATCCTCGGATACCCGATTGCAGCGGTGTCCACGCGCACGGTGCTGTTCGTCGCCACCTTCATCGCGCTGGTGCTGGCCTTCATCGCATGCCGGGCCATCGTCACCTCCAAGTTCGGGCGCGTGGTGACGGCCATCCGCGACGCCGAGGCGCGCGTGATGTTCTCCGGCTACAGCCCGCTCGGCTACAAGCTGTTCGTGTGGACCTTCTCGGCCGTGCTGTGCGGTATCGCCGGGGCGCTGTACGTGCCGCAGGTCGGCATCATCAACCCGAGCGAGATGTCGCCGGGCAACTCGATCGAGATGGCGGTGTGGGTGGCCGTGGGCGGGCGCGGCACGCTGGTTGGCCCGATCGTCGGCGCGTTCCTCGTCAATGGCGCCAAGACCGTCCTGACGGCCTGGGTGCCGGAGTACTGGCTGTTCGTGCTGGGCGCGGTCTTCGTGCTGGTGACCCTGTTCCTGCCGAACGGCGTGCTGGGCCTGCTGCGTGGCCGCTCCGGGCGGCGCGTGCGGCCGGCGGCCGATGGCCGTGCGGATGCCGGCGCCGGCGAGCCCGTTGTCACCCCGCCCGCCGGAGACCGCGCATGAGGCCCTTCACCGCACGCCCCGACCGCGCGCAGGTCGGAAACTTCAGCGGCACCACCACCGGCATGGGCCACGTGCTCGAGCCGGACGCCATCGACGTCTCGCACGGCCCCATCCTGTACCTCGAAGACGTGACGGTGCGCTTCGGCGGCTTCCGCGCGCTGAACGCGCTGACGCTGTCGATCGACCACGGCGAGCTGCGCTGTGTGATCGGTCCCAACGGCGCCGGCAAGACCACGATGATGGATGTGATCACCGGCAAGACCGGTCCGCGCAACGCGGACGTCGCCGGCCGCGTCTACCTGGGCCAGGCCATCGACCTGCTGCGCCTGACCGAGCCGCGCATCGCGCAGATCGGCATCGGCCGCAAGTTCCAGAAGCCGACCGTGTTCGAGCAGCACGGCGTGTGGGAAAACCTCGAGCTGGCGATGCAGGCCGACAAGCGCTGGTGGGTGCCGCTGCGCGCGCGGCTGCTCGACGACGGCCGCCGCCGCATCGAAGAGACGCTCGGCCGCATCGGGCTGGAGGCCGAGGCGTACCGGAGCGCCGGCCTGCTGTCGCATGGCCAGAAGCAGCGGCTGGAGATCGGCATGCTGCTGATGCAGCGGCCGCAGCTGCTGCTGCTCGACGAGCCCGTGGCCGGCATGACCGATGAAGAGACGATGCAGCTGGCCGACCTGCTCAACGGCCTGCGCGGCGCGTGCTCGATCATGGTGGTGGAGCACGACATGGAGTTCGTCGCCGCGCTGGCGGGCGAGACGGGCCGCGTGACCGTGCTGGCCGAAGGCAGCGTGCTGGCCGAGGGCACGCTCGACGCGGTCAAGCGCGACGCGCGCGTGATCGAATCCTACCTGGGGCGCTAACGGCGAATCCGACATGCTGCAGATCCAGCAACTGAACCAGTACTACGGCGGCAGCCACATCCTGCGCAACGTCAGCTTCGAGGTGCCGGCCGGCAAGCTGACCGCGCTGCTCGGGCGCAACGGCGTGGGCAAGACCACACTGCTCAAGTGCCTGATGGGCGTGCTGCCGGCGACCAGCGGCATGATCGATTGGGAGGGCCGGGCCATCCACAAGCTGCCGGCCTACGAGCGCGTCTCGCGGGGGCTCGCGTACGTGCCGCAGGGCCGCGAGATCTTTCCGCGCCTGACGGTGGAAGAGAACCTGCTGATCGGCGCGGCGGCCAGGCGCGCACCGTCCGGGGTGCCGGATTCGATCTATGCGCTCTTTCCCGTGCTCGCGCAGATGAAGGGGCGCCGCGGCGGCGACCTGTCCGGCGGCCAGCAGCAGCAACTGGCCATCGGCCGCGCGCTGATGAGCGAGCCGCGCTTGCTGATCCTGGACGAGCCGACCGAGGGCATCCAGCCATCCATCATCCAGGAGATCGGCCGCACGCTGCGCCGGCTGGTGGACGAGTTCGGCATGTCGGTGCTGCTGGTCGAGCAGTACTACGATTTCGCGCGGCGCATCGCCGACCGCTACGTCGTCATGCGGCGCGGTGAGGTCATCGCCCAGGGCGACGGCGCCGACATGGATGCCGATGGCGTGCGCGAACTGGTGGCCGTCTGATTCTCGCGCGCGCGGCGAAAAAGCGGGGCGCGAAGCCGTGCCAAACGGCCGGCATCTCGCTATGATGAAACCCCGTTCCGCCGCTGCGCTGCACGATTGATGCGCCATCCCGATTTTCCCGTTCCGCCCCGGATCGATGCATTCGCCTCCTGGGAAGCCTCGCTGCGGCTCGCATTCGCGCGCCGGGGCGGGCGCACCGTGCTGGCATCGTGCCGGCACCGGGGGCCGCTGCGCGTGCAGAAGGCGCTGTATCCGGAAGGCGAGGGCGTCTGCCATGTCGTGCTGCTGCATCCGCCCGCGGGCATCGCCGGCGGCGACGTGCTCGACATCGGCATCGAGCTGGGTGCCGAGGCGCATGCGGTGCTGACCACACCGGGCGCCACCAAGTGGTACAAGTCGCCCGGCCGCACCGCCATGCAGCAGGTGGCCATCCGCCTGGACGCCGGCGCGCGGCTCGACTGGCTGCCGCAGGAGAACATCGTCTTCAACCAGGCGCGCCCGATCATCGACCTGACGCTGGACCTCGCCCCGGGCGCCGCCGCCATCGGCTGGGACATCACCATGCTCGGCCGTCATGCCGCCGGCGAGTCCTGGCAGGAAGGCCGCATCGCCATGCACACGCGCCTGCGCTGCGAGGGGCAGCCGCTGTGGATCGAGTCCACGGCGTTCGATGCCCAGTCGCCCGTGCTGGGCGCGACGACGGGCATGGCCGGCTTTCACGTGGTCGGCACGCTGTGGGCCGTGGGGGCGGGCGCCACTGAAGCCCTTGCCGAGACACTGGCCGAGCAACTGCCTTACCGCGACGATCTCCGCGCCGGTGTGACGTGCCTGACGCAAGACGCGCCCGGCCGCCCGAGCGTGCTGCTGCTGCGCGTGCTGGCACGGCGGCCCGAAGACGCGCGCGCCCTGCTGAGCCAGACCTGGCTGGCGCTGCGCGAACCGATCCATGGCGTGGCGGGCCGTCCGCTGCGCCTGTGGGCGACGTGAGCGCGTCGCCCGTCCGCATTCAACCCTTTTAGAGAGCCTCCCGTGGAACTGACCCCGCGCGAAAAAGACAAGCTGCTGATCTTCACCGCCGCCTTGCTGGCCGAGCGTCGCCAGGCCCGCGGCCTCAAGCTCAACTATCCGGAGGCGGTCGCCCTGATCAGCGCCGCCATCATGGAGGGCGCGCGCGACGGCAAGACCGTGGCCGACCTGATGTACTACGGCACGACCATCCTCTCGCGCGGCGACGTGATGGACGGCGTGGCCGAGATGATCCCCGACATCCAGGTCGAGGCGACCTTTCCCGACGGCACCAAGCTGGTCACCGTGCACCAGCCGATCGTCTGAACCCGAACACCAACCAAAAAGAGTCCTGCCATGACGCACTCCCTGTCTCGCTTCATCCGGCCCGCGGCCGCCATCGCGCTCACGCTGGGCGCCTCCGTAGCGTTTGCGCACCCGGGGCATCCGGGCCACACCGCCGGCGGTAGCCTGCTGGCCGGCTTCCTGCATCCGCTGACCGGTGCCGATCACCTGCTGGCCATGGTGGCCGTGGGCGTGTGGAGCGCGCTGGCCGCGCGCGCGGTGCGCGACGCGCTGTGGGCGCCGGTCGCCTTCGTCGCGCTGATGGTGACGGGTGCGCTGCTGGGCGCGGGCGGCATGGCGCTGCCGATGGTCGAGCCGATGATTGCCGCGTCGCTGCTGGTGTTCGGCCTGCTGATCGCCACGCGCGCGGCGATGCCGCGGTGGGCCGGCGCGCTGCTGTGCGGCGGCTTCGCGCTGTTCCACGGCTACGCGCACGGCACGGAATTCCCGGCCGGCGCGCAGGCGATGTTCCCGTCTTTCGTGGCCGGCTTTGCCGCCGCGACGGCGCTGCTGCACGCGGCGGGCATCGGCGCCGGGCTGGCCCTGAAGCCGCGCCTGGCGTGGCTGGCCCGCCTGTCGGGCGTGGGCGTCGCGCTGTACGGCGCCGGCCTGCTGGCCGCCGCGGTCTGAGGGGCGCGCCATGATCCCCGGCGAACTCCTGCCGCAGGACGGCGATCTCGAACTCAACGCGGGCCGGCCCACGCTGACGGTGACGGTGGCCAACACCGGCGATCGTCCCGTGCAGATCGGCTCGCACTACCACTTCCACGAAGTCAACGACGCGCTGCGCTTCGACCGCGAGGCCACGCGCGGCTACCGGCTCAACATCGCCGCCGGCACCGCCGTGCGCTTCGAGCCGGGGCAGGAGCGCACCGTGGAACTGGTGGCGCTGGCCGGGGACCGCGTGGTCTACGGCTTTGCCGGCCGCGTGATGGGCAAGCTCTGAGGTTGAGGGAACCGATATGACACTCAAGATCACCCGCCGCGCCTATGCGGAGATGTTCGGCCCGACCACCGGCGACCGCGTCCGCCTGGCCGACACCGACCTCATCGTCGAGGTCGAGCGCGACTACACGATCTACGGCGAAGAGGTGAAATTCGGCGGCGGCAAGGTCATCCGCGACGGCATGGGCCAGAGCCAGCGCGAATCGAAGGACTGCGCCGACACGGTCATCACCAACGCGCTGATCATCGACCACTGGGGCATCGTCAAGGCCGACATCGGCCTGAAGCACGGCCGCATCGCCGCCATCGGCAAGGCGGGCAATCCGGACATCCAGCCGGGCGTGAACATCGTCATCGGGCCGGGCACCGAGATCATCGCGGGCGAAGGCATGATCGTCACGGCGGGCGGGGTCGATACGCACATCCATTTCATCTGCCCGCAGCAGATCGACGAGGCGCTCAACAGCGGCGTGACGACCATGATCGGCGGCGGCACCGGGCCGGCCACAGGCACCTATGCGACCACCTGCACGCCGGGGCCGTGGCACCTGCAGCGCATGCTGCAGGCGGCCGATGCCTACCCGATGAACATCGGTTTCCTGGGCAAGGGCAACGGCAGCCTGCCCGGCGCGCTGCGCGAGCAGATCGATGCCGGCGCCATCGGCCTGAAGCTGCACGAAGACTGGGGCTCGACGCCCGCCGCCATCGACTGCTGCCTGGGCGTGGCCGACGACACCGACACGCAGGTCGCCATCCACACCGACACGCTCAACGAATCGGGCTTCGTCGAGGCGACCATCGCCGCGTTCAAGGGCCGCACCATCCACACGTATCACACCGAGGGGGCGGGCGGCGGCCATGCGCCGGACATCATCCGCGTGTGCGGCGAGTCCAACGTGCTGCCCTCGTCGACCAACCCGACGCGGCCGTTCACCGTCAACACGCTGGACGAGCACCTCGATATGCTGATGGTGTGCCACCATCTGGACGCCTCCATCGCCGAGGACATCGCCTTCGCCGAGAGCCGCATCCGCCGAGAAACCATCGCCGCCGAAGACATCCTGCACGACCTGGGCGCGTTCTCGATGCTCTCGAGCGACTCGCAGGCCATGGGCCGCGTCGGCGAGGTGATCCTGCGCACCTGGCAGACCGCGCACAAGATGAAGGCGCAGCGCGGCAAGCTGGCCGGCGACCCGAACGACGCGCGCGGCGGGCACGACAACTTCCGCGTCAAGCGCTACGTCGCCAAGTACACGATCAACCCCGCCATCACGCACGGTATCGCGCACGAGGTCGGCTCGATCGAGGTCGGCAAGTGGGCCGACCTGGTGCTGTGGAAGCCTGCCTTCTTCGGCGTCAAGCCGAGCCTGATTCTCAAGGGCGGCATGATTGCTTCGGCGGCGATGGGCGATGCCAATGCGTCGATCCCGACGCCGCAGCCGGTGCACTACCGGCCGATGTTCGCGGCGGCGGGCGGCGCGCTGGCGCGGTCGTCGCTGAGCTTCCTCTCGCAATCGGCGGCGCAGGCCGGCGTGGCCGAGCGCTACGGCCTCGCCAAGACGACCGCCGTCGTCCGGGGCACGCGCGCGGTCACCAAGGCGCAGATGATCCACAACGACTGGCAGCCCAGCATCACGGTCGATCCCGAGACCTACCAGGTCGTCGCCGACGGCATGCTGCTGACCTGCGAGCCGGCCGAGGTGCTGCCGATGGCGCAGCGCTATTTCCTGTTCTGAACATGCTGTCGATCGATAAACATCTTCCCGCGCCGCATGGCCTGGCCGCCGTGCTGGTCAGGCGCGCGCCCAAGCTGGTGCTGCCGTTCCTGGCGCGCAGCCGCAGCCGCCTGCGCGCCACGCTGGATGACGGACGCGAAGTCGCCGTCGTATTGCCGCGCGGCACCGTGATGCGCGGCGGCGACGTGCTGGTCGCCGAGGACGGTACGCTGGTGGAAGTGCAGGCCGCGCCCGAGCAGGTGCTGCGCGTCACCAGCGACAGCCGCCTGGCGCTGATGCGCGCGGCGTACCACCTCGGTAATCGCCATACGCCGGTGCAGGTGGTGGCCGACGCGCTGCAGCTCGAAGCCGACCCCGTGCTCGAAGACATGCTGGTGCGCCTGGGCGTGGCCGTCACGCACGTGCAAGCCCCGTTCGAGCCCGAGGCGGGAGCCTATGGCGGGGGCCACCGTCATGGGCACGACACCACGTTCGAGGAAGACTACGCCGCCGCGCAGGCGCTATACCGGGAACATCACGGCCATTCGAACGACCGCGGTTGCGATCACAGCCACAGCCACAGCCACAGCCACGATCACGATCACGATCACGATCACGATCACGATCACGATCACGGCCATGGGCAGGGCCATGTGCACGGCCCCGGCTGCGGTCACGCGCATCACCATCGCCATGACTAGCGCCGCGCAGCTGACCGCGTTGCTGCACCTCGCCTCACCGGCGCTGCCGGTGGGGGCGTTCAGCTATTCGCAGGGGCTGGAAGCGGCGGTGGAGGCGCGCCACGTGCACGATGAGGCGTCCGCCGCGCGATGGATCGCCGAAGGGCTGGCGGTGCTGGCCGCCTGCGAGGCGCCGTTGTGGCTGCTGCAGTACGCCGACTGGCAGGCCGGCCGCCTGGACGCGGTGGCCGAGCGCGACGGCTGGTTTCTGGCCACGCGCGAGACCCGCGAACTGCGGCTGGAGACCGCGCAGATGGGCTGGTCGCTCGCCCGCCTGATCGCGCAGATGGGGTGGGGCGCCCCGGCCATGCGCGATGCGTTGGCCGCCCGTGCCGCCATCACGTTCCCGACCGCCTTTGCCGCCGCCGCCGTCGCGCTGGGCATCGAAGCACGCGACGGCCTCACCGCGTACAGCTTCGCCTGGGTGGAAAACCAGGTGGCCGCGGCGGTCAAGGCCATTCCGCTGGGGCAGGCGGCCGGCCAGCGCATCCTGTTCGGCCTGCATGCGGCGGTGGGGCAGGCGGCGGAAGACGCCGCGCGGCGCGCAGCCTGCCATCCGCCCGAACTCTCGACCTTCTCGCCCGGGCTCGGTGTCCTGTCGGCCCGGCACGAGACGCAATACTCACGACTCTTCCGTTCCTGAACCTCATCATGCGTACCAAGAAACTGCCCGCCCTGCGCGTCGGCGTGGGCGGCCCCGTCGGTTCCGGCAAGACCACGCTGCTGGAGATGCTGTGCAAGGCCATGCGCGAGCGCTATGACCTCGTCGCCATCACCAATGACATCTACACCAAGGAAGACCAGCGCCTGCTGACCCTCTCCGGCGCGCTGCCGGCCGAGCGCATCATGGGCGTGGAGACGGGCGGCTGCCCGCACACCGCCATCCGCGAAGATGCCTCGATCAACCTCGAAGCCGTCGACCGCATGCTCGCGCGGTTTCCGGATGCCGACGTCGTCTTCATCGAATCCGGCGGCGACAACCTGGCGGCCACCTTCAGCCCCGAGCTGTCGGACCTGACGATCTACGTGATCGACGTGGCGGGCGGCGAGAAGATTCCGCGCAAGGGCGGTCCGGGCATCACCAAGTCGGACCTGCTGATCATCAACAAGACCGACCTCGCGCCGTATGTCGGTGCCTCGCTGGACGTGATGGCCAGCGACGCGCGCAAGATGCGCGGCGACCGCCCGTTCGTGATGTGCAACCTGAAGGAGCAGGCCGGGCTGGACGCGGTCGTGCGCTTCATCGAGCAGCAGGGCATGCTGGCGGCGCCCGCCGCGGGCTGATCCGGGCGGCATCGGCATGCGGCCGCGTGGCCGCGAGCGCTCCGGCCACGGGGTGGGCCGCCGGCCGATCATCGCCGCGCCGTCGCGGACGACGGCGGCGCCGGCGCCGGCATGGCGGATGCCGTAAGGTTGCAATGGGGAGCGGACGCTGTTTCGCTCTCGCCAATCCTCAGCCTTTTCTTTTTCCTTCCGCCACGCAATTCAAACCGCCCAATTGGGCAAGACTTGACTTGTCGACTTCCCGGTAACGACCTTTGCCGCAACGCTGGTTATTGGCGCTTGTTTTTACACCCATCGATTTCACGCTTCCGGCTTCGTGCGGGAGATTGAATGATCCAATCGCGATCAATTGCCTCAATCATGTGTTAGTCGATATTCGATCAATGCATGGATTGGGTCATGGGATGCCACGCTCGCGCATCCGTGAAATCCCCCTTTCCGAATCGAAATCTGTTTTTCATTAGATATCGGTTCCAATCCGAACTATCGTAGACCGTTCCTGGACTCTCTCTATCGGTCATTCGCCGTGATCGGGCATATGAAATGACAGCCATGCCCTTGATCGACGGCCATTCCGGTACGTATGACTACGTGGTCAGCATGATGGTAAGCAATGGCAGGGGCACCATGGCCTGCATCGGGCGTGGCCGCCCGTGTGTCGTCCGCGCAAGCAATCCGCTGTTCGCCCGCGCACCGGCATTTCGCCGGAAATGGGAACACCGGCGCGATTGGCCGTCACAGCATCCATCGCACGCCGGCATGCGCCGCTTCGGTATTCATCTTGCGTCGGGCATTGCCGAAACGGCGGAGCCATTGCGGCCGCATGCGGATCGTCGTCGTGTCATTTCGATGATCGGTGCCGGGCGGCGCTGAATCAGAGGAAATCCGGCGCGGCGCTTTAGTCGGCTGCGCGGATTGACGGAGACCGATTCGCATCCGGAAACAGCGCGAATTCCGTTGAGCCAAATCTCAAAAAAAAATCAGAAATTGGGGGGCCGTTGGACGACGGTGCCATGGCACAAGTCCGTGGCGCGGTCTGTCCGCTTGGGCGCGCGGGTCGTTTCGGCGATTTCGCTGATGTTTGGATCGATTTGAAAAATAGGAGAACGCATGGCGTACAAATCCATTGGTTACCATAGCTCGATGCCGAAAGAGAAATTGGCGAGTTTCAGGCGCGAATTCAGCGCGAGAAATCATTGGCTCGCCCTGCTGTATGTCATATGCGTGCCGGCGAGCATGCTCGTGGGCGGCTACATGGCCTGGTCATTCTCGGTCGATGGGAGCCTCGGGGCCGCCCGCTGGGTCATGGAAGCGGTGGTGTGCATCTTCTTCGCCCGCCAGCTGCGGGCCATGGAAAACATCGTTCACTTCGGCAGCCATCTGAACATCACCAGCAAGCGCAGCGTGAATGACGCCATCGTCAACGCCGTCGCGGCCGTTCCGACCTTCCAGTGGGTGCAGCGATACCGGGTGTTTCACAACAAGCACCACGTGCTGTTCGGTGGTGACGACGATCCCTGCAAGAACCGGATCGAGGCGATCAACGGCATCCGCGATCGCGTCGAGTCGCGGCAGCTCGGGCTGGTTTCCGGAATCGTCTACGGCATCTATTCGTTCTATCGGGAAGTGGGGTCGAACCGGACGATCCTGCTCTATTCGCTGCTCTATCACGCGGCGGCCTATTTCGCCATGAATGCGCTGAACCCGGAGTTCGCCGGCTTCTTCTACGGCCACCTGCTGGTTGCGGGCCTGCTGGTCCTGCCGTGCCTGCGGCTGGTCGCCGAATGGTCCGAGCATGACTACGCCGCCTCGGACACGGAAGCCCAGGCGACGTTCAACAACTGCTCGTTTGTCGACAAGCTGATCTTTCATCCGGCCGGCGATGCCTATCACCTGCTGCATCACCTGTATCCTGCGATCCCCTGGTGGCGCCAGGGAGCGGCGCACCGATATCTGATGGCCGAAGACTACAACTACCGCACCTTGATGCACCGGGCCGATTTCTTCCAGCGCCTCGCCATCGCGCAACACGACATGTCCGAAGCAAAATGAACGCAGCAACCCAAGGATTGATTCTCGGTTTCTCCCTGATCCTGGCCATCGGATCGCAGAATGCCTTCATCTTGCGGCAGGGCATCCTGGGCCGGCATGTGTTCGTGCTGTGCTCGGTGTGTGCCCTGTCCGACGCCCTGCTGATCGTGGCGGGCGTGTCGGGGTTCTTTGTGCTGGTCAAGCACACGCCCTATATTGTGGACGTGGCACGGTATGGCGGCGCGGCGTTCATCCTGTGGTACGGAATCTCGAGATTGCTGTCCGCGCTGCGCGGCGACAGCCAGATGGACATCTCGAAGGCCAAGGAAGCCGATTCCCTGCCCAAGGCGCTGCTCAGTTGCCTGGCGTTCACCTTTCTCAATCCGCATGTCTATCTCGATACGGTCTTCCTGATCGGGTCGATTTCGGCGCAGTTCGGCGATGAGTCCTGGAAATTCGGCGTGGGCGCGAGCGCGGCGTCGCTGATTTTCTTCTTCTGCCTGGGGTACGGCGCGGCGTTGCTGCGTCCGCTGTTCTCGAGCCCCGTGGCCTGGCGGATTCTCGATTTCGTGATCGGCGTCACCATGCTGATGCTGGCGGGCAAGCTGGCGTTCCTGCAGACCTGAGCCGCCGGGGCGCCGGGTAGGAGGAAAGCATGGCGCCGTCCGGCGGTCGTGCGGGCGGCACTCGCTTGCGTGGCCGGGGTCCAACCGGTCACAGGGCGGATGCGGCGCGGAGGTGTGCCATGGGCCGACGGATCGGATGCGTGCTGGCGATATCGGCATGGAGTGCGGTGGCGTGTACACCGGCCATCATCGGGCCGTCGTACACGATGGAGGTGCGGCTGGCGGACGGCAGGCCCGTGCGCTGCGCGGTTAACCAGCCCATGGCGCCGGTGATGTCGCCGGGCACCTCGGCGCCGCTGACCACGCGCGAGCGCAACGAGGCCGAAGTGCTGGCCACGCAGCCGCTGCGGTTGCAGGTCGGGCCGCGCGCGCCGTATCCGACGCCCTACACGGCGCCGGACATCCGATGCGTCGCGCTGCCGGCCTGACGGCGGGCGAGGGCATGACCGCGCGCCCGGCTCAGTACACACCGGGGATCAGCCGCCACGTTCGTGCGCAGTAGGCGTCGTAGGCCTCGCCGAACTGGGTGCGCAGCAGCGCCTCCTCCGCGCGGATGCGGGCCACCAGCGGCGGAATCAGCAGCAGCGTGAGCACCACGCCCGCCAGCGAGCGGAACGCCAGCACCCAGCCGAGCGTGTTGGCCAGCAAGCCCAGGTAGCTCGGGTTGCGCACCACGCCGTACACGCCGTCGGTCACCAGCTGATGCCCCGGCTGGATCGCCACCAGGCCGCTGAACCGCTTGCCCAGCACGAACACCGGCCACAGCCGCAGCGCGCCGCCCGCCGCGTACAGCACGATGCCCAGCCAGCGCGCTGTGTCGCCGTCGAGGCTCCAGAGGTCGTGCCGGTCGGTGTAGGCGGGCAGCCAGGCGCTGAGCACGCCGATCACGCCAAAGACCGGCAGCACCCAGCGGTTGGCGCGGTCTTCGCGCTCGCCGGCGCTGAGGTTGCCTTCGGAGCACAGCGCCGCCGCCGTCAGCACGGCGGTGACCGCCACCAGCGCCACGCGCGCCGGGTGGGCGAGAAAGGCCGCCAGGCCGCCCCAGCCCAGCACGGCCAGGCCGAGAAACGCCAGCACGGAGACCACCGTAATGGCCGCGAGCTTGGGGGAGGGTGCCATGGCCGCGTCGTCTCGGGAATGGGATGGGTCTCATGCCAGTGTAGGCGGCGCGGGCGGGGCCGGCGGTTTCCGCAGGGGGGCGTCCCAAGCAAAAAGGGCCGCACGACGCGGCCCCTTTCCCTGTGCAGCAGCGCTGCCTAGCGGCGCGCGTATTGCGTCGCGCCGAACAGCACCTCGCGTTCCTTGTCGTCCTGCAGGGGCGAGCGTTCCTTGGCCAGCACCTTCACCGCGCGCTGCACGGCGGGGCGCGCCTCGATGGCCTCGAACCAGCGCTGCAGCCTGGGGTAGTCCGACAGCACGATCCCCTGGTTCTGCCAGCTGCGCAGCCACGGCCAGGTGGCGATGTCGGCGATGGAGTAGTCCGGGCCGCCCAGGTACTTGGATTCCGACAGGCGCTTGTCGATCACGCCATACAGGCGCTTGGCCTCGTTGGTATAGCGGTTGATCGCGTAGTCGATCTTCTCGGGCGCGTAGATGCGGAAGTGGTGCGTCTGGCCGAGCATCGGGCCGACGCCGCCCATCTGGAACATCAGCCATTGCAGCACCTCGTACTTGCCGCGCACGTCCTCGGGCAGGAACTTGCCGGTTTTGCCGGCGAGGTACAGCAGGATGGCCCCCGACTCGAACAGCGAGATCGGCTGGCCGTCCGGCCCGTCCTGGTCGACGATGGCCGGAATCTTGTTGTTCGGGCTGATCTTCAGGAACTCGGGTTTGAACTGGTCGCCAGCGCCGATGTTGACGGCATGGACGCGGTAGGGCAGTCCGCATTCCTCCAGCATGATGTGAACCTTGTGCCCGTTGGGTGTGGCCCAGCTGTAGACGTCGATCATGAGTTGGTGCTCCTGAGCGGAAAAGAGAGATGGGAGACGTTGCAAGCCGCCCATTCAAGCACAGAACGCGAAAACGCGCAGACAGCCCGCGCGCGCAAAAAAAATCCCCGCATGACGCGGGGACCAAGGAGTGAACGGTACGGTCCGCTCAGGCGCCGCGCGCGATCGGCATGTCGACCACGTCCGCCAGCCGATGCAGGTGCTTGGCCAGTTCCAGTTTGGCGATGGCCGCGCGGTGCACCTCGTCCGGGCCGTCGGCCAGGCGCAGCGTGCGCTGGTGCGCATAGGCCGAGGCGAGCGGGAAGTCGCCCGACACGCCGCCGCCGCCGTGCGCCTGGATGGCCCAGTCGATGACCTGGCAGGCGACGTTGGGCGCCACCACCTTGATCATCGCGATCTCGGCGCGGGCGACCTTGTTGCCGACGGTGTCCATCATGTACGCGGCCTTGAGCGTGAGCAGGCGCGCCTGCTCGATCATGCAGCGCGCCTCGGCGATGCGCTCGTGCCAGACGCTGTGCTGCGCGATCGGCTTGCCGAAGGCGATGCGGCTCGACAGGCGCTTGCACATCAGCTCCAGCGCGCGCTCGGCCACGCCGATGCTGCGCATGCAGTGGTGGATGCGGCCCGGACCCAGGCGGCCCTGCGCGATCTCGAAGCCGCGTCCCTCGCCCAGCAGGATGTTGGTGGCCGGCACGCGCACGTTCTTCAGATCGACTTCCATGTGGCCGTGCGGCGCGTCGTCGTAGCCGAACACCGACAGCGGCCGCAGGACGGTGATGCCCGGCGCGTCGGCCGGCACCACGATCATCGATTGCTGCTCGTGGCGGCCCGCATCCGGGTTGGTCTTGCCCATCACGATGTAGACCGCGCAGCGCGGATCGCCGGCGCCGGAGGACCACCACTTGCGTCCGTTGATGACGTAGTCGTCGCCCTGGCGCTCGATGCGGCACTCGATGTTGGTGGCATCCGACGAGGCCACGGCCGGCTCGGTCATCAGGAAGGCCGAGCGGATCTCGCCGCGCAGCAGCGGCTCGAGCCAGCGGTCTTTCAGCGCCTCGGAAGCGTAGCGCTCCAGCGTCTCCATGTTGCCGGTGTCCGGCGCGGAACAGTTGAACACCTCGGGCGCCCAGGGCACACGGCCCATGATCTCGCACAGCGGCGCGTATTCGAGGTTCGACAGGCCTTCCGGCGCGCGCGGCGAGCGCGGCAGGAACAGGTTCCACAGCCCGGCCTCGCGCGCCAGCGGCTTGAGCGCCTCGATCACCCGGGTCGGGACCCAGGCGTTGCCGGCGCGGCGGTTGGCTTCGACTTCTTCGTGGAATCGGTGCTCGTTCGGATAGATGTGCCGGTCGAAGAAGTCGAGCAGGCGGGCCTGCATCTCCTTGACCTTGGGCGAGTAGTCGAAATGCATGGTGTCTCCTCCGAAAATCGATGCGCTTCAAACCGGGCCGGCCACGCGAGTGCCGAGCACGGCGAACACCGCGCTGGCGCGCGCGACCAGCCGGTCGCCGCGATGGAACAGGGCCTGCGCGAAGGCCAGCTTGCTGCCGGTGCGCAGGCCCTGCGGGGTGATCTCGATCCAGTCGCCCGCGCCCGCCGAGGCGATGAAGTCGACCGTCAGGCTCGCCGTCGACATGGCGAGCACGCCGTCCCTGCCGTCGCCGCTGGCGGGGTCGGCCAGGCAGTAGCCGAGCGCCGCATCGGCCAGCGAGGCGACCACGCCGCCGTGCAGGATGCCGCGCCGGTTCAGGTGATGATGGCCCACGTGAAAACCCATCACCCTCGACGGGCCGATGCCGCGTGCGTACACCGGCCCCAGCAGCGTCAGGAAGGGGCTGGGCTTGACCAGCGTCTCGAAGCCGGCGGGCACGGTCGGCACGGTCAGGTTGGCGGCGGAGGTCATGGCGGGCACGACGGCAAACACGGATGCCCGCAGCATAAGCGCTCGCCTAAAATAAGAGAAATGAATTTCGTGGATTGCCATCCATCAACATCGTGCATATTTCGCGGGTCGATCTCAACCTGTTCGTCGTCTTTGACGCCATCTACAGCGAAGGCGGCATCACCGCGGCCGCGCGCACGCTCAACCTGACGCAGCCGGCCGTCAGCCACGCGCTGGGGCGGCTGCGCGAGCTGTTCGACGATCCGCTGTTCGAGCGGCGCGGGCAGGGCATGGTGCCGACGCCGCTGGCCCGCACGCTGGTCGCCGAGGTGCGCGCCGCGTTGCAGGGCTTCGAGCGCACGCTGCGCGAAGGCACGCGCTTCGATCCGGCCGCCAGCGAGCGCCGCTTCACGCTGTCGATGCGCGATGCGCTGGAAGCGACGCTGCTGCCGCCGCTGATGGCCGCCATCGCCCGCGAGGCGCCGCGCATCGATGTGACCACCGTGCGCGGCGACCGCCGCCAGCTCGAAGCCGAACTGCTCGCCGGCACCATCGATGCGGCGGTCGACATCCTGCTGCCGGTGTCGCCGGCCATCCGCCATGCGCCCCTGCTGTCGGACCCGATGGTGGTGCTGGCGCGGCCTGGCCATCCGGTCACGCAGGGGCCGCTGACACTGGAGCGCTACCTGGCCTACGAGCACGTGCACGTGTCATCGCGCCGGCGCGGCGCGGGGCTGGAGGACGTGGAGCTGCGCCGGCTCGGGCGCGAGCGGCGCGTGCGGCTGCGCTGCCAGCATTACCCGGCGGCGTGTCGCGTGGTCAGCTGCACCGACCTGCTGGTGACGCTGCCGGTGCGCTATGCGCGCATCGCCAACGCGCCGTACGGCAACGTGATGCTGCCGCTGCCGTTCAAGGTGCCGCCGCTGGAGCTCTACCTGTACTGGCACGCCAACAGTGACCAGGATGCCGCCGGCCGCTGGCTGCGCGATCACGTACTCGCCGCGATGGCCAGCGTGGCCGAAGACGAGGCTGCCGCGGCGCTCGCCGGCAGGAACGCATAGCGGGCGGCCGGCTGGACGAACGGCCGCAATCGGCCTACGGTCTTTCCATCCCCGGGGGCGGCGTCATGGTGTCCGGTGCATCGCGGCAGCCGGTGCGGCCGATGCCGACGTCCGGACCGGTGCCGTGCCATGATGGCGCGCATCGGCGCGTGCCGGCCGGCGGTCTCGGCATGCCGGCGCTCCCGCCCGGGACCCCCTGCCGGCATGGCCGGCGCCATCATCAACCTCCAGGGAGGCAGGCAGCGATGACATCCGACGGCGCATGGACCTTCGACCACGTGAACTTCAGCGTGGCGGGCGAACCGGCCATCCTCAAGTTCTTCGCCGATGTGCTCGGCTGGCAGCCCGGTCACCGGCCGCCGTTTCCGGTGCCCGGCGCCTGGCTGTACCAGGGCCAGGATGCGCTGGTCCACCTGGTGGCGACCGAAGGGGATGCGCCCGGGCTGGTGTTTTCGCACATCGCCTTCCGGACCACGCAGGATGCGGCCGATGTGCTGGCCAGGGTGCGCGCGAGCGGCATGCCGCATCGCGTGCAGTCGCATCCGGAGCGCGCGGCCGCGCAGATCTTCGTGCAACTGCCGGGCGCGGTGGTGCTGGAGCTGGAGGCGCGCCTGTCCGGTCCGCTGGACGGCGCGCGCGACGCCGGCTGAGCCGCGCGCGTCCAGCCTCAGCCGGCCTGCCGGGCGTACTGCCAGCCCAGCTCGGCCATCGGACGGGCGCGCTTGCCGGCCTCCAGCGCCTGCGCGGACGACGCGGTGCCGTCCACCACGCGCTTCATGATCCCCTGCAGGATGCCGGCGATGCGGAACATGTTGTAGGCGAGGTAGAAGTTCCAGTCGCCGGTGATGCGGCGGCCGGTGCGCGCTTCGTAGCGGCGAATGTACTCGGCCTCGGTGGGAATGCCCAGCGCCGCATGGTCCAGCCCCGCGATGCCGCGGAACTGCCCCGGCGCGATGTGCCAGCTCATGCAGTGGTAGCTGAAGTCGGCCAGCGGATGGCCCAGCGTCGACAGCTCCCAGTCGAGGATGGCCAGCACGCGCGGCTCGCTCGGGTGGAAGATCAGGTTGTCGAGCCGGTAGTCGCCGTGCACGATGCGGGTCACTTCGTCGGCCTCGTGCGGCACGTGCTCGGGCAGCCAGTCGATCAGGCTGTCCATGGCCGGGATCGACTCGGTCTCCGACAGCTTGTACTGCCGGCTCCAGCGCTCGATCTGGCGCGCGAAGTAGTTGCCCGGCTTGCCGAAATCGGCCAGGCCGATGGCGGCGTGGTCCACGCTGTGCAGCGCGGCGATCACGCGGTTCATCTCGTCGTAGATGGCGCCGCGCTCGTCGCGCGTCATGCCGGGCAGGGCCTGGTCCCACAGCACGCGGCCCTGCACGAATTCCATGATGTAGAAGGCGCGGCCGATGACGGACTCGTCCTCGCACAGCGCGAACATCTTCGCGACCGGCACATCGGTTCGGGCCAGGGCGTCCATCACGCGGTATTCGCGCTCGATGGCGTGCGCCGATGGCAGCAGCTTGGCCTTGGGCCCCGGCTTGGCGCGCATCACGTAGGTGCGCGACGGCGTGATGAGCTTGAAGGTGGGGTTGGACTGGCCGCCCTTGAACTGCTCGACCGACAGCGGCCCGGCGAAGCCCTCCACGTGGCCGCGCATCCAGGCCTCCAGCGCGCCGATGTCGAACCGCTGCTGTTCCGCCACCGGGCGGGTGCCCTCGAAGGCCGAGAAATCCTGCTGCGTCATGGTGTGTCTCCGAATCGTGTTCCGTGGTGGATGCGCTCAGGCCGATGGCTGGCGGTAGCGCAGGTACTGCTGCAGCAGCACTTCCATCGTCGTCAGGCGCGAGCCGAGATGGGCCGGCGAGGGCGGCGAGAAGTTGGCCATGCGCAGCACCCAGTCGCCCGGCGCCTCGCCCACATCGAGCACGTTGATGCAGCCGGCGGTCTGCGCGAGGTTGCCGAAGAACACCCGCTCGCCGCCGGTGATGGCATGCGACAGGATCGCGCGGTTGGTGCCGCCGTGCAGCACCATCAGCACGGTGTCCCAGTCGGGCAGGGCGCGCAGCCGGGCGATGGCCGGGACCACGCGGTCGAGGAAGTCGCCGATGCGCTCGCCGTTCAGGAAGCGCCGGTCCTCCGGCACCCTGCCCTCGAATGCGCCGATGAAGGCCTGGGCGACGTCGTGCTCGGGAATCTCGGCCAGCTTGCCGCCGCGGATTTCCTGCAGTTCGGGCCAGGGCTCCAGTGCCAGGTCCCGCGTCTGCATGGCCGGCATCTCGGCCAGCACGCGCTGCGCGGTCTCCACCGTGCGCGGCAGGCCGCTGACGATCACGCGGTCGAAGACGATGCGCTCGGCCGCGAAGGTCTGCCCGGCCGCGGCGGCCTGCCTGCGGCCGTCTTCGTTGAGCGGCACGGTCTCGGGCAGGATGGGGCGGCCGGTTGCGTCGAAGTACGTGACCGCGCCGTGGCGCATCAGGTAGATGCGGCGGCGCTTGGGGGCGGGAAACGGGACCATCGCGCGGCGCCTCAGCGGTACTGGGGTTGGCGCTTGTGCAGGAAGGCCGAAATGCCTTCGTTGCCGTCGGCGTGGTGCAGCGCTTCGACGAAGCTGTGCTGCTCGGCCTGCAGGTGCGCGTGCAGCGAGGCCTCCTCCGCATGCGCGATCAGCCCCTTGATGCGACCGACCGCGTGCGGCGACTGCGCGGCCAATTGCTCGGCCAGCAGCAGCGCGCGGTCCAGGGCTGCGCCGGGCCGGACCACCTCGTTGACCAGCCCGAAATGCGCGAGCCGCTCCGCGCTGACAGGCTTGCCCAGCATGATGATCTCGCTGGCCAGCGGGCGCGGCAGGAAGCGGGCGATGTGCCACGAGCCGCCGCCGTCCGGCGTCAGCGCCACGTTCACGTAGGCCATCACGAACTTGGCATCCGCGGCGGCCACCACGAAATCGCACGCCAGCACCAGCGAGAAGCCCGCGCCCGCCGCCGGGCCCTCCACCGCCGCGATCACCGGCTTGGGGAAGGTGCGGATGGTCTCGATCCAGTGGTTGAGCGCATCGATGCCTTCTTCCTGCACGTGCTTGGGCTTGCTGCGGTTCTCCAGCAGGCGGTTGAGGTTGCCGCCGGCGCAGAAGGCGCCGTCCGCGCCGGTGAAGATCACGCTGCGGATCTCCTTGTCCTTGGCGGCGAGGTTGAGGGCCTCCATCGACGCGGTGTACATCACAGGGTCCAGCGCGTTGCGCGCGTCGGGGTTGGAGAGCGTCAGCACCAGCGTGGAGCCGGTGCGTCGGGAGAGCAGTTGCGCGGTCATGGCGATGGCCTCGGAGGAAGGGGGGGGGGGGCGGATCAGGCGTCCGGCGTCAGCAGCGACAGGCCCAGGCGCGCGCGGCGCAGCAGCCATGGGCTCGGGCGATAGCGCGGGTCGCCGTACAGCGTGGTGAGATTCTGCAGCACTTCGAGCACCGCGCCCGCGCCGAGCGTGTCGCCCAACGCCAGCGGCCCCTGCGGGTAGCCCAGGCCCAGCGTGACGGCCAGGTCGATGTCGGCCGGCGTGGCAATGCGCTGCTGCGCGATGTCGCATGCGATGTTGACGATGCACGCGACGATGCGCTGCGCCACGAAGCCGCCCGAGTCGCGGATCACCGTCACCGGCACGCCGTCGGCGGCGAACAGGCCGTGCGCGGCGTCGCGGTGGGCGGGGTCGGTGGCGGGCGTGGTCATCAGCGTGCGGCGCCGGGTGGCGGCGAACGGATAGAGCGTATCGAGCGCGACGGTGCGGCGGCCGTCCAGGCCTTCGGCCACCGCGGCGGCCGTGGCGTCGAGCCCGCGCGGCGTCACCACGATGAGCGCTTCGGCCGAGGGCCAGGCGCCGTCCTCGGGTGTGACGCCCAGGTCCAGCAGCAGGCGCTGCGCGGCGGTGTGGCCGGCCGCGTGCGCGCGGCTGACCCACACCGACTTCGGCCGCGCGGCGGGCGCGGCCGCTTCCGGCGGCACCGGCTTCTGGCCGTCGGCGTAGCGGTAGAAGCCTTCGCCGGTCTTGCGGCCGAGCAGGCCGCCGGCCAGCCGCACGGCGGTGATCCGCGACGGCCGGTAGCGCGGCTCGTCATAGAACTGCCGGTAGATCGACTCCATCACCGGATGCGACACATCCAGCCCGGTCAGGTCCATCAGCTCGAACGGGCCCATGCGGAAGCCGGCCTGCTCGCGCATCACCGCATCCACGTCGGCAAAGGCGGCCACGCCTTCCTGCACCACGCGCAGGCCCTCGGTGTTCATGCCGCGCCCCGCGTGGTTGACGATGAAGCCCGGCATGTCGATGCAGCGCACGGCGGCGTGGCCCATGCGCCCGGCCAGGGCGGCCAGGGCATCGCAGGCGGCGGGGGCGCTGCGCAGGCCCGCGATCACCTCGACCACCTTCATCAGCGGCACCGGGTTGAAGAAATGGAAGCCGGCCACGCGCTCGGGCCGCCGGCACGCGGCGGCAATCGCCGTGATCGACAGCGACGAGGTGTTGGAGGCGAGGATTGTTTCCGGCCTTACGATGGCCTCGAGCTGGCGGAACAGATCGCGCTTGACCTCCAGGTCCTCGACGATGGCCTCGACCACGAGGTCGCAGTCGGCCAGGTCGGCGAGGGCGGCGGCCGGCATCAGGCGCGCGAGGGCGGCGTCGGCCTGGTCGGCGGTGAGCCGGCCCTTGGCCGCCAGCCTGGCGAGCGTATCGGCCAGCGCGGCGCGGGCTGCCTCCACGGCCTGTGGGCTGGCGTCGAACAGCCTGACGCGCAGGCCGGCCTGGGCCGCGATCTGCGCAATGCCGCGCCCCATGGCGCCGGTACCCACGATCCCGATCGCATTCATGCAAAATCCGCCGTGAAGGAAGTCCGGTTAAAATAGCACGAGCGTGCGATTTTTTCATCCGCACAGACCCGAACCGCAGTCATACCACCAGGAGATGGCCCATGCTGAAGCTGTACGGCTTTGCCGCGAGCAACTACTACAACAAGGTCAAGCTCGCGCTGATGGAGAAGGGCATTCCCTTCGAGGAAGCGCTGCGCTGGCCCGACCAGACCGACGGCGACCTCTCGCCGCTGCACAAGGTGCCTTACATGGTGGGCGAAGACGGGGGGATGTGCGAATCGCAGGTCATCGTCGATTACCTCGAGGCGCGCTATCCGCAGCCTCCGCTGATGCCGGCCGACCCGTTCCAGGCGGCCAAGGTGCGCGAGATCATCACCTTCCTGGAGCTGCACCTGGAGCTGGTGGCGCGCCAGCTGTATCCGGAGGCGTTCTTCGGCGGCAAGATCAGCGACAACTTCAAGGCCCGGGTGCGCGAGCAACTGCAGAAGAACATCCCCGCGACGGCCCGGCTGCTGAAGTTCGCACCCTATGTGGCGGGCGACACCTTCACGATCGCGGATTGCGCGGCCATCGTGCACTTCCCGCTGATCAGCTCGGCCACCAAGATCATCTACGGCGAAGACCTGCTCGCGCCCATCGAGGGCCTCAAGCCGTACCTTGCCAGGATGGGCGAGATGCCCAACGTGCAGCGCGTGAACGCCGAGCGCAAGGTGAACACCGAGCAGATGCTCGCGTACTACGCCGGCAAGCGCCAGTAACGCCCGGCGGGCTTACAGCCTGGACAGGCGCTCCAGCGCGAGCCGGAGCGTCTCGTCCTTCTTGGCGAAGCAGAACCGCACCACGCCCGATTCGTGCGGCTGCGAATAGAACGCCGACACCGGGATCGCCGCCACGCCGATCTCGCTGGTGAGCCATTTGGCGAACGCGGCCTCGGGCAGGTCGGAGAGGGCGCTGTAGTCCACGCACTGGAAGTAGGTGCCCTGGCACGGCAGCAGCTTGAAGCGGGTGCGCTCCAGCCCCGCGCGGAACAGGTCGCGCTTGTGCTGGTAGAACGCGGGCAGCTCCAGGTATGGGCGCGGGTCGGCCATGTAGGCGGCCAGCCCGTGCTGCACCGGCGTGTTGACGGTGAACACGTTGAACTGGTGCACCTTGCGGAATTCCGCCGACAGCGCCGCGGGCGCGGCCACGTAGCCGACCTTCCAGCCCGTCACGTGATACGTCTTGCCGAAGCTCGACACCACGAAGGCGCGCCGCGCCAGCTCCGGGATGCGCGACACCGACGCATGCGGCACGCCGTCGTAGACCATGTGCTCGTAGACCTCGTCGGAGAGCAGCAGCACATCGGTCGGCGCGACGATCTCGGCCAGCCTGCGCATGTCGTCCGCGTGCCAGACCGTGCCGGTCGGGTTGTGCGGCGTGTTGAGCATGATCAGGCGCGTGCGCGGCGTGATGGCGGCGGCCAGCTTGTCGAACGGAATGCGGTAGTCGGGCGCCTCCAGCGTGATCGGCACCGCCTTGCCGCCGGCCAGCTCGATCGACGGCAGGTAGCTGTCGTAGGTCGGCTCGAAGACGATCACCTCGTCGCCCGGATGCACGCAGCACAGCACCGCCGTCAGCAGCGCCTGCGTGGCGCCCGCGGTGACGGTGATCTCGCGCTCGGCGTCGTAGGCGTGGCCGTACAGCGTGGCGATCTTGGCGGCGATCGCCTGGCGCAGCGCCGGCACGCCGGTCATCGGCGGGTACTGGTTGAAGCCGGCGCGCATGGCATCCGACACGGCGTCGACGATGCGCGGGTCGCAATCGAAATCCGGAAAGCCCTGGCCCAGGTTGACGGCCTGCTTCTCCGCGGCCAGCGCCGACATCACGGTGAAGATGGTGGTCCCGACCTTCGGCAGCCGCGACGGTGGCGGGGCGATGGGCGCGAGCGTGTCAGCGGACGGGGCGGGCCGGGTAGCGGAAGCAGTGGTCATGGCGAGGGCGATAGGGGAGCGCAAGCGAAGACGGTCTAAGCGAGGGGCGCGGCGTCCAGCCGGATCTCGGTGATGAACTGTCCGGGCGGCACCACCGCCACGTCGCAGTATTTGGCCATGCGGCGCCTGAGCTTGAGCACGGCCTTGTCCTTGGAGACCAGGTAGGCGGCGCCGGCGGCATGGGCCAGCGCGAGGAATTTCTGATCGTCGCGGTCCTTGCAGCGCGGCACGAACGCGGCGCCCTCCAGGCGCGGCGCCTCTTCCGGATCGGCCACCGGCTGCGTGACGCGGTCGACCCACGCCAGCGCCGCCTGCGCGTCGATCGCATAGCGCGCGAACTGCGGGTAGCCGAGCACGCGGCGCAGCTCCTCGCGGCAGGCCGGGCTGATGATGGCGGCCAGCCGTCCGGCCTCCAGCGCGGCGCGGATGGGGCGGGCCGCGGCGTTGTCGAAGATCAGCAGGTCGACCCAGATATTCGAGTCGAGGACCACCCGCGGGACGGGGGCGGCGGTGTCGGCCATTCGATACAATCCAAGACTTGTGAACCGCGATTCTGACATGATCATCGTCCTCTCGCCGGCCAAGTCGCTGGACTACGATACACCGCCGCGCATCAAGACCCACACGCTGCCCGATTTCATCGAGCGCTCCGCTGTCCTGATCGAAACGCTGTGCAAGCTTTCCCCGGCCCAGATCGGCACGCTGATGCACATCTCCGACCCGCTGGCGGTGCTCAACGCCAACCGCTACGGCGACTGGTCCACCGAGTTCACCACCGACAACAGCAAGCAGGCCGTGCTCGCCTTCGACGGCGATGTCTACGGCGGGCTCGATGCCAACACGCTGTCGGCCGACGATCTGCAGTTCGCGCAGCAGCATCTGCGGATCCTGTCGGGCCTGTACGGCGTGCTGCGCCCGCTCGACCGGATGCAGCCATATCGACTCGAGATGGGCACGCGCCTGGCCAATCCGGGCGGCAAGGATCTCTACGCGTTCTGGGGCGACGACGTCACGCTCGCGCTCAACGCGCTGCTCCAGGCGGACGACGCCCCGGTCCTGGTCAACCTGGCCTCCGAGGAGTACTTCAAGGTGGTGCGGCCCAAGGTGCTGAAGGCGCGCATCGTCACGCCCGTCTTCGAAGACTGGAAGGGCGGCCGGTACAAGATCATCTCGTTCTATGCCAAGCGGGCGCGCGGGCTGATGGCGCGCTATGCGATCGAGCACCGCATCGCCGATCCGCGCAAGCTCAAGCACTTCGACGCGGAAGGCTACGCGTTTGCCGCCGAAGCCTCCGACGATGAGCGCTGGGTCTTCCGCCGCAAGGCCGCCTGATTTCTCCCGCATCGCGCACCACAGGATTGCCCATGACCGCCACCCAGCCGTATCTCTCCAGCACGTTCGACAGCGGCGCCATCGAGATCGTCGATGCCGCGCGCGCCGACGCCATCCGGCTGCGCATCCGCCGCGATTCGCACGCGGACTTCACGCAGTGGTTCCACTTCCGCCTGCAGGGCGTGCAGGGGCAGGCGTGCCGGCTGGTGCTGGAGAACGCCGGCGAGTGCACGTACCCGGCCGGCTGGAAGGACTACCAGGCCGTCGCGTCCTACGACCGGCAGCACTGGTTCCGCGTGCCGACGCGCTACGACGGCCGGGCGCTCACCATCGAGCTCACGCCCGAGCACGACAGCCTCTGGTTCGCCTATTTCGAGCCGTATCCCGATGAGCGCCACCTGTCGCTGGTGGCAGCGGCGCAAGCCGCGCCGGGTGTGCGCACGCGGCGCCTGGGGCAGACGGTGCAGGGCCGCGACATGACCTGCATCACCGTGGGCGAGCCCGGTCCGGGCAAGAAGACGGTGTGGCTCATCGCGCGCCAGCATCCGGGTGAAACGATGGCCGAGTGGTTCGTCGAAGGGCTGCTCGCCCGCCTGACGCGCCAGGGCGCATGGCGCGGTGACCCGCTGGGCCGCGTGCTGGCCGAGCGCACCGTTTTCCACATCGTGCCGAACATGAACCCTGATGGTTCGTCGCTCGGCAACCTGCGCACCAACGCCGCCGGCGCCAACCTGAACCGCGAGTGGATGGAGCCGAACGCCGAGACCAGCCCCGAAGTCCTGTGCGTGCGCCAGGCCATCGAAGCCACCGGCGTCGACCTGTTCTTCGACATCCACGGCGATGAGGCGCTGCCCTACGTGTTCATCGCGGGCAGCGAGATGCTGCCGGGCTTCACCGACGCCCAGCGCGCCGATCAGGCGCGCTTCGCCGCGGCGTTCCTGCGCGCCTCGCCCGATTTCCAGACACGGTTCGGCTACGAGGCCAGCAAGTACGACCAGGACGCGCTCAAGCTGGCCTCCAAGTACATCGGCCACACCTTCGGCTGCCTGTCGCTGACGCTGGAAATGCCGTTCAAGGACAACGCCAACCTGCCCGATGCCCGGGTCGGCTGGGATGGCGCCCGCAGCGCCGCGCTGGGCGCGGCCATGCTGCAGGCGATTCTCGAATATCTGGGCTGAACGGCGCGGCCTGGGGCCGATGCGGAGCCGATGCCGCCGCGGTTCCGGCGGCATCGGCCTGAGCTGTCAGCCGGCGTTCGACTTCTTGGTCTTCTTGGCCTTGGCGGCGCCCTTGGCCGATTTGGCGGACGCCTTGCCCTTGGCGGCCTTGCCGTGCGTGCCGGCCGAGCAATGGCGGCCGCGCTTGCAATGCACGCGCGCGGACGACGACGATGCCGCTGCCGGGCTGGCGAACGGCTGGCCGTTGGCGTCGAGCAGCTCGTACGCCAGCATCATCCCTTCGTCGTAGCCGCAGCGCACGTGCACCGGCTCCCACTGGTCGCCGGGCGTGCCGCGCTTGTGCACGGCCGCGTTGAAGCTGACCACGCTCGATACCTTGATCGCGCCCTGCTTGCTTTGCGAGAAGCGCGAGTCCCATGGCTCCACCTTGGCCTGTCCTTCGGACAGGGCCCCCGTGGGCAGGCGGAACTGGTCGAAGTTGGTCGAGCGCGGCACGATCCAGCTGGCATGCGCGGCGCAGTCGGCCACGTCGGGACGGGCATGTTCGCTCTGGATCAGCCGGTCGCGGGTCTGCGCGCGGTACTCGGACAGGCTCATCTTGTCCTTGGGCGGCAGGTTGATGGTCGTGTTGCCGTTGCCGTCAGGCGTGCCGAGGGCAAGGGCCGGCGCGGTGCCGGTCGGCTGGGCCGGCGTGGGGTTTGACGTCGGGCTGGCGGTACTGGCGTTGGCCGGGGCGGTGTCTTCCGGCGCAGGGTTCTGCAGATTGGAGCAGGCGGCCAGCAGCGCGACGATGCCGAGACAGAGTAGGGAAGGACGCAACATCACGAGCGTTCAGGTGTCGGCGTGGAAAAACGCCATGATAGAGGAAAGCCGGGGCCGAAAGGTCCTACGGCTTTCCCCAATGCAGCGTGCGCGGCCGTTTTACTGTAACCGTACGTAACGGCGTCGCCGTCATTGCCGGGTGAACAGATGCGCGAGCGACCATTCGTCGGTCCGCGCTTCATAGCGGATGCCCTTGCGCATCGCCCAGGTGGCGAGCTGGTGATGCGACGCAATGATGGCGTAGTCGTTCTGCGCGAAGCGCGCCGCGGCCTTGGCGGCCTGCTCGTGGGCCTGGTCGCCCGAGACAGTGGACAGCGAAGCTTGCACCAGCTTGTCGAGCTCCGGATTGCTGTAGCGGCCCCAGTTCCAGGTGCCATAGCCGGTCTGCGGGTTGGGCGTGCCGAGGATGCTGCGCAGCGCCACGTCCGCCGCCACCGAGCCCCAGCCCAGCATCATGAACGAGAACTCGCCCTGGCGCGCCCTGGAGAAGTAGGCCGCCACCGGCAGCGTCTCCACCTTGGTCTGGATGCCGACGCGCGTGAGCAACTGCGCCGTGGTCTGGGCGACCTGTGCGTCGTTCAGGTAGCGGTTGTTGGTGGCATGCAGCGTGAGCCCGAAGCCGTCGGGGTAGCCGGCCTGCGCCAGCAGCTTCTTCGCGCCTTCGGGGTCGTACGGGATGGGCTTGCCGCCCGGGTGTCCGAAGATCTGCGGCGACACGATGCTGGATGCGACCACGCCCTGGCCTTCGAGCACGCGCGTGACGATGGCATCGCGGTTGATGGCCAGCGCCACCGCCTCGCGCACGCGGCGGTCCTTGAACGGGTTCTTCGCGAGCGGCTTGCCGGCGCGGTCGGTGATGAACGGCGAGGCGTCGCGGCTCTGGTCCATCTGCCAGAAGAGGGTGCGCCACGACACCTGCTGCTCCAGGTGGAAGGCCTTGTTCTGCCGGATGCGCGGCACATCGGCGGCGGGCACGGCTTCCACCACGTCCACGTCGCCCGCCAGCAGCGCGGCCGTGCGCGCGGCGTTGTCGGTGATGATCTTGAAGGTCACCTTGTCCCACTGCGGCGCGTGGCCCCAGTAGCTCGGGTTCTTCTTCAGCACGATCTCCTGCCCGCGCGTGAAGTGGTCGAACAGGAACGGGCCGGTGCCGATCATGGCGCGGCCGGCGTCGAAGTCGGCCTGTGTGGCATTGGCCACCTTCTTCGGGATGATCGGCAGGCTGTTCAGGTCGTTCGGGATGCTGGCGTAGTTCGGGATCGACAGCTTCAGCCGCACCGTCAGCGGATCGACGATCTGCACGCCGGTGATCGACTTGGTGTAGCTGGTGAACGGCCCCGGGCTGTTGGTCAGCCGCGCCGGGCGCTCGATCGATGCCTTCACGTCTTCGCCCGTGAAGGGCGTGCCGTCGCTCCATTTGACGCCCGGGCGCAGCTTGATCTCCCACGTATTGGCGTCGACGGCCTTCCATGCGGTGGCCAGGCCCGGCGCGTAGCGGCCGTTCTTGTCGAGGAACACCAGCGATTCGAAGATGTGCAGCGCCATCGCGTTGTTGGGCCCGGCGTTGTTCCAGTGCGGGTCCATCGAGGTCACATCGGCGGCCAGGCCGATGCGCAGGTCGTCGGCGCGCGCGGCCAGCGGCGTGGCGGCGGCGCCCGCCAGCACGCAGGCGGCGACGGTGCGGATCAGGGCGCGAAGCAGGGGGCGTGGGTTCATCGGCAGGGCTCCTCGGGTTCGGGCGGTGATGCCAGGTGGCGAAGGACCGTCATTGTGCCGCAGCCCGGTCCGGCGCGCGCGGCGCATCCCGGCCATCGGGATGGCCGACGGGCTGATAGGCAAGCAATAAGAAAGCCACCCGGAGGTGGCTGGCTTGCGGCGCGTCAGTGGAACAGCGGCTGCTGCGTCGGCGCGTCTTCGGGCATTTCGGCGTGGACGATCTCCGCCGTGCGGTCGGCGTAGAGCGGGGCGCCGCAGTCTTCGCAGTACTCGGGCTCGAACAGCTGGCCGTGGCGGAAGATGTCTTCGATGCCGCAGGCGCGCAGCTCTTCGCAGATCTGCTCGAGCGGGCTGCCCGGCTCGCCCTCGGTGCTGACCTCGGTGGCGCCGCCGTCGCGGCCGTAGACCGGCCAGACGATGCCGTAGATCAGGTCCTTCTCGCCGCGCACGGTGAAGGCCACGCGGTATTCCTCGATCGATTCCTCACCGAAGGCGCCGATGATGGCCGAGAAGCGGTCGGCGGGCAGCTCCAGCGCGCCCTGCAGGTAGTTGACGGCCGCGCGCACCGTCAGCGGCCGGATGCGCTTGTCGGATTCGCGGCACGACAGGAAGAAGGCGTCGGGCAGCAGCAGTTCGAATTCGCAGCCCGGCATCAGCGTGGAGATGGTCGGCGTGACCTGCTCGCGCCATTGCTCCAGGCAGGTGGTGCGCTCGGCATGATGCTCTTTCGCATCTTCCTGCCAGCGGAACAGCGGCTGGCCGTGCTGGGCGACCACGATGGCCAGCAGGTAGCGCGGATCGGCCAGGATCGGCGCGGTCTCGGGCATCTCGCGCAGGTCTACCTTGGGCGGCTGGCCGGACAGCGCGTACGCGGCCAGCTTGTGCGTCAGGGCGAACGTGTCGGAGTGCGTGCGCGGCAGCTGGTCGATGCTGTACAGGTACGGCGCCAGCGCCACGCGGGCGGTGGACGCCAGCACATGTGCCTGCAGATGCACCTGCAGCGTCTGCGCCAGCTCGGGCTTGACCGCGCCCGACGGGATCACATAGCGCGTGTGCGCGAGGATGGGCGCCGCGATCAGCAGCGCATCGTATTCCACGCCACCCGAGCTGAGCACTGCCGATTCAGCCAGCGTCTCGGCCTGTTCGGCCAGCACGTCGGAAGCTTCCTCGTTGTGCTTGAAGAGGTGGTCGAGTGCGGCGTCGAGCGCGGACTGGCTGCCGTTTTTCAGCAGCCGGGAGAGGCGTTCGGACAGCCGTTGTTCCCAGTAGACGTCTTCGATGCGGCTGCCGGACGCATCGAGCGCCAGCGCGTCGGCGACGAGCCGTTCGGCATCGGGAGAAAGACGTTGGGGGGCCTTGGAGCGAAAACCTGCCATGCTGTGCCGTACCGGTCGATTGGAGATTGGGAAGAGGGCGGTTATTTTACCTTCGGATATCGCGTAGTGCCGCGTTTCAAGGCTTAGCGGCCGAAGCGGGTGCCTCGGCAGCCGCCGCGCCGGCCACCGCCGGCGCCGATGCGGCCGGGCCGGAGGCGGGCTCGGCCGATGCCGTCGGCTGTGACGCGGGAGCCGGGGCCGGCGTCGATGCGCTCACCGTACTGCCCTGCGGGGCCTTGAACAGGATGTAGAAGACGGCGGCAGCGACGACGAGTAGGGCGAGTACCACTTTGGCCATGAACGCGGGCTCCTGCAAAACGCGGCGGTCGGACCGCTGGCGCGCCTGCCGGGCCGGCGTCACGCGGTCTATCCGCCACACTGTACCAAAAGCGCGCGCGCCTTCGTCATGCCGATTGGCATGGCAGCAACAAAAAAGCCGGCTCCGAAGAGCCGGCCTTGCCGATCTGCAACAGCGGTTGGCGGCTTACGCGGCCAGCAGCTGACGCAGCACGAACGGCAGGATGCCGCCGTGCTTGTAGTAGTCGACTTCGATCGGCGTGTCGATGCGCAGCAGCACCTTCGCGCGCTTGGTTTCGCCGTTGGCACGCTTGATCACCAGGGTGACGTCCTGTTGCGGCTTGATTTCGCCTTCCAGGCCTTCGATGTCGAAGGTTTCGTCGCCCGTGATGCCCAGCGATTGCGCCGAGTCATTGCCCTTGAACTGCAGCGGCAGCACGCCCATGCCGACCAGGTTTGAGCGGTGGATGCGCTCGAAGCTGCGCGCGATCACGGCCTTCACGCCCAGCAGCTGCGTGCCCTTGGCGGCCCAGTCGCGCGAGCTGCCCGTGCCGTACTCTTCGCCACCGAACACCACCGTCGGCGTGTCTGCGGCGATGTACTTCATGGCGGCGTCGTAGATCGACATCTGTTCGCCGCTCGGCTGGAACAGCGTCTCGCCGCCTTCCACGCGGGAGCCGTCAGCCTTGGCCGGGATCATCAGGTTCTTGATGCGCACGTTGGCGAACGTGCCGCGCATCATCACCTCATGATTGCCGCGGCGCGAGCCGTAGCTGTTGAAGTCGGCCTTGAGCACGCCGTTGGCCAGCAGGTACTTGCCGGCGGGCGAGGTTTCCTTGATCGAGCCGGCCGGCGAGATGTGGTCGGTCGTCACGGAATCGCCGAACACGCCCAGCGCGCGGGCGCCCTTGACCGATGCCGAGGCAGCGGCCGGCGTCATGCCGAAGCCTTCGAAGAACGGCGGCTCGGCGATGTAGGTCGACTTCGGCCAGTCGTAGACCTGGCCCTTCGTGCCCTTGACGTTGGCCCACAGCTTGGACGGCTTCTTGACCTGCTCGTAGTTCGTGCGGAACGTGTCGGCGTTCATCGCGAACTTCATCAGCTTGGCGATCTCGTCCGAGGTCGGCCAGATGTCGCCCAGGTAAATGTCGCGGCCCTTCTTGCCCTTGCCGACCGGCTCGGTCATCAGGTCGCGCGTCACGTTGCCGGCGATCGCGTAGGCGACGACCAGCGGCGGCGAGGCCAGGAAGTTGGCGCGGATGTTCGGGTGGATGCGCGCTTCAAAGTTGCGGTTGCCCGACAGCACGGCGGCGGCCACGATGTCGTTCTTCACGATGGCCTCGTTCAGTTCCGGCGTCAGGTCGCCGGCGTTGCCGATGCAGGTCGTGCAGCCGTAGGCCGTCACGCCGAAGCCCAGCTTTTCCAGGTACGGCAGCAGGCCGGCGGCTTCCAGGTACTTCGTCACCACGCGGCTTCCCGGGGCGAGCGAGGTCTTGATGTGCGGAGCGACCGTCAGGCCGGCTTCCACGGCCTTCTTGGCCAGCAGGCCGGCAGCCAGCAGCACGCTCGGGTTGGACGTGTTCGTGCACGAGGTGATGGCGGCGATCAGCACGTCGCCGCTCTTCACGTCCACGCCGTTGGTGGTCGTGAAGGTCTTGTCGAGGTCTTCCGACTTCTTGTTGAAGCCGTTCTCGGCCACCGGCTTGGCGAACAGCGACGAGAACGTCGACTTCACGTTGCCGATCTCGATGCGGTCTTGCGGGCGCTTCGGGCCGGCCAGCGACGGTGCAACCGTGCTCAGGTCGAGCGTCAGCGTCTTGGTGTAGTCGATCTCGCCGGCCTTGGGCACGCCGAACAGCTTCTGCGCGCGGAAGTAGCCTTCGAACGCAGCGATTTCTTCCTTCGTGCGGCCCGTGCCCTTGAAGTAGTCGATGGTCTTGTCGTCAACCGGGAAGAAGCCCATGGTCGCGCCGTATTCCGGGGCCATGTTGCCGATGGTGGCGCGGTCCGGCAGCGACAGGCTGGCGGTGCCTTCGCCGAAGAACTCGACGAACTTGCCGACCACCTTTTCGCGGCGCAGCAGTTCGGTGATGGTGAGCACCAGGTCGGTGGCCGTGCAGCCTTCGCGCAGGCGGCCCTTCAGTTCCACGCCCACCACGTCCGGCGTCAGGAAGTACACCGGCTGGCCCAGCATGCCGGCTTCCGCCTCGATGCCGCCCACGCCCCAGCCCACCACGCCGATGCCGTTGATCATGGTGGTGTGGCTGTCGGTGCCGACCAGCGTATCCGGGTAGAACACGCCGTCCTTCTTATGGACACCGCGTGCCAGGTATTCCAGGTTGACCTGGTGGACGATGCCGAAGCCCGGCTGCACCACGCCGAACGTGTCGAACGCCTGCATGCCCCACTTCATGAACTGGTAGCGCTCGTTGTTGCGCGAGAATTCCAGCTGCATGTTCAGGTCCAGCGCCTTCTTCTCGCGGAAGTGATCGACCTGCACCGAGTGGTCCACCACCAGGTCGACCGGCACCAGCGGCTCGATCTTCTTGGGGTTCTTGCCCATGCGCTCGGCCACGTTGCGCATGGCGGCCAGGTCGGCCAGCAGCGGCACGCCGGTGAAGTCCTGCAGCACCACGCGGGCGACCACGAACGGGATTTCGTCCACGCGGTCAGCGTTCGGCTTCCAGTTGGCCAACTGCGCGACGTGCTCTTCGGTCACCTTCTTGCCGTCGCAGTTGCGCAGCACGGATTCCAGCACGATACGGATCGAAACCGGCAGGCGCTCGATCGCCACGCCCAGTTCCTTGCCCAGTTGCGGCAGGGAATGGAACTTGCCGGTCTGGCCGCCGTTGATCTTGAATGTTTTGAGTGTCTTTTTCAGGTTGTGGGGCATGGCATGACTCCAAGGCTCAAGGATGCGCGGAGCACCAGGAGCACCCCGCGCGGATACATCAAATCAAATCACGTACAAATCGACATACTCGTTGACCGGCATGGCCTCGAGCGCTTTCTGGTCCAGCGAAGCGCGCAGGATGGCGTCCTGCTGCCTGGCCGGAAAGCGGCGGGCCAGGTTGGTCCTGAACTTCTCGAGCAGCAGCGGCATGCCTTCCTTGCGCCGCCGCCTGTGGCCGATCGGGTACTCCACCACGACCTCCTTGAGCGCCCTTTCGTTGGGCGCCGTCTTGCCCTTGAACCGGACGGTGATCCCATTGGCGATCGAACGCTTCTCCGGGTCGTGGTAATCCTTGGTGAACTGCGGGTCTTCCACGCAGACGATCTTCTTGCGCAGCGCATCGATGCGCGGGTCGCGGGCGACGGTGTCTTCGTAATCCCCGGCGGTCAGGCGGCCGAAGATGAGCGGCACGGCGACTATGTACTGGATGCAATGGTCGCGGTCCGCCGGATTGTTCAGCGGGCCTTGCTTGTCGATGATGCGGATTGCCGCTGCGTGCGTGCGGATCGTGATCTGCTCGATGTCATCGACGGTCTTGCCGGCCTTGGCAATGGCCCTGTGCAGTGTCATGGCCGCTTCGGCGGCGGTCTGCGCATGGAACTCGGCCGGGAAGCTGATCTTGAACAGCACGTTTTCCATCACGTACGTGCCGTACTTGCGCTGGAACCTGAACGGCCGGCCCTTGAAGGACACGTCGTAGAAGCCCCAGCCCTTGGCGGTGAGGGCGGAGGGGTAGCCCATCTCGCCGGTCCTGGCGATCAGCGCCAGGCGCACGCCGCGGCTGGTGGCGTCGCCCGCCGCCCAGGACTTGCGGCTACCCGTGTTCGGGGCATGGCGGTAGGTGCGCAGCGCCTGGCCATCGACCCACGCCAGCGACACGGCGTTGATGAGCGCCTCGCGCGACAGCCCGAGCAGTTGCCCGACCACCGCGGCGGTGGCGACCTTGACCAGCACGATGTGGTCCAGCCCCACCTGGTTGAATGCGTTTTCGAGCGCGATGCAGCCCTGGATCTCGTGGGCCTTGATCATCGCGGTCAGCACGTCCCTCATGGCGAGCGGCTGCTTGCCGCCGGCGAGGTTCGTGCGGGACAGCCAGTCCGCGACGGCCAGGATGCCGCCGAGGTTGTCCGACGGATGGCCCCATTCGGCGGCCAGCCACGTGTCGTTGAAATCCAGCCAGCGGATCATGGCGCCGATGTTGAACGCCGCCTGCACCGGATCGAGCTGGAATTGGGTGCCCGGGACCTTCGCGCCGTTCGGCACGACGGTTCCCGGCACGATGGGCCCCAGGAGCTTGGTGCACGCCGGATACGACAGCGCCTCCAGCCCGCAGCCCAAGGTGTCGATCAGGCAGTGGCGCGCCGTTTCATAGGCGGCCTTGCTGTCGACCTTGAACCGGGTCACGTAGTCGACGATGTCGACGATGACCTTGTCGGGTTTCGGGCGGATGTTCGCAGCCGGCGCGGACATGGCGTGTTTCCGGGGCCTCTCGCGTTACGGCTTGGCCGGTTGCGTGGCGTCCGGCGTGGGGGCCGGAGCGGGCGCCGGAGCGGGCGCCGGAGCGGGCGCCGGTGCGGCGTTGTCCTGCATCATCAGCGGCAGGCCGGCCGGCGCGCGCAGGGCGCCGCCTTGCGTCGGGGCCGGTGCGCCCGCGGCCATTTCCGCGGTCTGGCACTCGTCGGCCAGTCGGTGGCCTTCGTTGCGGTCGAACAGCATGGCCTTGGCGGGGATCACCACCAGGTCCATGCCGGTCCGCTGGTCGAAGTAGCGGTCGGCGCCGGTGCGGGTCAATTGACGCGGCAGCTGATAGTTGCGGCCCTTCCAGTGCATCGTGACGACCTGGTCACGCGTCATGTCGCCCGCGATGTACATCTCGTTGCCGAGTTCGCACTTCCACAGCACGCCTTCCGGCTTGGCGGCCACTTCCTTGGCGGGTGCGCCTTTCTTGGCGGCCTTCTTTTTCGCCGTTGCCTTCTTGGCGGCCGGCTTGGCGGACGTGGTGGGCTGGGCGCTGGCGTACTGCGATGCGGCCAGCGAAAGCACGCCGGCACAGGCGCCCACGATGAACTTGTTCATAGAATTTCCTTCGGTCGGACAGGGTGGGGGAGGCGGCCGCCACGGACTGGGAACATCATGGCGTTTCGCACACCGGCCGATATTTTGACCGATTTGCACGCCGTGCCCAATGTTCTATTGCCCGGCGATGCCACCTTTCATCCAAATGGAGGGGGGCTCGCCGTGCGCAGCCCGGTGTCCGGGCCGCCGCCTTGTATCTTGTGCCTTTACGCTGCTCCTTCTCTGCGCTTGCCGATCGGCGCGAGCCTCAGCCGCGGCTCTGCGCGAACAGTGCGTCCAGCTTGGCTTCGTAGTCGTGGTAGCCGATGCTGTCGTACAGCTCCATGCGCGTCTGCATGGCGTCGACCACGTTCTTCTGCGTGCCGTCGCGGCGGATGGCGGCGTAGACGTTCTCGGCGGCCTTGTTCATGGCGCGGAACGCCGACAGCGGGTACAGGATCATCGCCACGCCCGCCGAGGCCAGCTCGTCGCGCGTGAACAGCGGCGTCTGGCCGAATTCGGTGATGTTGGCCAGCACCGGCACCTTCATCGCATCGACGAAGCGGCGGTACATCGACAGGTCGGTCATCGCCTCGGGGAAGATCGCATCCGCGCCGGCTTCCACGCAGGCCACGGCGCGCTCGATGGCGCGGTCCAGGCCTTCCACGGCCAGCGCGTCGGTGCGCGCCATCACCACGAAGCCCGGATCGGTGCGGGCATCGACGGCGGCCTTGATGCGGTCGACCATCTCGTCCTTCGAGACGATCTCCTTGTTGGGCCGATGGCCGCAGCGCTTGGCGCCCACCTGGTCCTCGATATGCATGGCCGCCGCGCCGAACTTGATGAGCGAGCGGGTTGTGCGCGCCACGTTGAACGCCGAGGCGCCGAAGCCGGTATCGACGTCCACCAGCAGCGGCACGTCGCACACGTCGGTGATGCGGCGCACGTCGGTCAGCACGTCGTCCAGGCCCGAGATGCCGAGGTCGGGCAGGCCCAGCGAGCCGGCCGCCACGCCGCCGCCCGACAGGTAGATCGCGCGGTAGCCGGCGCGCTTGGCGAGCAGCGCGTGGTTGGCGTTGATGGCGCCGACGATCTGCAGCGGCGATTCGTCGGCCAGGGCCTGGCGGAAGCGGGCGCCGGGGCTGGCTTGCGGGGCGAGGGTCATGTCCGGTCTCCTCAATGCGGTTGCGCGTGCGTCATCCGAAGAAGCGCGCGGCGGCTTCGGGCGGCACGGTCACGCCGGTGGCGTGCGCCCGTTGCAGCACGGCCCACCAGTAGCGGTAGCTGGCGCGGTCGTGCAGGCGGCCTTCATGCTGGATCGGCCCCCACGACGCGTCCTGCGCGGCCGTCAGGATGGCGGCGGCCTGCGCCACTTCATCGTGCGACGGGCGGAACGCGGCGACGATCGGTTCGATCTGGTCCGGGTGGATGCTCCACTTGCGCAGATAGCCGAATGCGTTGCGTGCGCGGGCGGCGTCCGTGCCGGCGCGGTCCGGGCGCTTGATGTCGGTGCTCACGTTGTGCGACGGCACCTTGCCGTGCGCGTGGCAGGCGGCGGCGATGTCCGTCAGCGCGCGGCGGATCAGCGGATGCTCGAACTGCTCCGGCGAGCCCATCGCCGCGCCGGGAATCGCACCGTTGTGCGCCGAGACGAAGTCCATCAGGCCGAAGCTCAGGCACTCCACCTGTACCAGCGCGGCGATGTCGAACACCTGCGCCAGCGCGCCGTGCGTCTCGATCAGCACGTGGATCGGCAGGTGCCGCGCGATGCCGGCCGCGCGGGCCGCCTGGTTGACCCGGTCGGTCACGCGCGCGACTTCCACCACGTCGCGCACCTTGGGCACGGTCACGTAGGCCAGCCGGCGCCCGGCCTGGCCGACCAGGATGTCGACGTCCTGGGCCCAGGCATCATGGTTCGGGTCGTGGATGCGCACGCCCACGCGGTTGAAGCGGTTGTCGTCGCTGTTGATGAGCCGCGCGGCCAGTTCGGCATGCGCGCGCTCCTGGCCGACGGCGGCGCCGTCCTCGCAATCGAAGGTGATGTCGAAGACCGGTCCAAGCGCTTGTTGCAGGGCGAGCGACTTGCGCATCAGCTTTTCTGCGCCGGCATAGTGGTCGCAGACCGGCAACTGGGCCGGTGCGGCATCGTCCTGGAACAAGACCTCGGTCGGGTGCACTGCGTTGTATTGGGTGGGGGCGCGGACGTTTCCGGCGCCGGGTTGGGATGTAAAAAAACCGGAGGGTTCGCTGCCGATCCGCTCCGGTTTCTCGTCAGATCATGCGCGTCAGCCCAGCAGGTGCTGCACGCCGGCACGCTCTTCTTCCAGTTCCTTGAGCGTGATGTTGATCTTCTCGCGGCTGTAGGCGTCGACCTCGAAGCCCTTGACCACTTCGTACTTGCCGTTGGCCGTCGTGACTGGGAAGCCGAACATCACGTCCTGCGGGATCTCGTAGTCGCCGTTGGACGGGATGCCCATCGTGACGATCTTGCCGTTGGAGCCCAGTACCCAGTCGCGCACGTGGTCGATGGCGGCGTTGGCGGCCGAGGCAGCCGACGATAGGCCGCGCGCCTCGATGATGGCGGCGCCGCGCTTGCCGACGGTCGGCAGGAACACGTCGTTGTTCCACACCGGGTCGTTGATCATGTCCTTCACGCTCTGGCCGTCGATAGTGGCGTAGCGGTAGTCGGCGTACATCGTCGGGCTGTGGTTGCCCCACACGAACAGCTTTTCGATGCTCGACACCGGCTTGCCGGTCTTGGCGGCGATCTGCGACAGGGCGCGGTTGTGGTCCAGGCGCAGCATCGCGGTGAAGTTCTCGCGCGGCAGGTCCGGTGCCGACTTCATGGCGATGTAGGCGTTGGTGTTGGCCGGGTTGCCGACCACCAGCACCTTGACGTTGCGCGAAGCGACGGCGTTCAGGGCCTTGCCCTGTGCCGTGAAGATCTGTGCGTTGGCCGACAGCAGGTCCTTGCGCTCCATGCCCGGGCCGCGGGGGCGGGCGCCGACCAGCAGGGCCACGTCCACGTCCTTGAATGCGGTCATCGGGTCGGCGTGGGCTTCCATGCCGGCCAGCAGCGGGAAGGCGCAGTCTTCGATCTCCATCATCACGCCCTTGAGCGCCTTCTGGGCCTTCTCGTCGGGGATTTCCAGCAGTTGCAGGATGACGGGTTGATCCTTGCCCAGCATTTCGCCGGCGGCGATGCGGAACAGCAGTGCATAACCGATCTGACCAGCAGCGCCGGTCACCGCGACGCGCATGGGTGCTTTAGCCATGAGAACTCTCCAAACGGTAGTGAAAAGCGGATCGCCCTGCGCGAAGTCGCATCCTGGCGGGATGTCGGCGCCCACTGCGCAGGCATTGCCGGTCCGGGCGCCGCGCTGGCAGCCGGCCCGGAATCGGCAAGAGCCTCGGAGTGTACTGCGTCCGCATGACGAAGTGGAAACACCCTTGGGTCAGGGAGGATGGCCGCGCCGGCGCCCGCGTGGAGCCCTTCATCCGGAACAGGCGCGAGTGTAGGCCGGGGCCCTTGTGAAGTCAACGAATCTTCTGTCTTATATAAGACATAAGACATTCTATAAACGGGCTGGACGCGTGGATCGCTTTTGTGGTGAAATCGACAGCTATGTCGAGTGCCTCCACTTCCAATTCCGCCGCCGTGCCGCCGTCTCCGGGCGGCGAGGCGGGCGCGTCGCCCGCGGGCGTGGGAGCCGGGGCGCCCACCTTCAGCCCGCTGTACCAGCAGATCAAGACGCTGATCCTGCAGAGCCTGCAGGCCGGCGAGTGGAAGCCGGGCGAGATGATCCCCTCCGAGATGGAACTGGCGGCCCGCTACAAGGTCAGCCAGGGCACGGTGCGCAAGGCCATCGACGAACTGGCGGCCGAAAACCTGGTCGCGCGGCGGCAGGGCAAGGGCACCTTCGTTACCACGCATTACGAAGAGGGCGTGCAGTTCCGCTTCCTGCGGTTGATGCCGGAGCAGGGCGAGCAGCACTATCCGAGCAGCCGCGTGCTGGAGTGCAAGCGCCTGCGCGCGCCCGCCGAGATCGCCCGCCTGCTCGACCTCAAGCCGGGCGACAGCGTGGTGCAGATCCGCCGCGTGCTGTTCTTCTCCGGCGAGCCGACCGTGTTCGAAGAGATCTGGCTGCCCGGCTCGAGCTTCAAGGGTCTGACGGCCGAAAAGCTCACCGACTGGAAGGGGCCGATGTACGCATTTTTTGAGGCCGAGTTCGGTGTGCGCATGTTGCGTGCCACCGAGCGCATCCGCGCCGTGGCCGCGGATGCGGGCACGGCCGGGCTGCTGTCGGTGGCGCCGGGTTCGCCGTTGCTGTCGGTCGAGCGGGTGTCGCACACGTTTGGTGACAAGCCGGTGGAGCTGCGTCGCGGCCTGTATGTCACGACGCGGCACTATTACCAGAATGAATTGAGTTGACGGTGCGCCGTCGTGCCGGCCCCACTGGCCCGGCGGCGCTTGATTTGTGGCGTGCGCAACAGTGTATTGCGCGCCGTGAAGACGGGGGAGGGCAATCGTTCGCGGCGCTGCATCGTTGCTGGCGCACGGAGCACAAAAGTGGCGCGCGGCGCGGGAAATTATTGGTGCGCTGCGCAACAAAAGCGCGCTAAAATCGCGTGGATTTGCATAAGCAGTTTCGTTTGTCGTTTTAGCCAATGGGGTCTGACATGGCAGAAGCCATCAAGAAAGCCAGGCCGGAATTCAGGAACATCGGTCTGGGGGATATCGCCCGCTACCGGTTGCCCTGGGCCGGCAAGGTGTCCATCCTGCATCGCGCCAGCGGTGCGCTGATGTTCCTTCTTCTTCCGTTCGTGCTGTACCTGTTCGAGCAGAGTCTCACGTCGGAAATCAGTTTCGCCAAGTTCACGGCGCTTCTGTCCAACGGCTTCGCCAAGGTTGTCGTCCTCGCGCTCATCTGGGCCTACCTGCACCACTTCTGCGCCGGCATCCGCTACCTGATCCTCGACCTGCACATCGGCATCGACAAGACCACGTCGTCCAAGTCGGCCGTGAGCGTGCTGATCGTCAGCCTGCTGCTGACCGTCGTGTTCGGCGCCAAGTTGTTCGGCCTGTTCTGAGGAGTCCCCGATGGCACAAAACAATATCGGTCCCAAGCGCCTCGTCGTCGGCGCACACTACGGCCTGAAGGACTTCCTCGCGCAGCGCGTCACCGCCGTGATCATGGCGGTCTACACCATCGTGCTGCTGGCCGCGTTCCTGTTTTCGAAAGACACGTCGTACCAAAGCTGGGCAGGCCTGTTCGCCAACCAGTGGATGAAGCTGCTGACGTTCCTCGCTTTCCTGTCGCTCACATATCACGCATGGATCGGCGTGCGTGACATCTGGATGGACTACGTGAAGCCCGTGGCAGTGCGTTTGACGCTGCAAGTGTTGACGATTCTGTGGCTCGTCGGTTGCGCGGGCTACGCAGCTCAGATTCTCTGGAGGGTTTAAGACATGGTCGCAGTCAAGACTGGGCTGCCGCGCCGCAAGTTCGACGTCGTGATCGTCGGCGCGGGCGGCGCGGGCATGCGCGCATCGCTGCAGCTCGCTGAAGCCGGCCTTTCCGTGGCCGTGCTGTCCAAGGTTTTCCCCACCCGCTCCCACACCGTGGCGGCGCAAGGTGGCATCGGTGCTTCGCTGGGCAACATGAGCGAAGACAACTGGCACTATCACTTCTACGACACCATCAAGGGTTCCGACTGGCTCGGTGACCAGGATGCGATCGAGTTCATGTGCCGCCAGGCGCCGCAAGTGGTCTATGAACTGGAGCACTTCGGCATGCCGTTCGACCGCAATGCCGACGGCACCATCTACCAGCGCCCGTTCGGCGGCCACACGTCCAACTACGGCGAGAAGCCGGTGCAGCGTGCCTGCGCCGCCGCCGACCGGACCGGCCACGCGCTGCTGCACACGCTGTACCAGCGCAACGTGCGTGCCAAGACCCACTTCTTCGTCGAATGGATGGCGCTGGACCTGATCCGCGACCAGGACGGCGACGTGCTGGGCGTGACCGCGCTGGAAATGGAAACCGGCGAGGTCTATATCCTCGAAGCCAAGACCACGCTGTTCGCCACGGGCGGTGCCGGCCGTATCTACGCAGCTTCCACCAACGCCTTCATCAACACGGGTGACGGCCTGGGCATGGCGGCGCGCGCCGGCATCCCGCTGGAAGACATGGAGTTCTGGCAGTTCCACCCGACCGGCGTGGCCGGCGCGGGCGTGCTGATCACCGAAGGCGTGCGCGGCGAGGGCGGTATCCTGCGTAACAAGGACGGCGAGCGCTTCATGGAGCGCTATGCCCCGACGCTGAAGGATCTGGCGCCGCGTGACTTCGTGTCGCGCTCGATGGACCAGGAAATCAAGGAAGGCCGAGGCTGCGGCCCGAACGGCGACTACGTGCTGCTCGACCTGACCCACGTCGGTGCCGAGACCATCATGAAGCGCCTGCCGTCCATCCGCGAGATCGGCCTGAAGTTCGCCAACGTGGACGCCATCAAGGAACCGATCCCGGTGGTGCCGACCATCCACTACCAGATGGGCGGTATCCCGACCAACTATCACGGCCAGGTCGTGGTGCCGAAGAACGGCAGCCCGAACGAAGTCGTGAACGGCTTCTACGCGATCGGCGAATGCTCGTGCGTGTCGGTGCACGGCGCCAACCGCCTGGGCACGAACTCGCTGCTCGACCTGGTGGTGTTCGGCCGCTCGGCCGGTAACCACATCGTCGCGCAGAACCTGAAGAACCGCGAACACAAGCCGCTGCCGGCCGATGCCGCCGACCGCGCGCTGGCCCGCCTGGCCAAGCTGGACAGCTCCAGCTCGGGCGAGTACGCGCAGGACGTCGCCAACGATATCCGCCGCAACATGCAGGCGCATGCCGGCGTGTTCCGCACGCAGAAGCTGATGGACGAAGGCGTCGAGCGCATCATGGAAGTGACCGAGCGCGCCGCCAACATCCACCTGAAGGACAAGTCCAAGGTGTTCAACACCGCGCGCGTCGAAGCGCTGGAAGTGGCCAACCTGGTGGAAGTCGCCAAGGCGACGATGGTGTCGGCCGCCGCCCGCAGGGAATCGCGCGGCGCACACGCCCACAGCGATTTCCCGAACCGTGACGACGACAACTGGCTCAAGCACACGCTGTTCTACAGCGAAGGCAACCGCCTCGAGTACAAGCCCGTGCAGATGAAGCCGCTGTCGGTGGAAAGCGTGCCGCCCAAGGCGCGGACCTTCTAAGCACCGGAAAGGACCCACAAAAATGAAGCGTATTTTTGAAGTCTATCGCTACGATCCGGACAAGGACGCAGCCCCCCGCATGCAGACCTACGAGGTCGAGCTCGACGGCCATGAGCGCATGCTGCTCGACGCACTGGTCAAGCTGAAGAAGCTGGACGAGTCGATCGCGTTCCGCCGCTCGTGCCGCGAAGGCGTGTGCGGCTCCGACGCCATGAACATCAACGGCAAGAATGGTCTGGCCTGCCTGACCAACATGCGCGAGCTGCCCGAGAAGATTGTGCTGCGTCCGCTGCCGGGCCTGCCCGTGGTGCGCGACCTGATCGTCGACATGACGCAGTTCTTCAACCAGTACCACTCGATCAAGCCGTTCCTGATCAACGACGAGCCGCCGCCCGAGAAGGAGCGCCTGCAGTCGCCGGAAGAGCGCGAAGAGCTCGACGGCCTGTACGAGTGCATCCTGTGCGCGAGCTGCTCGACGTCGTGCCCGTCGTTCTGGTGGAACCCAGACAAGTTCGTCGGCCCGGCCGGCCTGCTGCAGGCCTACCGTTTCATCGCCGACAGCCGCGACCAGGCGACCAGCGAGCGCCTCGACAACCTCGAGGACCCGTACCGCCTGTTCCGCTGCCACACCATCATGAACTGCGTCGATGTGTGCCCGAAGGGTCTGAACCCGACCAAGGCCATCGGCAAGATCAAGGAACTGATGGTGCGCCGCGCGGTGTAAGCCGCCAGCCCAGCGTCGCCGGAGCGATTGTTCCGGCGACGCACTTTGTAGAGCATGACCGCCGTGAACACTTCGACGTTTTCCCACCAGTCCGATCCGCACAGGCGCGCGCGCCTGCGCTGGCGTGCCCGACGCGGCCTGCTGGAGAACGACATCATCGTCGAGCGTTTTTTCAACCGCTACGAGACCGAGCTGTCCGATGACGACGTCGGCGCGCTCACGCAGTTGTTCGAGTTGCCGGACAACGATCTGATGGATCTCCTGCTGGCCCGCAAGGAGCCCGAAGGAGCGCTCGACGTGCCTTCCGTACGGCATGTGCTGAGCTTGTTGCGCGCCGTCTAGGCGTGCTGCGAGAGGTTGCCGCAAGGCGAATCGCTCTGGCCCCCGGTTTTGTGCGATCCGTCTAGCGGGAGACTCCCGAGTCCATTTTTATAAACAGCAGAGAAGGAAACCGACATGACGCCGTCCGATGTGAAAGCCACCCTATCGTTTTCCGATGGCTCGCCCAGCGTCGAGTTGCCGATCTACACGGGCACGGTTGGCCCGGACGTGATCGACATCCGCAAGCTGTACGGCCAGACGGGCAAGTTCACCTACGACCCCGGCTTCATGTCGACCGCGTCGTGCAACTCCAAGATCACCTATATCGATGGCGACAAGGGCGAGCTGCTCTATCGCGGCTACGCCATCGACGATCTGGCGGGCAAGTGCGACTTCCTGGAAATCTGCTACCTGCTGCTCAAGGGCGAGCTGCCCAACGCCAAGCAGAAGGATGAGTTCAACAGCACCGTCATGAACCACACCATGGTGCATGAGCAGATGCAGTTCTTCCTGCGCGGCTTCCGTCGCGATGCGCATCCGATGGCCGTGCTGACCGGCCTGGTGGGCGCCATGAGCGCGTTCTATCCGGATGCCGCCAACATCAACGATTCGCGCGAGCGCGAGATCTCGCAGATCCGCCTGATCGCCAAGCTGCCGACACTGGTGGCGATGGCCTACAAGTACAACATCGGCCAGCCGCTGATCTACCCGCAGAACAACCTGTCCTACACCGGCAACTTCATGCGCATGATGTTCGCCACGCCGTGCGAGGACTACAAGGTCAACCCGGTGCTTGAGCGCGCGCTCGACCGCATCTTCATCCTGCACGCCGACCACGAGCAGAACGCCTCGACCTCGACGGTGCGCCTGGCCGGCTCCTCGGGTACCAACCCGATCGCCGCCATTGCAGCCGGCATCGCCTGCCTGTGGGGCCCGGCGCACGGCGGTGCGAACGAAGCGGCGCTGAACATGCTGGAAGAGATCGGCAGCGTCGACAAGATCGATGAGTTCATCAAGCAGGTCAAGGACAAGAACAGCGGCGTGCGCCTGATGGGCTTCGGCCACCGCGTGTACAAGAACTACGATCCGCGCGCCAAGCTGATGCGTGAGACCTGCCATGAAGTGCTGCAGGAACTCGGCCTGGAGAACGATCGCCTGTTCAAGCTGGCCATGGCGCTCGAGAAGATCGCGCTGGAAGACGAATACTTCGTCAGCCGCAAGCTGTATCCGAACGTCGATTTCTACTCGGGCATCGTGCAGCGCGCGCTGGGCATCCCGACCTCGATGTTCACCTGCATCTTCGCGCTGGCCCGCTCGGTGGGCTGGATCGCGCAGTGGGAAGAGATGATCACCGATCCGGAATACAAGATCGGCCGTCCGCGCCAGCTGTTCAACGGCGCCGCCACCCGCGCGGTGCCCGAGCTGGGCAAGCGCTGATCCGTTCGGCGCACATGGCGTGCGAAACCCCGCCCGGGCGACCGGCGGGGTTTTTTGTTGCCCGCGGCCTTCGCAAAACGACGAAACCCCCTTTCGCCAGTGACGTCCAGCCTCGCGGCCGCCGGGTGGCATAATCGGTCACTCCCCACGAAACTGCCCGCGCGGGCGCCCGCACACGGCGCACTGTGCACGGATCGCATCATGGCCAAGACGCTCTACGACAAACTCTGGGACGACCACGTCGTCCACACCGAAGAGGACGGCACGACCGTGCTCTACATCGACCGCCAACTGCTGCACGAGGTGACCAGCCCACAGGCGTTCGAGGGCCTGAAGCTGGCCAACCGCCCGGTCTGGCGCATCAGCGCGAACCTGGCCGTCTCGGACCACAACGTGCCGACCACCGACCGCTCGCACGGCATCGCCGACCCGGTCTCCAAGCTGCAGGTCGACACGCTCGATGCCAACTGCGACAGCTTCGGCATCACGCAATTCAAGATGACCGACAAGCGCCAGGGCATCGTGCACGTGATCGGGCCGGAGCAGGGCGCGACGCTGCCGGGCATGACGGTGGTCTGCGGCGACTCGCACACCAGCACGCACGGCGCGTTCGGCGCGCTGGCGCACGGCATCGGCACCTCGGAAGTCGAGCACGTGCTGGCCACGCAGACGCTGCTCGCCAAGAAGAGCAAGAACATGCTGGTGAAGGTCGAAGGCACGCTGCCGCGCGGCTGCACCGCCAAGGACATCGTGCTCGCCATCATCGGCAAGATCGGCACGGCGGGCGGCACCGGCTACGCGATGGAGTTCGGTGGCTCGGCCATCCGCGCGCTGTCGATGGAAGGCCGCATGACGGTGTGCAACATGGCGATCGAGGCGGGCGCGCGCGCCGGCATGGTCGGCGTGGACGACATCACGCTCGAGTACATCAAGGGCCGTCCGTTCGCGCCGCAGGGCGTGGAATGGGAGCAGGCCGTGGCCTACTGGCGCTCGCTGCACTCCGATGAGGGTGCCCGCTTCGACCACGTGGTCGAGCTGCGCGCCGAAGAGATCCGCCCGCAGGTGAGCTGGGGCACCTCGCCGGAAATGGTGGTCAGCATCGAAGACCGCGTGCCGGATCCGGACAAGGAAAAGGACCCGGTCAAGCGCAATGCCATGGAGCGCGCGCTCGAGTACATGGCCCTGCAGCCCAACGTCGCCATCGGCGACATCCGCATCGACAAGGTCTTCATCGGCTCGTGCACCAACAGCCGCATCGAGGACATGCGCGCCGCCGCCTGGGTGGTGCAGAAGCTCGGCAAGCGCATTGCCTCCAACGTGAAGCTGGCCATGGTGGTGCCGGGTTCGGGCCTGGTCAAGGAGCAGGCCGAGCGCGAAGGGCTGGACAAAATTTTCAAGGCCGCCGGCTTCGAATGGCGCGAGCCGGGCTGCTCGATGTGCCTGGCGATGAACGCCGACCGGCTGGAGCCGGGCGAGCGCTGCGCGTCCACGTCCAACCGCAATTTCGAAGGCCGGCAGGGCGCGGGCGGCCGCACCCACCTGGTGAGCCCGGCGATGGCCGCCGCCGCCGCGCTGGAAGGCCACTTCGTCGACGTGCGCAAGCTCGGCTGACCGGCAGGAGAGAACGATCATGGAACAATTCACCATCCACACCGGCCTGGTTGCGCCGCTGGACCGCGAGAACGTCGATACCGACGCCATCATTCCGAAGCAATTCCTCAAGTCGATCAAGCGTACCGGCTTCGGCCCGAACCTGTTCGACGAGTGGCGCTACAAGGACGTGGGCGAGCCCGGCCAGGACAACAGCAAGCGTCCGCTGAACCCGGACTTCGTGCTGAATCAGCCGCGCTATCAGGGCGCATCGGTCCTGCTTGCGCGCAAGAACTTCGGCTGCGGCAGCTCGCGCGAGCATGCTCCCTGGGCGCTGCAGCAGTACGGCTTCCGCGCCATCATCGCGCCGAGCTTTGCCGACATCTTCTTCAACAACTGCTTCAAGAACGGCCTGCTGCCGATCGTGCTGACGGAGTCGCAGGTCGACCACCTGTTCAACGAGACGCAGGCCTTCACCGGCTACCAGCTCACTGTGGATCTGGACAAGCAGGTTGTCGTCACGCCGGGCGGCACGGCCTATCCGTTCGATGTCACGGCCTTCCGCAAGTACTGCTTGCTCAACGGTTTCGACGACATCGGCCTGACCCTGCGCTACGCCGATCAGATCAAGGCCTACGAAGCACAACGCCTGGCCAAGATGCCGTGGCTCGCGCACAAGCTGGTCGGCTGATGCCGGCAAATGCATAACAAGGACAAACGCATGACCAAAATTGCAGTGTTGCCGGGTGACGGCATTGGCACGGAAATCGTAGCCGAGGCCGTCAAGGTGCTCAAGGCGCTGGGCGAGACGTTCGAGATGGAAACCGCGCCCGTCGGCGGCGCCGGCTACGAGGCCAAGGGTCATCCGCTGCCAGAGGACACGCTCAAGCTCGCCAAGGAAGCCGATGCCATCCTGTTCGGCGCCGTCGGCGACTGGAAGTACGACACGCTGCCGCGCGAACTGCGTCCCGAGCAGGCCATCCTGGGCCTGCGCAAGCACCTGCAACTGTTCGCCAACTTCCGCCCGGCGATCTGCTATCCGGAGCTGGCCGGTGCATCGAGCCTGAAGCCCGAAATCGTGGCGGGGCTCGACATCCTGATCGTGCGCGAACTGACCGGCGATATCTACTTCGGCCAGCCGCGCGGCGTGCGTGCCGCACCGGACGGCCTGTTCGCCGGCGCGCGCGAGGGCTTCGACACCATGCGCTACAGCGAGCCGGAAATCCGTCGCATCGCGCACGTCGCCTTCCAGGCGGCGGCCAAGCGCGGCAAGAAGCTGTGCAGCGTCGACAAGGCCAACGTGCTGGAGACCTTCCAGTTCTGGAAGGACATTGTCACCGACGTGCACAAGGAGTACCCCGAGGTCGAGCTCTCGCACATGTACGTGGACAACGCCGCGATGCAGCTGGTCAAGGCGCCCAAGAACTTCGACGTGGTTGTCACCGGCAACATGTTCGGCGACATCCTGTCGGACGAGGCCGCGATGCTGACGGGCTCGATCGGCATGCTGCCGTCGGCCTCGCTCGATGCCAACAACAAGGGCCTGTACGAGCCGTCGCACGGTTCGGCCCCGGACATCGCGGGCAAGGGCATCGCCAACCCGCTGGCGACCATCCTGTCGGCGGCGATGATGCTGCGCTACACGCTGGGCAAGGCCGAGCAGGCGGACCGCATCGAGAACGCGGTCAAGAAGGTGCTGGCCCAAGGCTATCGCACTGGCGACATCCTGACGCCGGGCTGCAAGCAGGTCGGCACGGTGGAGATGGGCGACGCCGTGGTGGCCGCGCTGTAAGCCGGACCACGCGTTGCGGTGCCGTCACATGCGGCACCGCGACCGTGGTTTTTTGCGCGGCGCTATGCTGCACCGCATTGTGCTGCAGCCAAATCGTGTATATTTTGTCGGATGATCTCGACCGCGCTCCTCTTCGGCATTCTGGGCACCCTGGCCATCGCCGCCAAGGGCGCTGCCGCACGCGCTCGCATGACGACCGTCGAGATTCGCACGACCACCAAAATCATTACTAAAAAAACGATCTCGTAGATCGTCCGTCGTGCCCGTTCGCCTTCCCCGCGCGGTCACGCCGGGCGTCCGAGGCGGGGAAAATCACTAAGGGTTCCACATCATGAAGGTAGGTCTCGTCGGTTGGCGCGGCATGGTCGGCAGCGTGCTGATGCAGCGCATGCAGGAAGAAAAGGATTTCGACCTGATCGATACGGTGTTCTTCAGCACCAGCAATGCCGGCGGCAAAGCGCCGTCGTTCGCCAAGACGGACGCCCCGCTGGCGGACGCCAACGATATCGACGCGCTCAAGCAGTGCGACACCATCATCACCTGCCAGGGCGGTGACTACACCACCGAGATCTTCCCGAAGCTGCGCGCCGCCGGCTGGAACGGCTATTGGATCGACGCCGCTTCGACGCTGCGCATGGAAGACGACGCGGTGATCGTGCTGGACCCGGTCAACCTGCAGCTGATCAAGGACGCCGTTGCCCGCGGGACCAAGAATTTCATCGGCGGTAACTGCACCAACTCCATCCTGCTGATGGGCGTGGGCGGCCTGTTCCGCGACGGGCTGGTCGAGTGGGTCAGCTCGATGACCTACCAGGCTGCATCGGGCGGTGGTGCCAACCACATGCGCGAACTGCTCAAGGGCATGGGGGTGATCCACCGCGAAGTGGAGGAAGAGCTGGCCAGCCCGGCCTCGGCCATCCTGGAGATCGACCGCAAGGTTGCCAAGACCATCCGCGAGGACGTGCCGACCGAGTACTTCCCGGCACCGCTGGCCGGTGGCCTGATCCCCTGGATCGACAAGCAGCTCGACAACGGCCAGTCCAAGGAAGAATGGAAGGGCCAGGCTGAGGTCAACAAGATCCTGGGCACCGCCCGGACGATTCCCGTGGACGGCCTGTGCGTGCGGATCGGCGCGATGCGCTGCCACAGCCTGGGCCTGACGCTCAAGCTCAAGCGCGACCTGCCGCTCGAAGAGATCGAGTCCATCATCCGTTCGGGCAACCCGTGGGTGAAGTGGGTGCCGAACGAGCGCGGCATCACCGAACAGGAGCTGACGCCCGCGGCCATCACCGGCGGGCTGGATATCGGCGTGGGCCGCGTGCGTAAGCTGAATATGGGTCCGGAATATGTCAGCGCGTTCGTGATCGGCGACCAGTTGCTCTGGGGCGCTGCCGAACCGCTGCGTCGGATGCTGCGCATTCTGCTGGGCAAGTGATCCCGGCTTTGCTGTCGGCAGGTTGTCGGGGCGCAATGCTTGTCGTTGCAACCTGACAACAAAATTGAGGATTTTTGCCGCCACGCCGCGCACACCACGCGGCGTTTTTCATCCGGACGCCCACGGACTGTTACGTTGGTACACAATAGCGGCCGGAACGCCGTCCGCCCATTCGTAGGGTGGGCGAGCAACGGGGAGGAGTTAGCGCCGCATCGGAGCGTTCGTATTCCGGGGGGTACGCCGAACGCTTCAGATACCGCCATTTACGTCGTTTGGATTGACATCGACGGTGTCGAGCCCTCGGCATCTCACGTTTCAAGTGAGATTGCTGCGCTAACTCATTGATGCTAAGTTCGTTTTGCACATTAAAAAGATCACGGAGTCGAAGGTGAGGGTGAGCCAATACCGCCGGAGAGAATCGTCCCATCGCAGTCCTCGCTGGTCGGCTGTCGCAATTGCCGCGGCAAGCCTGCTGCTGATCCAGCCCGCCGCGCACGCGGCCGGCTTCGGCGCTTTGCACGTGCGTTCCAGCCTGGGACAGCCGCTGCAGGCCGAGATCGATCTGAGCGGCGTGACCGAGGAAGAGGCCCAGAATCTGGTCGCCAAGCTGGCTTCGCCTGATGCCTACCAGCGCGCCGGCCTGACCTACAACCCGATCGTCTCGACGCTGCGGGCCTCGCTGGTGCGCCAGTCCGGCGGCAGCTACGTGGTGCGGGTGATTTCCGCCCAGCCGGTCGCCGAGCCGTTCGTCGATATCCTGGTCGACCTGACCTGGGCATCGGGCCGCGTCTCGCGCGCCTATACCTTCCTGCTGGACCCCGCGGGCTCCAGCAATACGCCCCGCAATTTTGCGCCGACGCCGGTAGTGCAGGCCACGACGCCGGGTGTGGTCGATTCCACGCCGGCTCCGGTCGCGGCTGCACCGCAGGCACCGGCGGCCGCACCGCGCGCCGCCCGTCCGGCGCGCCAGGCCGCCGCCCGCCCGCAAGCGGATGCGGCCGCGGCGGAGCCGTCGTCCGGCGCGGGATACACCGTGCAGCGCGGCGACAGCCTCTACGACGTCGCCTCGAATGCCGTGCAGGGCCAGGACGGCGTGTCGCTGGACCAGATGCTGCTTGCGCTGTACCGAAACAATCCCAAGGCATTCATCGGCGGCAATATCAACCGCCTGCGTACCGGCTCCGTGCTGACGGTTCCGTCGGCGGCCGAAGCGCAGAAGGTGTCGTCGCGTGAGGCACGCCGCGAGGTGGTCGCGCAGACGTCCGGCTTTGCCGGCTACCGCAGCCGCCTGGCTACGGCCGCCGAAGCCAATGCCGCGACGGATACCGATTCCGCCAGGCAGCAGAGCGGCAGCGTGTCCGCCCGTGTCCAGGATCAGGCTACGCCGTCCGCCAGCGAGCGCGACGAGCTGCGCCTGTCCAAGGCGGATCGCACCGGCAAGGCCGCTGCCACCGCCGGCGCACGTGCGGAGGAACTGGTTGCCAAGGAGCACGCGCTCAAGGAAATGGAATCGCGGGTGGCGCAACTGGAGAAGAACCTCTCCGAGATGCAGCACCTGATCGAAGTGAAGAATGCGGAGCTCGCCAAGGCGGCGGCTGCCAAGCCCGCCGCGGGTGCTGCGCCGTCGCCGGCGACGGCTGCGCCGGCGGTGACGGCTGCCAACGCACCGGCGCCGTCAGCTTCGGCTTCGGCAACGCCGGCACAAGCCCCGGCTGCGGCCGCGTCCTCGGCGGAAACGGCTTCGTCGGCCACGGCAACGGCGGGCGCGTCGGCTCCGGCTGCTGCCACGCCGGCAGCGGCCAGCGCACCGGTGGCGGCCGAGGCTTCGGCTCCCGCCGCTGCGCCCAGGAAGGCGCCAGTGGTGGTGGCACCGCAGCCGCCGGCCGAGGAAGAGTCGTTCTTCTCCTCGCTGCTGGGCAATCCGATGGCGCTGGGCCTGGGCGGCCTGGTGGTGGCGCTGGCGGGCGGCTTGGCGGTGTATCGCCGTCGCCAGCAGAAGCCCGAGCAGGCGCACGGCTTTCAGGACAGCCTGCTGTCGCAGGAGAGCACGGTGATGGCCGGGGCCAACTCGCTGTTCGGCGCGGCTGGCGGCCAGAGCATCGATACGTCGCAGCACAGCGTGTTCGGGGCCGATTTCCGCATCGGCGGTGGCAACGAGAGCAATGAAGTCGATCCGATCGCGGAAGCCGACGTCTACATCGCCTATGGCCGCGACGTGCAGGCCGAGGAAATCCTGCGCGAGGCGCTCGAGCAGCATCCGGAGCGCCAGGCCATCCGCCTCAAACTGATGGAAATCTACGCCAACCGCCAGGATGCGCACGGCTTCCAGACCATCGCCGAGGAAATGCTGGCGCAGGTGGGGGCCGCATCGCCCGACTGGGCCGAGGCCGCCGCGCTGGGCCGCAAGTTCGATCCGGCCAATCCGCTGTACCTGACGGTGCAGGGCGACGGCCACCACGAGCAGGTTGCCGCCGATGACCGTCACGGTCACGCCGGCGGTGGTGCCGTGGCTGCTGCGGGCGCTGCCCTGGCGGGCATGGGCGCTGTCGCGGCGGCTGCCGAGGCGTTCAAGCCGACCGTGACGGGCGAAACCACCCGCCGCGGCGAAGAATGGACCACGGTGGATCCGGGCATGGATCCGTCCATGCCGTCGACCAAGGCACCGCAACTGGCGGATCTGGAGCTGCCGCTGGAATCCTTCCCGGCGCCGGCGGCCGGCGAGCCGATCACGGCGCCGCTCCAGGCAGCCGAGGTGTTCCAGCCGCTTGCCGAGCCGGAAGCCCCGCCGGCGCTCGAACTGCCGCAGACCGACTTCGCTGGCCATGCCGGCGAAGCGTTCCAGCCGGCTTCGGTGCCGCCGCTGCACATGGATCTGTCCGATCTGTCGTTGGACCTGAACCCGACGGCGCCCGTTGCCGAGACGCCTGCCGTGGAGCCGGCGCCTGCCGCCGTGGCCGCAGACAGCCTGCCGGCCTGGGCGCAGCCTGCCGACCTGCCGGAAACGCCGGTGCAGCTCGACGCAGCGCCGCAGCCCCAGGAGGTCGTCGCGCAGCAAGAAGAGCCGCTGACGGTCATGCGCCTGGACACCAACCTCCCGCACACGCTGTCGGCCGAGGGTGGCATCGATGGCGTGCGCGACCTGCAGATCAAGTTCGATCTGGCCAAGGCCTACATCGAGATCGGCGACAAGGAAGGTGCGCGCGAGCTGCTGCAGGAAGTGCTGGACCTGGGCGATCCGTCGTTCCACGCCGAGGCCCAGGCGCTGATGCGCCAGATCGGCTGATCGGCACTGCGCCGTACGGCTTCGCCAACGCCGGCAGGGTGGTATCCTGCCGGCGTTTTTCATTTCGCATGGGGATTCATTCGGCATGACGCGCATCGCGCTCGGCATCCAGTACGACGGTGCCGCGTTTTCGGGATGGCAGTCGCAACCGCACGGCAACACCGTGCAGGACGTGCTCGAGGCGGCGCTGCGCGAGTTTGCCGGCGTGGCCTTGCCGACCACCGTGGCAGGCCGCACCGACGCCGGCGTGCATGCGCTGGGGCAGGTGGTCCATCTCGACACCGACCTGGTGCGCGATCCATTCTCGTGGGTGCGCGGCACCAATGCCTTCCTCCCGCCGACGGTAGCCGTGCGCTGGGCGCAGGCGATGCCGGAAGATTTTCACGCGCGCTTCTCCGCGCATCGCCGCACGTACTACTACGCGCTGACCTACGGTCCGACGCGCGCACCGCTGCTCGAAGGCAAGGCTGGCTACGTGACGCTGCCGCCCGGACAGTCACTTGACGTGACAGCCATGCACGAGGCCGCGCAGGTGCTGGTCGGCGAGCACGATTTTTCCTCCTTCCGTGCGGCAGAATGCCAGGCCAAGTCGCCCGTCAAGACGATGTATTCGACCGAGGTGCGGGGGCAGGGCGAATGGGTGTTCGTGCGCATCCGCGGCAGTGCCTTCCTGCACCACATGGTGCGCAACATCATGGGCTGCCTGGTGGCGATCGGCCGGGGCAAGCGCCCGGCGGCGTGGATGGGCGAGGTGCTGGCCGCGCGCGACCGCAAGGCCGCCGCCCCCACCTTCATGCCCGACGGCCTGTACCTTGCCGAGGTCGGCTATCCTGATGCCTTCCGGCTGCCGGCATCCCCGGCGTCGTCCAGCCTGTTTCGCGGCGTGTTCGACGAGCACGCCGGCCCATGACCATTGCCATGCCGCTTCACCGTACCCGTATCAAGCTCTGTGGCCTGACCCAGCCGGACGACGTCGACCATGCCGTCGCGCTGGGCGCCGATGCCATCGGGCTGGTGTTCTATCCGCCCAGCCCCCGCTACGTCGCCACCGGGCGCGCGGCCGAGCTGGCCCGCCGTGCCGGTCCGTTCGTCACCGTGACGGGCCTGTTCGTCAATGCCAGCGCCGACGACGTGGCCCGGGTGCTCGACCAGGTACCGCTCACGCTGCTGCAGTTCCACGGCGACGAGACGCCCGAGCAGTGCGCGGAGATCGCCGGGAAGGTGGGGCTGCCCTGGCTGCGCGCCCTGCGTGTTCAGCCGGGAACCGATTTGGTAGAATTCGCCGATCGGTTTGCCGCTGCCCAGGGGTTGCTGCTCGACGCATTCGTCGAGGGCTACGGCGGCGGCGGCCACGTCTTCGACTGGACCCTGATTCCCCCGCAATGGCTCTCGCAATCCGCACCGCCAAGCGCCGCTCCTCGGCTCGTTTTGAGTGGTGGGTTGAGCGCGCAAAACGTCGCTGGCGCGATTGAGCGTGTGCGGCCTTACGCTGTCGACGTGAGCAGCGGAATCGAGGCCGCACGGGGCGTGAAAGACCGCGCCCGCATGACCGCATTCGTGCGTGCGGTCCGCGAGGCCGATGCCGCCCTGGGCGCGTCGGTGCAAGCCTGAGCCACATTGGCCGGTCTCTCGCGGTTCGCACCTTCCTGAATATCGCCGCCGGCCGGTCCCTGGTCTGAGCCCGGCGGATGCCTCGAGAGATTGCCATGTACAACCTGCCCGACGCCCACGGCCACTTCGGCCCTTACGGCGGCACCTTCGTTGCGGAAACGCTGTCCCACGCGCTGGACGAGCTGCGCGATGCCTATGCGCGCTATCAGCACGATCCCGAATTCATCAAGGAATACGAGTACGAGCTGAAGCATTTCGTCGGCCGTCCGTCGCCCATCTACCATGCCCGCCGCCTGACCGAGCATTGCGGCGGCGCGCAGATCTACCTCAAGCGCGAAGACCTGAACCACACCGGCGCGCACAAGGTGAACAACGTCATCGGCCAGGCGCTGCTGGCGCGCCGCATGGGCAAGCCGCGCGTGATCGCCGAGACCGGCGCCGGCCAGCACGGCGTGGCCACCGCCACCATCGCCGCGCGCTACGGCATGGAGTGCGTGGTCTACATGGGCAGCGAGGACGTGCGCCGGCAGGCCGCCAACGTCTATCGCATGAAGCTGCTGGGCGCGACCGTGGTGCCGGTGGAGTCCGGTTCGCGCACGCTCAAGGACGCGCTGAATGAAGCGATGCGCGACTGGGTCACCAACGTGGCCGACACCTTCTACATCATCGGCACCGTGGCCGGTCCGCACCCGTATCCGATGATGGTGCGCGACTTCCAGGCCGTGATCGGCGAGGAATGCAAGGTGCAGATGCCCGAGCTGGCCGGCCGCCAGCCGGACGCCGTGATCGCCTGCGTGGGCGGCGGCTCCAACGCCATGGGCATTTTCTATCCGTACATCGACCATGCCAGCGTGCAGCTGATCGGCGTGGAAGCGGCGGGCGAGGGCCTCGAGTCGGGCCGGCATGCCGCGTCGCTCACGGGCGGCTCGCCGGGCGTGCTGCACGGCAACCGCACCTATCTGCTGCAGGACGAGGACGGCCAGATCATCGAGACGCATTCGATCTCGGCCGGCCTGGACTACCCCGGTGTCGGCCCCGAGCATGCCTGGCTGAAGGACGCGGGTCGCGCGCAGTATGTCGGCATCACCGACAAGGAAGCGCTGCAGGCCTTCCACGACCTGTGCCGCATGGAGGGCATCATCCCCGCGCTGGAGTCCAGCCATGCGCTGGCCTACGCCTGCAAGCTGGCGCCGACGCTGCCGAAGGACAAGATCCTGCTGGTCAACCTGTCCGGCCGCGGCGACAAGGACATGCATACCGTCGCCGAACTCTCGGGCATCGATCTCTGACGCAATGACCAAGCGCGCCATCGACGGCATCTTCAACGAGGACTGCATTGCCGGTGTCGGCCGCCTGGCCGACGGCAGCGTGGACCTCGTCATCGCCGATCCGCCGTACGGGCTGGGCAAGGACTATGGCAACGACTCCGACAAGCTGTCGGGCGAGGCCTACCTGGCCTGGTCGGAACGCTGGATCGAGGCGGTGTTGCCGAAGCTGGCGCGCAACGGCTCGCTCTACCTGTTCTGCACGTGGCAGTACGCGCCGGAGCTGTTCGTGATGCTCAAGCGGCGCCTGTCGATGATCAACGAGATCATCTGGGACCGCCGCGTGCCCAGCATGGGCGGCAGCACGCGCAAGTTCTCTTCGGTGCACGACAACATCGGCTTTTTCGCCGCCTCGCGCGACTACTACTTCGATGTCGACGCCGTGCGCATCCCGTACGACGCCGAGACCAAGAAGGCCCGCAGCCGCAAGCGCTTCGAGGGCAAGAAGTGGCTGGAGGTCGGCTACAACCCGAAGGACGTGTGGAGCGTGTCGCGCCTGCACCGGCAGGACCCCGAACGCGCCGAGCACCCGACGCAGAAGCCGCTGGAACTGGTCGAGCGCATGGTGCTGGCGAGCTGCCCGCCGGGCGGGCTGGTGCTGGACCCGTTCCTGGGCAGCGGTACCACCGCCGCGGCCTGCGCGCGGTTGGGCCGCCGGTTTGCCGGCTTCGAGATCAACGCCGAGTATTGCCGCGTGGCGCGCGAGCGGGTGGCCGCCGTCACGCCGCTTGGACCCCAATCGACTGATTCCCAGGTGCCCGACACCGTCAGGGTCGCCTGAAACCTCTTCAATCCATGTCCCGCATTGCTCAAACTTTTTCGCAATTGTCCGCGCAGGGCCGCAAGGGCCTGATTCCGTTCATCACGGCGGGCGACCCGTATCCCGAGCTGACCGTCGACCTGATGCATGCGCTGGTCAAGGGCGGCGCCAACGTCATCGAACTGGGCGTGCCGTTTTCCGACCCGATGGCCGACGGCCCGGTCATCCAGCGTGCGTCGGAGCGCGCACTCGCCAAGAAAATCGGCCTGCGCACCGTGCTGGACTACGTGCGTGCGTTCCGCGCCACCGACAAGACCACGCCCGTGGTGCTGATGGGCTACGCCAACCCGATCGAGCGCATGGGCATCGACGCCTTCGCCAAGGCCGCGTCGGAAGCCGGCGTGGACGGCGTGCTGGTGGTGGACTATCCGCCCGAGGAGTGCGAGGCGTTCGCCAAGACCATGCGGGCCGCGGGCATCGACCCGATCTTCCTGCTGGCGCCCACGTCGACCGAAGCGCGCATGGCGCAGATCGCCCGCGTGGCGAGTGGCTACATCTACTACGTCTCGCTCAAGGGCGTGACGGGTGCGGCGACGCTGGACCTCGACAGCGTGGCCGCGCGCATCCCGCAGATCCGCCAGCACGCGCGGCTGCCGGTGGGGGTCGGCTTCGGCATCCGCGATGCGGCGACGGCGCGCGCGATCGGCGGCGTGGCCGATGCGGTGGTGATCGGATCCCGCATTGTGCAATTGCTGGAGGAGGCGTCCCGCGAACAAGCGGTACAATGTCTGACTGATTTCATCGCGGACATCCGCCAGGCGCTCGACGCCTGAGCCACATGACCCGCGCGAGCGCATTCAAGGAGTACGCATGAGCTGGCTGGACAAACTGCTTCCGCCCAAGATCCAACAGACCGATCCGTCGCAACGCAAGGGCATTCCGGAAGGCCTGTGGATCAAATGCCCCGCCTGCGAGTCGGTGCTGTACCGTACCGACGTCGAAGCCAACCTGCACGTCTGCCCCAAGTGCGAACACCACATGCGCATCGGCGCCCGCGCGCGCCTGGATGCGCTGCTGGACGCCGAGGGCCGCTATGAGCTGGGACAGGAGATCCTCCCGGTCGACGCGCTCAAGTTCAAGGACACCAAGAAGTATCCCGACCGCATCAAGACGGCCATGGACGACACCGGCGAGACCGACGCCATGGTCGTGATGGGCGGCGCCATCCACGCGCTGCCGGTGGTGGTGGCCTGCTTCGAGTTCGAATTCATGGGCGGCTCGATGGGCTCGGTGGTGGGCGAGCGCTTCACGCGCGGCGCGCAGACGGCGCTGGAGCAGAAGGTGCCGTTCATCTGCGTGTCAGCCACGGGCGGCGCGCGCATGCAGGAAAGCCTGCTGTCGCTGATGCAGATGGCCAAGACCACGGCCATGGTCAACAAGCTGGCCGAAGCCAAGCTGCCGTTCATCAGCGTGCTGACCGATCCGACCATGGGCGGCGTTTCCGCCAGCTTCGCCTTCATGGGCGACGTGGTGATCGCCGAGCCGCGCGCGCTGATCGGCTTCGCCGGCCCGCGCGTGATCGAGCAGACCGTGCGCGAAAAGCTGCCGGAAGGCTTCCAGCGCGCCGAATTCCTGCTGCAGAAGGGTGCCATCGACATGATCATCGACCGCCGCAGCATGCGCCGCGAAATCGCCGAGCTGCTTGCCCTGCTGCAGAAGCAGCCGGCCGACGCGCTGGCCTGATGCCCCGCACCCTGTGAACTGAAGCGCGGGCGAGAGTCCGCGCTTCTTCTTTTTGCGCGATCCGATCGCACACCGCACCGCATGCATTGTTTCGATAACCTGCCGGACTGGCTGGCCCATCTGGAAACCGCGCACCCCGTCGGCATCGACATGGGGCTCGAGCGCATCAGCCGCGTGCGCGACGCGCTGGCGCTCAAGCTCGATCCGGTCGTCTTCACCGTGGGCGGCACCAACGGCAAGGGCTCGACCTGCGCGATGCTGGAGGCCATCCTGATGGCGGCCGGCTACAAGGTCGGCTGCCACACATCGCCGCACCTGATCGACTTCAACGAGCGCGCCCGCGTCAATGGCGAGATCGCCACCGACGCGATGCTGCTGCCGCATTTCGAGGCGGTCGAGCGCGCCCGCTGCAGCTTCGCCGAGCCCGTCAGCCTGACGTACTTCGAGTTCACCACGCTGGCGATCATGCATCTGTTTGCCGGGGCAGGGCTGGATGCGGTGATCCTGGAGGTGGGGCTGGGCGGCCGGCTGGATGCGGTCAATATCATCGATCCCGACTGTGCCGTCGTCACCAGTGTCGATCTCGACCACATGGCCTACCTGGGCGACACGCGCGAGGCGATCGGCTTCGAGAAGGCCGGCATCTTCCGGCCGGGCGTGCCGGCGGTGTGCTCCGACCCGGTGCCGCCGGTCTCGCTGGTCCGGCACGCCGAGGCCATCGGCGCGGACCTGTGGCTGATCGGCCGCGATTTCAACTTCCAGGGCGATAAGCAGCAGTGGGGCTGGAGCGGGCGGGGCCGGCGCTGGTCGTCGCTGGGCTATCCGGCGCTGCGCGGGGCCAACCAGCTGCTGAATGCGTCGGCGGCGCTGGCTGCGCTGGACTCGGTGCGCGACCGGCTGGCGATCACCGCGCAGGACGTGCGCGTCGGGCTATCGCGCGTGGCGCTGCCGGGACGCTTCCAGGTGATGCCGGGCCGACCGGCGGTGATCCTGGATGTGGCCCACAATCCGCATGCCGCGGCGGCCCTGGGCCAGAATCTCGAGAACATGGGCTTCTTCCGCTACACCTACGCGGTGTTCGGCGCCATGCAGGACAAGGACATCGCGGGCGTGCTGGGCCATCTGCTCGACAAGGTCGATCACTGGTGCCTGACCGATCTGCCGACGCCGCGCGCGGCGAGCGCGGCACAACTCGAGCAAGCCCTGGCGGATGCAGGCTTCAGCCCGGGCAAGGAGGCCAGCGTCGCAACCTATGGCGATCCCGCCACCGCCTATCGCAACGCCATGGAGCGGGCGACCGAGGATGATAGAATCGTCGTCTTCGGATCGTTCTTCACCGTTGCCGGTGTGCTGGCGGAGCGCAAGACCCGCGCGCACTAACGAAGACCAGGCAGCGCCGGGCGATCCGGTGCCGGTGCTGCAGCCCCTCGTTTCGCATCGTCAGAGAGCCAACCCGGGCGCAATCCATGGGACTGTTTTCCATCTTCTCTTCCCGCAAGCCTGCCGAAAGCGCGCGTGGCGCCGCCGGCAGCGCTGCCGATGTAGCGCGCGACGCGGTGCGCGAGTCGCGGGCCGCCTCGGCATCCCGCAGCCGCGCGGCGCGGCGCGATGATGACGTCGATGACGGTCTCGATCCCGAGCTGCCGCAAAAGCAGCGCGCGCGGCGGCGCCTGATCGGCGCGGTCGTGCTGGTGGGGGCCGCCGTGGTGGTGCTGCCGCTGGTGTTCGATGCCAAGCCGCGCCCGGTGACGGACGGCGTCGCGGTCCAGATCCAGGACCAGCCGGTCGATCGCGGCGCCAAGGCGTCGGCCGATGAACCCAAGGTGGCCAGCCGCCGCTCGGCGCCGCGTGCCGACGGGGCGGCCCCGCAGCAGGCGCAGGCGCTGGATCAGGGGGAAGAGGTCGTGTCTTCCGCCGGCGGCACCTCCGCGGCGAGCACGCCGGCCGCCGCCAAGCCGTCGCCCAAGGCCGCCGCCGGCGCGACGGCAACCGATACCAAGCCGCAGGCGAAGCCTGCCGCGTCCGTCCAGGCTGCACCGGCTGCCGAAGCCAAGGACGGCAAATTCCTGCTGCTGATCGGCGCGTTCGCTTCGGAAGACCGCGCCCGCAACTGGCTGAGCAAACTCAAGGGCGAGAAGATTCCCGGCTACATCGAGCACAAGAAGGTGCCCGAGAAGGGCGATCTGGCCTTGCTGCGCGCGGGCCCGTTCAATGATCGCGCCTCGGCGGAGATGGCACAGAAGCGCGCCGAGCAACTGGGCCTGACGCCCAAGCTGGTGCAGCAGTGACCATGCGGCCCGATGCGCGTTTGCCAG